>NZ_CP085256.1:3426161-3737631 GCF_044790185.1 Oceanobacillus kapialis
CAATTCTTCCAAGTTCTTCATACATAGATTGAAGATCCTCTTGACTGTTTTTCTTCACACAGAGTACACATATAAATTGTACAGGCTTTTCGCTCCAAATAATCGGGTTCTGCAAGGTGCATACTGATAAAAATGTTCGCGTCGTTTGGGGTGTAATAGGGTGTGGAATGGCTACTAGGTTCCCATAAGAAGTCGGGGCTACTTCCTCCCTTTCATAGATAGCAGAAAGGAACGTTTCGTCTACTAGAGATCGCTCAGCTAATTGAGTTGTAATAAACGCCATTGTTTCTTCTCTTGATGTAAAATTCATGTTTAAAAACATTAAATCCTTTTCAAAGAATTGTAATGAATTATTTTGTTTTTTTGCTATAAAACGATCTACCTTTTCCATATCTCTACTTCCCAATACAGCATTCACCTCTAACACTGGAACTGGAAGGTTTTCTTTAATCGGGATGGAGCTAATAATGAAATCAATATCTACCAACGACCGTTTGCTTAACTTATAAAATTCTGTTGTATCTACCACATCAAGCCGTTCTCCAAATTGGTTTTTTAACCGGTAGTAGATTAGTTGAGCTGTCCCTAGCCCTGATGCACAAACAATCAGGCACCTTAATGGTCCTGTTGTGAGTTTTCTCCTTTCAATAGCGGCTCCTATATGTAATGCTAAATAACCAATCTCACCCTCATTGATTTTTGTTTCTGTATGTTGTTCGATCACTAATCCCGCTAATATTCCCGCCTCAAAGGCAAGCGGATAATTTCTTTTTATATCAGCAAGCATGGGATTTCGAATATTCATTCCATATTTATAGCGATTAACGGCTGGTTTTAAATGAAGGGATAATGCCATCACTAATTCAGGGTCATCCTTTACCCCGAGAGTCAATTCTTTTTCGATTTTTTCAAGTATCTTCGTTACAATTTGCATAATGTCTTCTTCTATTACATGCTTCATCACCTTAGACTCGCCATTAATATGGGTTATCATTTTAGTTCCTAACAAGTGAATCGCGATATAGGCAGTTTCTTCGTTTGGAAAGGTGACGTTAAACTTGTCCTCCACACTGCTAACAATATTTTGAGCAACCGCATACTCTCTTTGCTCTTCAATCTGCTTTGTGTCCATTTTGTACAAATTCACGTGATTACCGCTTCTTATTCGTTCATAGGCAATCGCGATATGAATGACAAGATTTTGGATGGCGATATCGGATAATGTAATATCATGTGCTTTAATCCTTAATAAAATGAGGTCTTGTATACTAGCAAGATCTGATTTCGTTAAATAAGAGAATAAGGGATCCAAGTAATGGCCCCCTTCTCCATGTGTGTGGTTAAAGATATTCTCTGCGATACAGAACCTGATCTTCACTTCATCCCCTTTAATTATTAGTCCGTGATTAGGACGAGAATGAAGAGTGAGCTTATAAGAATCAAGAAGTCTTTTCACATCTTTTAGATCATTTTGCACCGTTGATTTGCTAACAAATAATTCATCAGCTAAATCTTCCAGTTTGATATAGGCTTCCTCAAGCAATAAACGAAGCATAATATATTGGACACGATCTTTAGGAGTTTGCGGAAGTGCTTCGTCACTAGCAAAGATATACTCTGACATTTCCGTCAAAAAATGCCGAAATCGATGTTCATCGGTTATATTTAATTGATAACCCTTTCCCATAACAGCTTCGATTGTCGCCCCGTTATTCATTAGGATTAAATTTAGATTTCGTATGTCCTCTCTGGTAGTTCTAGTACTTACGTCATTAATATGGGCAAGGTACTTCCCTGTAACAGATGTTTCTGTTTGCATGAGTTCCTTTAAAACCTTTCTCATTCTGGAGTTCATCATCATGACTCTCCTCTACAAGCTTTCTTTGTATGTGCTACTTTTTTAAATAGGACTATTAATCTCATTAATAGGAGTGTAGAGTGCCGAGGCACTCTACTAATTCTCCACGTATACTTGTCGCTCAAGCTATCTAAAATCCATTACGCTTTGAAACTTCTTTGAACCATTTGGCACTTTTCTTAGGTGTTCTTTCCATTGTTTCAAGATCCACCGAGTAAAATCCATACCTATTTTTATAAGCATTCATCCAAGACCAGTTGTCCATAAAGGTCCACAGATGGTAACCCTTTGCATTACAGCCTTCTTCCATCGCTTTATGCAGCCATTTGAGATGTTCTCGAATAAAGGCGATACGGTAATCATCCTGGATTTCTCCATCTTCCATAAATCGTTCTTCGTTTTGTACGCCCATGCCATTTTCCGAAATAAACGACGCTATATTCCCGTAATTATCTTTTAAATTTACCATGATATCGTAGATGCCCTTTTCATAGATTTCCCAACCACGATATTTATTCATTTTTCTTCCAGGCATTTCATATGGATCGAAAAACCAATCCGGCATAAAGGGACCCTCTTTATTTGGTTCATGTTCTTTCGCTTTAACACGTCTTGGCTGGTAGTAATTTACACCTAATAAATCGACGGTATTGTTTTGGATTAATGCTGTATCCTCTGGCAACGTTTCTGGCAGGTGATCGTACTGTCTTAAAAGCTCTACTAGCTCCTCAGGATATTTACCTAAAACAGCAGGGTCTAAAAAGCTCCGATTAAAAAACAAATCGGCAATTCGGGAAGCCTTAAGGTCTGCAGGATGTTGGCTTCTTGGATATGAAGGAGTTAAGTTCAAAATAATACCTATTTTCCCCTTCTGTCCTGGTAAACGATGAAAAGCTTCTACAGCTTTTACATGCGCAATAATCGTATGGTATGCAACCTGTACAGCCTTTTTAGCATCAACTATATTAGGATAATGAAAATCATAGAGGTAACCGCCTTCAACGGGTACGATCGGTTCATTAAACGTAAACCAGACATTCACGCGATCGCCAAACAAGTGAAAACATTCGGTTGCATACGTTACATAGGCCTCCACTACATCCCGGCTTTCCCAACCACCTTCTTCTTGCAATGCATAAGGCATGTCAAAGTGATAGAGATTTATAAAGGGTTCTATCCCATTATCTGATAACGCATTAATTACGGCGTTATAAAAAGCCACTGCCTCCTGATTAACTTCTCCTCTACCACCGGGAATAAGACGAGACCAGGAGATCGAAAAGCGAAACGTATTATGCCCAATTTCCTTCATTAACGCAATATCTTCTTTATAACGATGGTAAAAGTCAGAAGTTTTCTCTGGGCCCACCCCTTCAAAAAAACGATTCTCTTCTGTCTGGTACCAGTGATCCCAAATATTGTTACCTTTCCCGCCTTCCGTGGCTCCTCCTTCAATCTGTGTGGCAGAAGTTGCGCTCCCCCACCAGAAGCCATCAGGGAATAAATAGTCTGTTTGTTTTGCCATCTCTTTCCCTCCACTTTATTTATTACGGTAGATTTCAATAATCTCAATAGCTAGGTCTCTGACAGTCATCGCTGTCATTAAGTGGTCCTGTGAATGAATTAGCATGACGTTGATCAGATTTTCTTCTCCATTTGCCTCTTTTTGTAGCAGCTGGGTTTGATAGTAATGCGCTTTACTTAATTCTTCTCCTGCTTCTTCTACCAACCGATCCGCCTCCGTGAAATTTCCTCTTTTTGCTTCCTGGATTGCTTCCATCACGTTGGATTTTCCATTTCCAGCAAACAATATAATTTGAAAAGCAATTTCTGTTGTCGTCTCCACAAGCTACCCACCTCGAAAGTCTATTAATATATGTTCCATTTCTACTTTTACTTATTAGCCTTAAGCTACATCTTTTCCTTCTGTTTTCTCTGTTTCATAGTAATTTTTATCCAAAATCTTTAAGAACGGCCACCAAATGGACACTACGACCAGTAAATTAAAGGCCTGCAGTACCCCGCCCTGCCATGCATTTCCTGTAGCCAGGAATCCATTTAAAATAGGCGGTGTTGTCCATGGCACAATAACCCCTGCTGGAGGTGGCACCAACCCTGTTTGCATTGAAAAATACGTAATCAGTGTCACCACAACTGGTGCAAGCAGCCATGGAATTAAGATTAATGGATTCATGATAATTGGCAAGCCAAAAATGATCGGTTCATTCACATTAAATAAGCCTGCTGGTGCCCCAAGTTTACCTAGCTCTTTTAACTGTCTGCTTTTTCCTATCATGAAGATGAGGATAATGACTGCAAGCGTCATACCAGAACCACCCATACCTACTAAAAATGAATCGATAAACTGTTTCGTAATAATATTAGGTAGCTCTGTACCTGCTTGAAACGCAGCAAGATTCTGATCATTAAGTGTATACCAAATTGGATCAAACACGGAGTTTATAATAATTTGACCATGAAGTCCGAAGAACCAAAAGACTTGAATTAATAACACCGCAATAATTGTTGCAGGTAGCCCACTTCCAAGTATGGTTAGAGGCTGCTGAATAACACTATAAATAAAGTTCTGTACAGTCTCGAAGTTTGTATAACTAAAAATTATTCGGATTATCAAGAAAACGGTTAAAGTCAATGTAATTGGAATTAATGCACTAAAGGACCTTGAAACAGCACCTGGCACACCCGCTGGCATTTTTATGGTCCAATTTTTATTAACAAAAAACCGATATAATTCTGCTGAAATAAATGCTGTGAAAATACCAAGAAACATCCCTTCTGCACCAAGGACTGACGTGGGAATAACACCTGATACCCCTTCTAGCACCTGTGGGGTCATGATTAAAAAGGCTGCTAACGCTACGACACCCCCATAGATTGCTTCCCCACCGTAATGCTCTGTCAGCTTATAACCAATCCCAATCATTACAAATACACCCATGATACTTAAAGTTGCTGCCGAGGCTGGCCCAAGGGCGTTCTGGTATGCGGTAAATGCTTCCTCACTGATCATTTTGTCCAGGAAAGGAAAGTTAGCAATAACAACAAATATAGAACCGAAAATGATAAGTGGCAATGCCACCATAAAGCCATCCCTTAGGGCAGATAAATAACGATTGTTGTTTAGCTTATCTGCAATAGGTAATAACATGTTCTCTAAGAAACTCATGAACTTACTATTCATCATTGTTCCCCCTTTTCAATTGTTAATTTTTAATTAACGCTAAGGCCTTATCTAGTACGGCTTCTCCATCCACTCTCCCGTATGCAATCGGGTCAATAACATCAACTGGTATGCCATGTTCGTCTGCTACCGCCGTATACTTATTTTTCATAAAGCGCATCTGTGGCCCGATTAATAGTACATCCGCTTTTTCAATTTCTTTCATTACTTTGTCCTGTGCTACTGCCCAAATCGTAACCTCCACTCCTTTTTCCGTAGCTTTCTCCTCCATCTTTGTCACAAGTAAACTTGTCGACATTCCTGCAGAACATGCCAGCAAGATATTTTTCATGCTAATTCCTCCTTGTTTTTCCATCTACATAAACTATATTTTAAAAGCGCTTTCAACTAAACACATTCATTTTCCTTCACATAGTGGAAATGGTTATAAGCACGAACAAAGGCGCAAGCGCCCGTTTTAAGGAACGCCGACTAAGTTCGCCTCGTCCTGAGGCAACGTCGGCATGACCCGGATCCTCCGGGCCCACGTAGCGAGTGGAACGAATCAACTGAGATAATGTTTCATGCCCCTGCATCAGGGGTATGTCGGCGTTGGCCGGCAGGGCCGGTTTTAGTCGACCTTCCTTTATTTTACGAACCGATGATGACTTTCACCACAAGGGTATAAGTGCGACTAAGCCTCTGGTTAAAAGAAAAGCGCAGAGCGTCGTTTAGAAACGTAGCGGATGGAGCGAATCAACTGAGATAAAGGGATCACGGTGAGGATACGAACCGATGATGACTTATCGTAGGGCGATTTCGTGAAGTCGCCTAGTTTCTGGGCGCTGGAGCTGGACGTGGCTGTTCCTGTCTAAGAACAACATACCGCCATTTTTTTATACTTCCTTATCTATTGAAAAAGCTGTAGAGATGAACCTCCACAGCCGGCTTTCTGTTGTATCACTTTGTATTTACGTTAACGTTCAATTGCGCATACGTTTAGAGATAAAACGATTCTTTCAAATTGCTAACTATTACTGTGCTGGATATGTCTTTTGTAAAAACTGAACAGATTGTGTAATAAGCTCTTTTAAAACCTCTTCATCCACATCGTCTAGCTTGTTAATATACACACAAGCTTTTCCCGTTTTATGCTTACCAAATCTCTCTAGTAAGTTTTCTCTTTCTGTGTCCCCTGTAGCAAAATATAGACTGAACTTGGCCTTACGTGGTGAAAAACCAACGAGCATTGCATCCCCTTCATGGCCCGATTTATATTTATAATGATAGGATCCAAATCCAATCATGCTATCTCCCCACATCTTTGCTTGGTACCCTGTAGTTTCTGTGAAAATTTCCAAAAGCCTATATGCGTCCGCACGTTTTTTAGGATTTTCTACCGTTTCAATAAACGCTTCTACCTTTGCATCGTTTTCCTTTATTTTCTGCTCATACATCTATTTCGCCCCCTTGTTTAAAGTTATCTAGCTCGTTTTCTTATAAGGTATGTTATGGCTATAGTAGCATGAATTGGAGGGGAAATGTTCGAAAATATAGAAAACAAACTCACCTTTAAAAAAAGAACACCCGCTCATTTTATCGTGAGCCAAGGTGTTCTTTCTATTATTCCGTCACGCTTTCTAAGACGTCATCTATAATTTGTGAATTTGCAATTGGGCCTGTATACAGCCAAGCAGAGTCACCTGGGTATTCGTATATGTTGCCGTTTTGTACAGCCGGGATATTTTGCCAGATTGGGTCATCTAGCATTTTGGAGCCACTTTCCTTGTCATCATTAATAAGGAAAATATGATCTGCATCCAGCTCTGCTAGCTTCTCCAACGAAATTTCTGACCAGTTTGCAACAGTATCTCCTGAGATCTCTTGCACAACGTTTGGCGCCGTTAGACCTAAGTCATTATAAAGCACATCTCCACTGGATAAATTCTCATTTACAATATAAAAGGTGTCATTAAACAACCAAAGTGCAGCAGCAGATTCAGAACCAATAGCGCTACTAATTTCTTCTTTGGCGTTTGTTGCTTTTTCTTCGTAATCTGTTAATATTTGTTCCGCTTCTTCTTCTTTGGCAAATACTTTCGCTACGTCTTTAAGCTCTTCTCGCCATTCATTATTTTGCGCTTCTCCAACAACATAGGTTGGTGCTATTTTTGAATACTGTTCATATTTATTTCCTTCTACCATTTCGGCTGAATCCATAATAAGTAAGTCCGGCTCAAAGCTTGCTACAGCTTCATATGGGAGGTCACTTGGTATGGTTGGGACTTGTCCAAGATCATCCTGTAAGTAATCCTGCACATCTTCCCCGTCCCTTACTGACCATTGCGCGACTGGTGTTATATCAAGTGCCACTAAGTAATCTTCAAGATAGGATGCGATCACGTTTTGTGGGTTTGCTGGAACCTCTACTTCGTTTCCTACAGCATCAGTTATGGTACGCGTACCATTTTGCTCTTGCTCTGTTGACGTATCACCATTATCCTCTGCAGCATTGTCACTTTCCCCACATGCCGCAAGTAGGAGTGTTACAAAAAGAATGCCAGCTAGAACTAGCTTTTTATTAAAGTTCATTGTCTGTGTTCTCCTTTATAATAGATATCTATACTGTAACTTTTTTAATGATAACAATTTTCATTCTCATTTACAATAAAATAATGATTATTCCATGAAGATTATTTCTAATGTTATTGTCATTACTTTTCCCTTATAATAGAATGGCAACAGTTTTTAATTTGGTTACATATAAGGAGTATTCTTTATGTCTTTTCTAAATAGATTTTTCGCTACCAAAGGTCGGAAACCATCCAAGCCTTTAGTTGCCACAGGCATCCTTACGATTGGCTTGGTCTTACTATTACTTTGTATCGCCTCGTCTATCCTTTATGGGGCTTCTGATATTCAGTTAGCCACTATATGGCAAAGCTTAGCTCACTATGATCCCCAGCAGACATCTCATCAAATTATCCGCAATTTACGGATCCCAAGAGGATTGGCTGCTGCTTTAATTGGTGCGGCTCTTGCTGTATCCGGCTCGATCATGCAAGGGATGACGCGTAATCCACTTGCTTCTCCTTCGATTATGGGGGTTACAGCAGGTGCTACCTTTATGATGGCCATTGCTTTCGCTCTTATGCCTGAAGCTTCTAATGTGACGATTATGATCTGGGCATTTTTAGGTGCAGGAATTGGGGCAGGGATTGTATTTGGTGTGGGTTCAATCTCTAAAACTGGACTGACCCCTGTAAAGCTTGCCCTTGCCGGTACTGCAGTCACAGCACTTTTAAGTTCCGTTTCCTCGGCGATTGCCATTCACTTTAATATTGCTAAAGATCTTAGCTTTTGGTATGCAGGCGGAGTAGCAAGTGTGCAATGGGTTCATGTACAATTACTCGCCCCCATCGTCGTAATAGGTTTAATCATCGGACTGGCATTAAGCAGTTCGATTACAGTACTTAATTTAGGTGAAGACCTTGCAAGAGGACTTGGTCAAAAAACCCTTTTGATTAAAATTGTAGGGACCCTTGTTGTATTACTGTTAACAGGGGCGGCTATTTCGGTTGCAGGGACGATCGGTTTTATTGGTCTAGTCATTCCCCACATAACCCGTTTTCTTGTTGGGACAGATTATCGGTGGATTATTCCATGCTCAGCTATACTTGGTGCGATTTTACTCGTGACTGCTGACACCGTTTCTCGAATGGTGAACCCTCCATTTGAAACACCTGTAGGTACGATTACAGCATTAGTGGGCGTGCCTTTCTTCCTTTATCTCGCACGCCGTGAGGGGAGGACTAAATCATGAAAAAGCTAACACAATCTAAACAAGATTGGCTCGTTGCCATTTCGTTAATAATTGCCATTTTGCTAACACTTATCATTAGTTTAAACCTAGGGGTTATGCAAATATCCCCTCTAGATGTTTGGAAGACCCTAACAGGTAACGGGACCTCACAAACTGGTTTAATCTTATTTGATTTTCGTCTGCCTCGCATGGTTATCGCCCTCCTTATCGGAGCAGGAATGGCTGTTTCAGGAGCAATTTTGCAAAGTGTTACCCAAAATGAGCTGGCAGATCCGGGGATAATCGGAATTAATGCTGGAGCTGGCTTTGCTGTAGTTTTGTCCATTTACCTTTTCCAGTCTGGCAGTATAGACGCTTCTAGCACACCAGTCTTTTTGTTACCAGCCGCTGCTTTAATCGGTTCCATCGTGGCAGCTACTTTGATATATGCTATTTCCTGGAAGGATGGCGTTTCACCAATTCGCCTTATTCTTGTAGGGATTGGAATTAATGCCGCTTTCTCGGCTCTCATTATTGTATTTCAATTGAAAATGGATCCGAATGACTTTACAAGAGCAACTGTATGGTTATCAGGTGATATCTCGGGAACCGATTGGTCGTATGTAAATGCTTTGCTACCATGGATATTCATTTTATTACCAGTTGCCTTCCTTAAAGCAAATGCCTTAAACACCATGAATCTCGGGGATGATATTGCCAAAGGGTTAGGTACGAAAGTTGAACGAGAAAGAATGCTTCTATTAGTAACAGCCGTAGCCCTTGCAGGCTCAAGTGTTGCTGTAGGTGGGGGGATCGCTTTCTTAGGACTGGTTACCCCACATTTAGTTAAGAAACTTGTTGGAACGAGACATCAAGCTGTATTGCCTATCACAGCACTGATGGGGGGATTTCTTCTTCTCGTTGCCGACACGATAGGAAGGAATATTTTGTCCCCTTCGGAAATTCCAGTAGGACTAGTCGTTTCCGTAATAGGTGGAATTTATTTCATCTACCTGCTTATGAAGTCATAAAAATACGCCGAACGATCATTCGAAGCTTCTCGAAGCTCGAATTCGTTCGACGTTACTCTCTTTAAAAAGTAGAACCACTTGTTTCATTTCAATGTTCTAGCTCCGCTTTATAGAACCAGTTCTCTAGGTGGCTCCCCTTTTTTATTCATCAGACGTACTGCTATCGGTTCAATCTCTAACACGACTAAATTTGGGTCGTCCGGACCGTCGAAGTATAGCTTCATATGTTCATTCCATAGCGCTTTTTTTACTTCCTCTGAATCATTAAACGTTACTTTTCCTTCATACTCTACAAAACTGTCGCCAAACCCTTCTCCTTCATAGCCTAAAATGATATGCGTATAAGGGTTTTCTTCAATTTCTTCCGTCTTGTCCGTATCTTCATTTGTTGGTGTATAAAGCTTTAATCCATCGTTGTGAAAAGTCATATATCTTGAATGTGGCTTGTTCTTTTTCACTGTAGCCATTGTTCCGACATGACTGTTATCTAGTATATGCTCAACCTCTTTTTTAATTTCAGCTTGGCTGTCCATGGATATACACTCCTTTTATTATAGCTATTAGTATTATTCCATTCGGACAGACAAATTAAACATTATAATGGTGAATGCCTTAGTGTATTATGCCTTAACTGGCAGTATGGTCCGATTCGTTCAACTAACATTTGGTGGGAGGAAGGGCCCTCCACCAAATGAAGTTTCACTTTATATGACAAGGCCATCAAGCTAACCTTGCGATTAAGGTTCTCTTTACATTGGTTAATCGTTGTAAAGACTATCTTAATGATAAACAATCTTTCGGAACACCGCAGATTGCAAATACTTCGCTTTCCGTGGGCGAGTGGCGAGCCTACTCGGACTGGCGTCCTGTGGGGTCTCGCCGAACTCTTACTTCCCACTGGAGTCTACGTATATGCAATCCGCTAATATCAGTAGATATAGTCATTGTCAGCAACGGACTTTATCTGGGAAGCTTATACTAATAATTCTTAACTTACCTATTTCAAATAAATACGGCAACTATTGATATGATACAGCTTAGAGTTTCCATAAGAAAAAGCGAATGGTTAATTCAATCCGCTTTCTATATACAAATATCCTTAGCAATTAATGTTTTCTACCATATGGACCATGAATTTTTCGTTCTGTTTGGTTTTTAACCATACGTCTTGCCTTAATAAGTAGGATTGCATCTTCTAGCTCTGCTTTATTAAGCTCCATATGCCCCACACAGAACTTGTAGTCTTCCCATGTCTTATCCAGCTGCAAATCAATAATCAATTTATGTTTTTCTTCCTTTAGAATATCCTCTACCGTGACACCGTATAATTGAGCCATTTGGCAAAGATGGTCATGACTTGGTTCTCTTTTTCCAAGTTCATAACTCCAGACAACACTTTTAGTAAAGTGTAATTGTCTTGCTATTTCTTCTGGCGTATATCCTTTTTCTTCTCTCAGTTTTTTTAATTTATCCCCTATATCGCTCATGTGTACCTCCTGCTTAACCAATAGACTCCCTTTGTTATAAATTTGTATAGTTATCATCATAGCATATTTTTGTAAAATTTAAATCCTAATTTTAAACTCTTCTGAAAAATATATATTCTGTTTACAAAGTTAAAGCCAGAGGCGTCTGTCATGAATTTACTGTTTGTTTCATAGACTTATTCCATAAGAAAGACCGAGGAGGAGTGCTCATGGATAAAGCTCAATGGATCTCTGAAGAAGACATAAAGCGTTACGATATATTAAATAAGCAAAAGAAAGAATTGGAACAAGAAATGAACCGACTGAAGAAAAAGTTTCACACCTATCTTAACGAAGAAATAGGTGCAGACAAAGCCGGGGAAATTAAGCGGGGGAATTATCAGTTAAAACGACAAATAAGGTCTAGTATTCTCTATGAAACGGAATTAACACTTAAAAAGCTCGAGGATGCTAACCTCCATGACTTTATTCTAGTAGAGAGAAAGCCTGACACCGAAAAAATAGAAGCCGCAATAAAGCTTGGATTGGTAGAAAAGGAAGCATTTGAGGATTGTAAAAAGGTAAAAGCGACACAGGCAATTGTCGTAAAAGAAGTTTAGGTTTTTAATCATTCTTTAACCCTGAGCCGATTTATATAAAGTGAAACTTCATTTGTTGGGGGTTTCCCTTTCTCCCCCAACAAATGTTAGTTGAACGAATCGGACCTTTACTGGCAGTTGATCCCCCACTTAGAATGCTTGATTGTTTCCCGCATTCTTGAAGTGGGGGTCTTACTGCCAGTTAAGGCGGGATATATTCCTTTCATGTTATGTCATATAATGCTATGATATAGCTTTGAAGGACGTGATAAAGAATGAACGATTATCGAGTTGTAAAGGCTCTCAACAACAATGTTTTGATCGCCCTCGATCAAAACCAACAAGAAGTCGTTTTGATCGGTAAAGGGATTGGATTTAATAAAAGCAAGGATGCTGTTATCCCAGAAGATATAGTTGAGAAGTTGTTTGTATTGCGCAACCAGAGAGAACAGGAGCATTACAAAAGTTTAATACCTGTACTGGATGAAAACACGTTAAATACGATCATATCCTCCATTGAAATAATACGAAGAAGGACAAAAACTATCCTAAGTGAAAAGGTACATGTCGCCCTGACAGATCACATTCTTTTCGCCACAACTAGACTCCTGAACGGATTAACGATTAAAAATCCATTCTCAACTGAAACGAAAGCACTCTACCCATTTGAGTATGAAGTTGCAGCTGAAGTAGTGGAATTTATTAACCAATCTATGGAAATAGATTTACCTGAAGGAGAAATTGGATTTATCGCTTTACACGTCCATAGTGCCATGACTGATAAAACCGTTTCAGATGTTAATCGGTACTCTAAATTGATTATACAGCTGATTGAAATGATAGAGAAACAACTCCACGTGACCATTGATCGTAATGGAATGGAATATGCGCGTTTACTCCGCCACTTACGCTACACGATCGAGCGCGTGATAAACGATGAAAAGGTTCAAGAGCCAGAAAAAATTGCTACGCTATTGAAATCCGAGTATCCAACATGCTATAATCTCTCCTGGAAACTGATTAAAATTATGCAGCAAGCATTAAAGAAGCCAGTATATGAAGCAGAAGCAGTATATTTAACCATGCATCTGCAGCGGCTTATGACGAAATAATAATATAATATACGTGTTACTGATTCGATCAGGCATGAGTAGAGACGATAATAAAAAGTAATGATCTGAGGAGGCCATCCCTATCATACCTTTTTTCGTACCTATTCATGCCTTTTTTATGTGCTTTCGTATTTTAATTAGAGTCATTTATACAATTTAATAGGAGGTTTACCTATGTTTAAAAAAGCTTTTGGCGTGCTCCAAAAAGTTGGGAAGGCATTGATGTTGCCAGTAGCGCTTCTGCCAGCAGCTGGCTTACTACTTGGATTTGGTAATGCTGCTCAACAGGAAACAATGCTGGAATATCTGCCCTTTTTGAGCGCTGATTGGATTCAACTGCTAGCGACCGTTATGGAAGACGCTGGTGGAATTATATTTGATAATCTGGCACTTATATTCGCGGTCGGGGTAGCAATTGGATTAGCTGCAGATGGCGCAGCTGGTCTTGCGGCTATTGTAGGTTACTTAGTAATGAACCAGGTAATGAGTTCCTGGATTGGTGTAACCCCTGATATGATTGCCGCTGATCCCGGTTACGCAACAGTCTTAGGAATCCCTACCTTACAAACAGGTGTGTTTGGCGGGATTATTATTGGGCTGATTGCCGCTTTTTGCTACAACAAGTTTCACGATATTGAGATGCCTTCATTTCTTGGGTTCTTTGCAGGGAAGCGTTTTGTCCCTATAGCGACAGCAGCTGCAGCCTTTGTAGCAGGCTTAATGCTCCTTGTTATCTGGCCACCTGTCCAAGGTGCCATGAATAATGCTTCTTATTGGCTAATTGAAGAAGGAACTTATTTAGCAGTATTCTTCTTTGGGTTTATTAAACGATTATTAATACCATTTGGATTGCATCATATTTTCCATGCACCTTTCTGGTATGAATTTGGTTCTTACACGACAGAAGCAGGAAATATCGTTCGTGGTGACATGACCATCTTCTTTACTCAGTTAAAAGAGGGTGTAGAAATTACAGCTGGTAACTTTATGGCTGGGGAGTTCCCGATTATGATGTTCGGACTACCAGCAGCAGCACTTGCCATGTACCATGCAGCAAAACCATCTAGAAAGAAATTGGTTGCAGGATTATTAGGTTCTGCAGCATTAACATCCTTTTTAACGGGGATTACAGAACCACTTGAGTTTACATTCATGTTCATCTCACCATTGTTATTCTTCATACACGCAGTTCTGGACGGTCTATCATTCGTACTCATGACGATGTTCAGTGTTAATGTAGGATACACCTTCTCAGGTGGAGCCATTGACTTTGCGCTTTTTGGTATACTACCTAACCAGGAACCATGGTGGATCACGATTATTCTCGGCCTAATCTTTGGTGTTATTTACTATGTTATCTTCCGTTTCTTTATTAAGAAATTTAACCTGATGACTCCGGGAAGAGAAGAAGATGAAGAAGTTGAAGATGAAACAAAAACGGAAGCTGGAGACCTTGCATACAATGTATTAAATGCAATGGGAGGACCGCAAAACATCTCCCATTTAGACGCTTGTATTACAAGATTACGTGTCTCTGTTAACTCCATTAGCGATGTAGATAAAGACAAACTTAAAAAGCTCGGTGCAGCTGGCGTGCTTGAAGTAGGCGATAATATTCAAGCCATATTCGGCCCTCGTTCAGAGACCATAAAAGGACAAATACGGGATATTATGTCTGGCAGAAAGCCACGGGTAACAGAACCGAACCAGCAGGAAGAAGTAAAGCAGCAAATAGAGGAAGTAAACCCAAAAGCATTGCAGAATGAAGTCAACACAGATGAAGTAATTCATGCTCCATTACAAGGTGAGCTTGTTTCGATCACGGAAGTACCTGATGAAGTCTTTTCTGCTAAAATGATGGGGGATGGTTTTGCGATTATCCCTACTGACGGAACAGTTGTTTCACCAGTTGACGGAAAAGTAATTAATGTTTTCCCGACAAAACACGCGATTGGCCTCCAATCCGAGGGCAACAGAGAAATCTTAATTCACGTTGGCCTTGATACAGTTCATCTAGAAGGAAAAGGATTTAAAATCCTTATCGAGCAAGGTGAGAACGTAAAAGCTGGACAACCTCTATTAAAAGCAGATTTGGATTACATCGAGCAAAACGCTAAATCAATTATTACACCTATCGTCTTTACAAACCTGCAAGAAGGTGAAAACTTAACTATTCAAAAGCAAGGTAATGTCGAGACGAATGAAAAAGGTATTATTCAAATTGAAAAAGAATAAATAAATTTAAAGTGAATTTTTGACAAACCCCGAGGGCCTTTTTGTAGGTCGTTCGGGGTTGCTTTTCTCCCTATTAACTATTAAAAAGTTAACGATTTATTAAATAAACGTATCTTTTAGTAGTTAAATTGGTTATGAATTAGGCAAAAAGGCTTCCCTTTTCCTTATAACTTGTTTATAATTTAGCTAAAGAACAAGCGTTCTTTGGGTAGACATCGAAGCAAGGACTCTGATATGACGTGGCTTGCAGTCGTTATATTAGAAAGAGAAAGCCAAGCTCTTACGTGTGAAACGTACTCATTTTCCTGCGTCTATAAAATGAACAAAGTCACAAGAAACCTAAGATTGTTTATCGTATGTTCGTGCTCCGAGCTGGATATGAGTAAAACTTAGTAAAACGAAGATAAGACGTTATTACCCTTCTTCAAACAGGCAACGCTAATCCCCCAATTTCAGCGAACGCCACCAAAAACCTATACAACTTATGTGAACGGAATAATCAGTTGTTAGTTGTTTCATCTACACGATGTAATGATCCGACATGATGGTTTTTCCACCACTCAATACCAAGTCTTATCCTTTCCATTACTCACAAGGAAAACGTTACATCTCCGGTGATATTTTTCCAGCTAGTAAGAATCACTTTAACCAAGCCTATCTCTATCTATTTGCTTGGCGATATGAAGGAACATTATAAGAAATCCCAGCAAATCACTTGGCCGCTTACAAGTAAGTAAATTGGAAAGCCAAGTTCATTTGTCGTGGTGTACTTCACATGGCTAAAACCTTCCGTCCTTCCACACTGCATCTATAAGGATGCACTGATTCACTGCGGACATAATAAAGTGAAACTTCATTTGGTGGGGGTTTCTATCCTCCCTCACCAAATGTTAGTTGAACGAATCGGACCTTTACTGGCAGTTGTCCCCCACTTAGAATGCTTGATTTCCCGTATTCTTGAACTGGGGGTCTTACTGCCAGTTAAGGCGGGATAAACCATACTGGGCAAAATTCTCCCATTAATTATTAGGACATTATACACAGCATACAGAAGGAGGAACTTCATATATGAACGAATTTACTATTGTAGCACTTATGATTGATATAAGTATTATTTCTGGATTATTACTTGCAGGTACCGTTTTACGTGCAAAAATAAAGTGGATGCAGGCGCTTTTTCTTCCTGCAAGCATGATTGCCGGTTTTATTGGACTAGCTTTAGGACCAAGTGGCCTAGATTGGTTGCCTTTTTCTGATCAATTCAGTTCCTATCCCGGTCTTTTAATTGCCGTTATTTTCGCCGCCATTCCAATTGGCGCAGCAAAGGTTAATTTGAAGGAGATCATTCACCGTGTAAGAGAAATGTGGTCCTTTTCCATGCTTTTAACGCTTTTAATGTGGGGTGCAGGTGCATTGTTTGGCCTCATCGTACTAGTCCCACTATTTTCCGATTTACCAAGTGGCTTTGGGTTAATTCTTGGAGCCGGATTCCTTGGAGGTCATGGAACTGCGGCAGCAATTGGGGAAGGATTCCAATATTACGGATGGGATGAGGCGATGGACCTTGCCATGACATCTGCAACGATTGGGATTTTAATTGCAGTCCTAGGCGGATTAGTGCTAGTAAAACAAAGCACTGAAAAAGGGCACACGCGCTTTATCAAGAGCTTTAAGGAGCTACCAACCGAATTGCGTTCAGGTCTAGTTGGAAAAAGAGAACGTGTAGCGATGGGGGAAGAAACAGTCTCTTCAAGCTCTATTGACCCACTTGTCCTGCATATTTCGATCATTGCCCTTGTTATTGGGATTTCTTATTGGGTCTCAGATATTTTACAGCAGGCGATTCCTGCAGTTTCCATACCGCTATTCAGTATAGCCTTTATCCTGGCATTGCTTTTCCAAGTGGGGAGTCGCAAAGTGAAGGCAGACGACTATATTGATCAACGTGTAATGGAACGTATTGGCGGTACAGCTACTGACTACTTAGTAGCGATCGGGATTGCATCGATCAACATTACCGTTGTAGTAGATTATGCCTTACCGCTTGCACTACTGTTTTTATTCGGGACTATTTGGGCTTATATTCTTTTCCGTTTTATCGGGCCAAATATCTTTAAAGATTTCTGGACAGAAAAATCCTTATTTGGCTGGGGATGGAGTACTGGTACAGTAGCAATGGGACTAGCCCTTCTTCGTATTGTCGATCCAGAATTAAAGAGTAAGACGACTGATGATTACGCCTTGGCATATATTGGCGTAGCTCCATTTGATATCGCGATTGTTACATTTGCTCCAATTTTGGTTTCCTTTGGCTTTACATGGGTTATTCCACTAGTCTTGCTTCTTGCAGGAGCGATTATCATTTTTGTCCACCGCTCCTTCGGCCTATGGGGAAGACAAAAACTTGACGGGTAAGGATTTAGGTAGGGAGAATTGGCGAAAAAGCTGTTGCCAACGAATAATACAAAACTAAAAACGATATATATTTTGCAAGCAAAACGCCGAAAGATTTTCAAACTCTCAGGGGAAGAGATGAATCTTTCGGCGTTTTATTACTATATAAGTTGCAGACATTATTTACGATTCTTTTTCTAAAAAGTCCTCAGGCAAAGCAAAACGTTCATTTAGTAACATAAGCTCCAATGAATTATCCTTTTCTTCTTGAACCTCTTCCTTAAGCACTGCCATTTTTTTATGAATCCCTTCCATTTTACGATCCAGTTTTGTCGCAGAATCTGCTGCTTCTTTTAACTCTGCCATTAAATGTTCTGGCACTTCTTTATTGTATTTATAGTAAATTTTATGCTCCAGACTAGCCCAAAAGTCCATGGCTATTGTTCGTATTTGAATTTCCACATACATTAATTCTTCCCGGTCTGACATGAAAATTGGTATTTGCAAAATGAGGTGTAAACTCTGATACCCATTAGGCTTAGGGTTTTTAATATAATCCTTGCATGCAACGACAGTGATATCTTTTTGCCTTTGTAGCATATTGCTTATCTCATAGATATCCGATATAAAAGAACATGTTATCCGGATACCTGCAATATCTCGTATCTTCTCTTTTATGATTGGAAGTGACAGGGCATATTCTTTCTTTTTTACCTTGTTAAGAATACTTTCGGGTGATTTCAGTCGTGATTTTACATGTTCAATTGGATTGTATTCATGAATATAATGAAATTCTTGCTTTAATATATCAATTTTCGTATTCATTTCGTGCAAAGCAAACTTATAAGACATCATAAATCTTGTTAACTCTACTTTCAGGTTTTTAAGATCATTGACCGTTCCTGCTACCATATGCAACTTTCCTCCTCAAGCTTCACCTGCAAAGTCCTCTCTGCAGCATCGTTAATTCTGTTTTATAATTCTCCAATGCCTGTTTATCTGAAAGGTTTCCAGAAAATTTCTCCATCATGTTTCGCATCGTAACCGCGATAATAATTTGCATGAGATGTGCCAACTCACTATCTGATTCAATATTTAACAGTGTCATATTGAGATGATCTTTGAGGCTGGAGACCATCTCTTTGTCGTCACCATAGCTAAACATTTCCGAAAGTGATTGCTCTACCCTATGGGATCGATTGAGAAAAGCATGCTTTAGAAATTGAAGGTTTTCCTGTCCTGGTATTTCCTTCAAAAGAATGGCATACATCTCCGTCATTGTTTTAAAAAGGTTTCCCCTATGCTCTTTTAAAAGGGAATAAAAAATATGTTGCCGCTTCTGTGCTTGCATATTCAGTAAAAAGAAGTAAGCATCTTCTTTCCCTTCAAAATATTGATAAAAGCTTCCACGAGGTATACCTGCTTGTTTGACAATATTTGCTATAGAAGCCTCATAAACAGGCACACGAGAAAACTCTTGCTCAGCTGCTGCAACCAACTTTTGTTTCTTTTCTTTGGGAAGGTTGTAAAATGTTAAAGTCGGCATAATATCTACTCCTATTGTGACACCGTGTCACTTGTATATAATAATATATTACCTGACACCACATCATAGTTCAATACGATATGACGCGATGTCATGTAATAGACACAATTATGCCCGGAAATGTTTGCGGTACTCTTCAATGAACGCCACAGGAGAGTCCTTCACCGTATACGAAAAAACACCTTTACTGGTATGTAAGTATAGCAGTCCCCCACCGTCATTACCTATTTCTCGATAAGACATATCCAAGATATCTTCCATTGAAAACTCTCTATTTTGACTCGTAATTTTTTGATCAAATAGCTTAAGAGCCCGTTCATGTTCAATATCAATCTGTTCTATACTTGTTACCTTGCGCTCGACTTTAAAATACGACTGTTGAGCCAATAGCTTCATACCAACCCTCCATTCCCCTCCATCTTACTAACTCCAATTGATGAACGCAATGAAGACATTCCCGTCGACCCAGATGGCAGTAGGAGGCGAGTTGGTAAACCTATAAGGTTAGTAGCTTTGCCTGTATGTTAAAACCTTAAGAAGATATCGTGATAGCATGGCCGGTTTCAGCTGACTCGAGCATTGCCAAAACCACTCGCAATGATACTAATGCATCCTCCCCAGAAGCAATTGGCTTTCTACCACTTTGCACACAATCAATAAATGCATTAATGACGCCTGTATTGGTCTGAACATCATTCGTTTGCATTTTTTCTAACTGGTAGTGAACCTTTTCTCCATTAGAGTGAATCACTTCAAGCTGATAATCCGGATGATGGTAGATCTTTATGATTCCTTTTTCACAATATAAGATGGTGCTGTTATCTTCTTCCCCGTAATAAGTCCAGGAAAAGCAAGCCGTTCCTAGACAGCCTTTTTTTGTCTGCATGGTGGCCACAATGTTATCACATACTTCGATTGGTTTCCCTTGTTCATCCACTTTATCGAGCGCCCCCTGAAGGGCACTAATTTTAACGATGTCGTCTTCCAGAAGGTAATGTATTAAGTCCAGCTTATGAATACCCAAATCCCCTGCCACACCAAAACCGGAACGTTCTTTTTTAAAAAACCATGTAGCGTTTGATTTATTTATTCCCCAGTGCTCAGGGCCCTTATGGCCAAAGGTCGTACGAAAGGTCAACACCTTGCCCAACTCTCCGCTTTGAACAATCTCCCTTGCCTTTTGATGCGCCCGTGTAAAACGCTGGTTATGATCAACCATCAATACTGTACCTGACTTCTTTTGGGCATCTATTATTTTTGACGCATCCTCCACCGTCAGGGAGATTGGTTTTTCACACAGTACATGCTTCCCATGCAGCAAGGCTTGCGTTGAGAAAATAGGATGGTTTTCATTGGAGGAACAATCACTCACAACCTTAATATCAGGGTCCTCTAACAAATCGTCCACGGAACCTGCTACAGTACCATCAAACATAGCGGCAAGGCGCTCTGCTCGTTCTGGATTTCGGTCATAGAATACGATTTCTGTAATATGTTCATTCGCTTTATACTCTGGGGCATGTCGAAACCTTGCAATGGAACCACAACCGATAATACCTGCTTTCATGTAATCACTCCCTATTACTCCCGTTTTTGAAATACAACGGCCACGATGATAATTAGCCCTTTGACAAAGCCTTGCAGATGAGGGGAAACGTTCATTAAGTTCATCATATTATTTAAGATTCCAAGGATTAGAACCCCAAAAAACGTCCCAATAATCTTCCCTCTCCCACCAGTCATACGCGTTCCACCGATAATTACCGCAGCAATGGCATCTAATTCATATGACACACCTGAGCTGGAAGAAGAAATAGAGTTAAGTCGTGATGTCTCAATCGTCGCAGCAACACTGACTAATAATCCTGTTAGGCTATATACCCCTATTTTCACGCGGTCTACACGGATTCCTGATAGCATGGCTGCCTTCTCATTACTCCCGATGGCATACACATAACGCCCGAACCTTGTTTTATGCATAAGCAAATACACCAGTACGGTCATAATAAGAAAAATGATGATCGGGTAATCAATCATTAAAATTTCACTATTTGCGATGAACGTAAACCCGGAAACCTCTCCAGAAATACTTCCTCCATCTGCAATATAGAGAGCAATAGACCTGGCTGCTGCCATCATGCCTAACGTAGCTATAAAGGAGGCAATTCTTCCCTTGGCAACCATTAAACCGTTAAGGAGGCCGGCGAAGGAACCCACAATAAATGCGGTCAGTACAGCTGCGACAATACTGCCAGTTGCGTTTAATGCAATAACAGTAATGACGCCAACTAACGCAAGAACAGACCCTACAGAAAGGTCAATTCCTCCTGATAACATAACGACGGTCATTCCTAGCGCGATAATCCCAATAATGGATACCTGCATCAAAATGTTCATTTGGTTCGTTAAATCAAGAAACCTCGGACTCATAAATGATGCTGCAATAAAGATAATTAAAAATGCGACAATAACGCTGTATTCAGACCACAGCCACGTTAGTCTTTCTTTGAAGTCTGGACGTTTTGGTTTATGACTTTGCTGTGGTTGCATTTCTGTGTTTCCCACCTTCTCCTACCTCCCTTTTCGATCCTGTTGCGTAACCCATAATCATATCCTCTGTTGCATCGTCCCCATGAATGCCGGCTATCATTTCCCCTTGATAGAGCACATGGATATAGTGACAAACCTTCATTACCTCCGGGGCTTCTGAAGAGAGAATAATAATTGCCTTACCTTCCGCTGCCAGATCAATAATATGCTGATAAACTTCACGCTTTGCTCCCACATCAATGCCCTGTGTAGGATTATCAAAAATAAGTACATCTGGTCCAACTTCAAGCCACTTCGCTATGACAACCTTCTGTTGATTCCCACCACTCAATTTATCAATTGTGACAGAAGGGTTATGCACTTTTATGTTTAATTTCTCTTTGTAATAGGAGAACCTGCTTTTCTCTCTTTTTTCCTGAATAAACCCACCCTTTTCAAAATGCCCCATCGAAGAAAGTGTCAGATTATGAATGACATTTAAGTCCTTTATAATGGCATTTTCCTTCCGATTTTTTGGTACAAGGCCAAGCCCCGCCTTCAGCGCATGCTTTGGATGGTTTATGTTGACCTGCCTCCCATTTATTTTCACTACTCCGTTAGAATGTTTCCGATACCCAAATAATGTTTCAATAATCTCTGTTCTTCCATCACCTGCAAGCCCGGTAAAACCGATAATTTCCCCTTTTCTCACAATAAAGTTAATATCATGAAAAAGTTCCTCACTACTCAACTGTTTAACCTCTAACACAACATCTCCAAAGGAATGGCTTTGAACAAATCTTTCCTCCGATACAGATTTACCGACCATCATGTTCGTAATTTGATCAAGTGCTGTATCCTTCACACTTCCTGTACCAACCCACTCCCCGTCACGCAAGACCGTATAACTATCACAAATCGCTTCGATCTCCTTCAATTTATGGGAAATATAAATAATGGAGACACCAGTCTGGCGAAGCTTTCTCATAAAGGTGAACAACCTCTCCACCTCATGTTCCGCAAGGGCTGTAGTCGGTTCATCCATAATAATGATGCGGGATTTGTGCAATAGCGCTTTTGCTATTTCAATTAATTGCTTGTAGGAGGTATCTAAATTACGGACATACTCCCTAGGATTTAATGTCACTCCTAGCTTTTGCAGTATCTCTTTCGTTTGCTGGCACATCTCTTCTTCTTTTATAATGCCAAACTTATTCCGTAATTCTGAGCCGAGAAACATATTTTCATAAATTCGTAAATCACCAACGACGTTTAATTCCTGGTGTATAAAACGGATCCCAAGTTCTTGTGACGCTTTCGGTGTAGAGAAAACCACTTCCTCCCCATCAACCAGGATGGATCCTTCATCTGCAGAATGCACCCCTCCAAGAATGTTCATGAGCGTCGATTTCCCTGCCCCATTTTCGCCAAGTAAAGCATGAATCTCACCCTTCTTCACTCGCAAAGAAACCTTTTTCAATACAGAGACTCGATTAAATGCTTTGTCTATATCGTTCATTTCGACAATCCAATCATTCGACATAGCTTTTATCCCCTTTACCAATTCACCTTCGCTCTTCTTTTAGAGAAAAATGTACGGGCTCCGTTACACTGTATACAGATAAAGGAAACACAATGAAGCTATCCATGTCACATTGTGTTTCCTATCCAATCAGTTAGAATTTGGAGTCTGGATCGTAATATTCCTCCACGTTTTCCTTCGTTACTTTTGTTGCATCCAAGATAACCATTGTTTCCTCTGGCTCTTCTCCTTTTGCCAGGTTAGCAGCGATTTTGACGCCCTCTCTCACCATCGTTGGCGAATAGAGGAAGGTAGCTGAGATAAGACCATCGTCTCTAACACTCTCAAATACTTCCTTTGCCCCCCCTGCCCCTGTTACGAATTGGATGTCATCTCGTCCTGCTTCTTTAATCGCCTGCACAACTCCTAATGCCATTCCGTCATCCTGTGTAAATACAGCGTCGATTTCCGGCTGTGCTTGCAAGATATTTTGCATGACTTCCAAAGACGTTTCTGTGGAGAAATCTCCACTCTGTGATGCAATAATTTCCATTCCGTCCGTTTTCTCTACTGCCTCTTGAAACCCTGATCCCCGTTGTTCTGTAACAGAGTTTGGCGGCCCAGTGATCTCAACAATTTTGCCTTTTCCACCTAGCTTTTCAATAAAATACTCGCCCGCATTTACGCCAATCCCTTCGTTATCACCCTTTACTACAACTGTCGCCGCATCATTCTCCAGCTCCCGATCCACAATCACTAACGGGATACCAGCATCCTTTACTTTTTGCCCAACAGGCGATAAAGCTGCAGACTCAATCGGAAGCATGACAATCACGTCTACTTCTTGAGAAATAAGATCGTCTACATCATTTGCCTGTGAGTTCGGGTCGGCAGCATTTGTCATGACATAGTTAATGCCATCTGCTTCTTGAATTTCCTTCGCTTGACTTTCGGCATTGTCAATTAAAGCTCCCATCCACCCATGTGTTGCTGAAGGAAGAGAAATCCCAATGGTTAGTTCCTCGTCTCCTCCACTTTCACTTGAGCTATTACTCTCTTCTCCACAAGCGACTAAACCAATAATAAATAAAGCCAACACAAACAACCAAAGCTTTCTCAAACCATCCACCCCTTTTGTATTTTGTGTTCAGCCAACCTAGTGTAAACGATTACATAATGCCGCAAACTAAGGCCAGCGCTCTATTATCAAATCACACATTTCATAACAGAGCGCTAGTCTCAGGTGGTTAACGGTTAATCCGGAGTATGGAAATTTTCATGTTTTTTTGTAAACGTTTTCAAATACATAATATTACATTGCAAATTTTCTGTCAATAAACTTTTTAAATATCATAAAAACAGTTGATTTATTATTATGAATTCTATATGTTTAATAATGTAAAGGATTACAATATGAAAGTTTACGATATTTATAGAGGAGGTTATGTTATGAAATTAGGTGTTTTTACAGTATTATTCTCCGGTAAGTCATTTGATGACATGTTAGACTATGTTTCTTCAAAAGGATTGGAAGCAGTGGAACTAGGAACTGGTGGATTTCCTGGAGACGCACACTGTAAGATTGACGATTTGCTGAACGACGAACAAAAAATATCCGATTTTAAGCAAAAGGTGGAAGATCGCGGCTTAATTATTAGCGCACTAAGCTGTCACGGAAATCCTCTTCACCCACAAAAGAAGATTGCTGAACCCGCGGATGAAGTATTACGAAATACGATTCTACTAGCTGAAAAGCTGGGTGTATCCGTTGTAAACACTTTTTCTGGATGTCCCGGCGACCATGAAGGAGCCCTTTATCCAAACTGGCCGGTTACCCCGTGGCCACATGATTTCCAAGAGGTTCTCAAGTGGCAATGGGAAGAAAAACTAATCCCGTATTGGACGGAAATTAACGATTTAGCTGAAAAGCATGGCGTGAAGATCGGACTTGAGCTGCATGGTGGGTTCTCTGTACATACACCTGCCACGATGCTAAAGCTCCGCGAGGCATGTGGACCAGCAATTGGCGCAAACTTAGATCCGAGTCATATGTGGTGGCAGGGGATTGATCCAATAGAATCCATTAAAATCCTCGGTCGTGAGAATGCTATCCACCATTTCCATGCAAAAGACACGATCATTGACCAGCCAAACATGAATCGAAATGGGCTTACAGATATGACGGATTATTCCCAAATGCGTGATCGTGCCTGGTATTTCAGAACAGTTGGATTTGGTCATGATACGAAAACATGGGCAGATATGGTCAGCACGTTACGTCTAATGAATTATGATTATGTAGTTAGCATTGAACATGAGGACGGCCTTATGTCAGTGGATGAAGGCTTTACCAAAGCGGTGGAAAATCTAAAGCCAGTGATGGTTAAGGAATCCATGGGCGACATGTGGTGGGCGTAAAAGAAGCAGTGCTTTAAGAATTTGCTGAGTAGATAAAGAATATCCTCTTAAGAATAGATTGCGGTAAGCCTCGTAGTTGGACACAGGAACAAAGGCTAAGACGTTATACCGTGTGGCCGCGATTTGGCGACGCACGTCCTGTTGGCACGAGACTTACCATCTATCTTGAGGAAACTGTAATTTTCCTTTTTAGTGAAGAACGTCATCGATACTTTGCTCTTATTTTCCCGTCTCAGAAAATCGCTTTATCCTTTCGCCAATCTCATCTCGAACGCGTTGAAAGAATTGCCATTTTTCTTCTTCTGATCCTTCTGCTTTTGCCGGATCATCAAATCCCCAATGTTCTCTTCGAACCGTAGGCGGTGTGACAGGGCATTTATCCGCTGCATCCCCACAGAGCGTGACAGCCAGGTCTGCATGGTTTAAAATTTCTGGATCAATTATGTCAGAGGTCTGATCAGAAATATCGATCGAAACCTCCTTCATCGCTTCAACAGCTTTTGGGTTTAAGCCATGTGCCTCAATTCCCGCACTTTTTACTTCCCACTCATCACCAAGCAGATGTTTTGCCCAGCCTTCTGCCATTTGGCTTCGGCATGAATTTCCTGTGCATAAAAAGTAAATAATTTTTTTCTCCATCTATTTTGCCTCCTATAGTAAAACTAATGTTACGTACAAACCAATCAATGTAATGAATAAAATAGGGATCGTCAAGATAATTCCTGTCTTAAAATACGTACCCCAGGAGATTTTTATCCCCTTCTGTGATAAAACATGGAGCCATAATAAGGTTGCCAGTGAACCAATCGGCGTAATCTTTGGCCCAAGATCAGAGCCAATTACATTGGCATAAATCAAAGCTTCCCTCATAACACCTGATGTATTTGTCTCGGCAATAGCGATAGCATCAATCATGACGGTCGGCATATTATTCATAACCGAAGAAAGAATCGCCGCAATAAATCCCATCGCGACGGTGGCAACGAATAGCCCCTGCTCCGCACTCTTTTGAATTAAGACTGCCAATAAGTCCGTAAGACCGGCATTACGTAAGCCAAACACCACTACATACATACCAATGGAGAAGAAAACAATGGCCCAAGGTGCCCCTTTTATGACAGAAAGGGTATCGACAGCCTTGCTTGATCTGGCCATCGCCAAAAAGAAAATCGCTACAACACCAGCTACTATAGAAACAGGTAGCTGAATGAATTCACTAACAAAATAACCAACAAGCAACACTCCCAGCACATACCAAGAAAGGCGGAACATTTTTATATCTTTAATGGCTTCTGCCGGTTCCATTATTTCCTCGACATTGTAAGTAACAGGAATATTTTTTCTAAAGTAGAGGTACAGAACAAGAATGGTTGCTCCTAGTGAAAAGAAGTTAGGTATAATCATGCGTGAAGCATATTCTATAAACCCGATTTGAAAAAAGTCCGCAGAAACAATATTCACTAAATTACTTACGATTAATGGCAAAGATGTCGTATCCGCAATAAACCCACTTGCCATAATAAAAGGAAAGACCATTTTCTCTTTAAACTTTAGATTACGGACCATTGCTAAGACAATAGGCGTAAGGATTAAGGCAGCACCGTCATTTGCAAAAAATGCGGCAACAATTGCTCCTAACAAACTTACATAAACAAACATCCGCACACCTCTGCCTTTTGCCGCTTTGGCCATATGTAAGGCAGCCCACTCGAAAAATCCAATTTCATCTAGTACTAAAGATATAAGAATAATAGCTACAAAGGCAAGGGTTGCATTCCAGACAATTCCTGTAACTTCTGCTACGTCCTGAAAATCAACCACTCCAACTAATAAAGCAAGAATTGCACCGGCACAAGCTGACCAGCCAATTGACAACCCTCTTGGCTGCCATATAACAAAAATTAAGGTCACCAAGAAAATAAGCAAAGCCATGATGACAGTTAACAACATATTCCCTCCTAACAACAGTTTACTCTCGTTCCCTTTTCGTCAAGATCCCTTAAACGGTAACGCTGATCAGGAAGGTTGACTAATATAGGAGAGATAAAGCCGTAATATTCGTTCTTCTTATTCATGGAGTAAAAGACCCACTGTCCTTTTCTCTCTTCTTGAATAAGACCTACGTCTCGCAGTTTTCGTAAATGCTGGCTAATCGATGGTTGACTTACTTGAAAAATTTCTACAAATTCACACACACATATCGTATCTTCGTCCAGTAATTTCATCATAATGAGCCGCGTTTTATCCCCAAGTAGTTTTAAAATTACCGCTACCTTCTCTACTTCTATGTTCGCTTCTTTCACTTTTCACCACCCCTTACATAACCATATAACTATATACTTATCTATGCAAACATTTAAAAGCATGCTACGTTAGCAGCATGCTCTCTTTGCTTAATTCTCTTCTTTTTCCTTTAAAATCTGAATACGTTTTAAAGTGCGGTCATCTGTCTGCAGAATATTGAACGTCAATCCAGAAAGGCTCAATGATTCTCCTTCTTCAGGGAAATAATTGAACTCTTTAATTAAATAACCTGCAAGTACATCTTCCTCTTCTGGTATCTCGGTATGAAAAATTCGGTTCAGACGATGGAGTGGAATTTTGCCGTGACAAACAATTTCATTGTCTGTCACTTTCTCCACTAGTGCTTCACTGACAATATCTGTTTCATCTTCAATTTCAAGTCCAATCAACACTTCAATAATATCCTCGTGGGAAATAATCCCTTCTGTTCCTCCATACTCATCCAATACGACCGCCATATGCTTCTTTTCCTGCATCATTTTGCGGAAGACATACTCAATGGAATGGAATTCAAACACAATGAGGGGTTCCATATCACTAAAAGTTTCCAACGTATCTGCTGTATCCATAGACCATGATAATAAATATTTAGAGTGAAAGATACCGACTATATTATCCACGTCGTCTTCATAAATTGGATACCTGGTAAACGGATTTCGTATCGCTACATCCCTTACTTCTTCAAAAGCCGCATCTTTTGGCAGACCCACAATATCTACCCTTGGTGTCTTTAGAGCATCCTTCACATTTAAATTATTGAATTCGAGTACCCCTTTTATACGGTGTGACTCGTCTTGTTTAAATATCCCCTCTGTCCGGGCTATATCCACCATGGCACGAATTTCTTCTTTGGAAATAGACGCCTCGGTATCCTGTCCTTTTGAAAGCATTCTTATAATAAAACCCGTAATGGCATTTAACATTAACGTAAGTGGTCTAAATATGGTAACCACTGCACGAATAATTGGATATACAATATAAGAGATTCGGTCTGGAAAAGTTGCTGCAACCGATTTTGGAATTACCTCTGAGAAAATAATTATGACAACTGTCAATATAGCCGAGGCCAAGCCAACATTAAATCCATACTCTAACGCCACCATTGTCACCAAGGTTGGGAGTAGTATGTTGGCGATATTATTTCCAATTAAAATAGATGTAATAAACTGTTCAGGTTTTGATACAAGGTTTAAAAGCTTTTCAGACTTTTTATCATTATTATTAGCCTTCGTTTGTAGCCTCATCTTATTCGCCGCGGTTAATGCGGTTTCACTACCAGAAAAGAAAAAAGATACAAATAGTAAAATGATTATAGCAATAATCACTTGGTTAATTCCTCCTTGGATGAATACAACTTCTTAACAATATTGTTCTCTATATAATAAAGTAATACCCCTTACATGAAAAGAAAAACGAATAGTGTTGCACATGATTTGACTTGTACTGGTTAAAGTAATAAGGGGACATTTTATCCCACCTTAACCGACAGTAAGACCCCTGGGTTCAACTGCCAGTAAAGGTCCGATTCGTTCAACTAACATTTGGTGGGGAGGAAAGGAAACCCCCACCAAATGAAATTTCACTTTATTTAGGAGGGGTTCAAGTGGAGGGTACAAAGGAATTTGTAAAGAAATTTAATGATACAAAACAAAAGGACTTACAAAATAAAAAGCGTCAAGGCTTTGATGATCCTGCCAAAAAGCTCCCGAATAAAAGGCATTAAGGGGCTATACGATGGAAAAACAACGTGCAATGGAAATAATTGAAGCGCCGCATTTGATTCAGGTTTATTACGCGGGAATCCCGGTCTATATTCAGTCTGTCACTGAGACCGAGGGTACCGCCACGGTTTTCCCACTCGATGAAATGGATCATGAACAACTTGTTGATATCGACCGCTTATCTGAAAGCATTCTAGATGAATCTAAATAACAAAAAGGCGATAAGATAGCAAAATACAGCCGGGCGTTAACTCGAATACTCCCGTAATAATTCGAGCTACCGTCCGGCTGTTGGGTGAATAAAGTGGAGTTCCCCCTCTCCCTCCACCAAATGTTAGTTAAGGCGGGATAATCCCTTTCCCTATTCTCAATCTTTATTCTGTTTACGGTCCACTCTAAAGAGCGCTACTTGATTATCAGATCCTGTTAAGAGCTTTGTTACATAAGAAACGATTAATCGATAATTTTCCTCTATCTTCTCTGCCAGGAAACTTGTTCGCTCAAACAGTGTGGAACGAAGCATGTCTACCTGTCTGGACAATTTTTCAGAAACGGCTTCTTGATTTTCCATACTGGCTATTATGGACTTCTGATTCTCCTCCTGGTTAGCCAGTTTGGTTTCCACGTTCTGTTGCCATTCAGTTTGTAACTCCACGATCCTTTGTAAATGCTCCTCTTCTTTTTCACGAGCGTGTAACGTCCCCGTCATTTCTTTCTGTGCGGAGGAGATCTCTTCCACTTTCTGAACAAGCTCCTTGTTTGTTACGCGTGACGCTTCTAATAGCTGTTCCATCCGTGTGTTCTTTTCTTCAAGCTGATGCAAATGCTGGGTTAACCTATCTCCCTTACTATGAGTAGCCACATTACTCTGCTGTAATTCTTCTAACTTGTTAAGCATCTCTTTCCATTGCTTGGCATTTTTGTCTGCTTGCATATCATAATGAAGTTTCATTTGTAGTTGCTGTTGGTGTATGGAATGGTTTACTTTCCTTTGTTCTCTTATCATTTCTGCTACATGGTTTCGTATATAAACGCTCTGATTTGGCTCTTTTAAGGCTCCCTCATTTTTAAACAAGTTGTGGTGCTTGTTTCGATCAATATATAGCCCCATACCTGTCATCCTTTCTGGGTTCTTTCCTTATAGATTATGCAATGACATCAAAAGTGGGACACTAGCCAAATATTTGATACACTATGAGAAAAGCCTATTTTATTTGAATCGAGATAGGACGGTGGAAGAATGCTAAAGCATTGGCTGGATGACGCAAACTATACGGTCGTGTTTACAGGAGCTGGCATGTCAACGGAAAGCGGTCTACCCGACTTCCGTTCTTCAAACCAGGGGCTATGGAATAACCTTGATCCGAGTCGTATTGCCAGCACAGACGCTCTAAATCAGAACGTACACGCCTTCACGGAATTTTACCGCCAGCGTGTACTTGGTGTAAAAACGTACGAGCCTCATAAAGGGCATTACATTTTAGCCGATTGGGAAAAGCAGGGTAAGATCAAGTCTATCATCACGCAGAATGTGGATGGGTTTCATCAAGAAGCGGGGTCTGAACAGGTAGCGGAATTACACGGGACTCTGCAAACCTTACATTGCCAAACCTGTCAGAAAAAATATAGCAGTGAAGCGTATGTCGATAAAGAGTACCATTGTGTTTGTGGAGGGATATTGCGACCATCCATCGTATTATTCGGGGAAACCTTTCCCCAGCAGGCTTTTCAGCAAGCTCTTCGGGAAACCCAAGCCTGTGATTTGTTTCTCGTACTCGGCTCTTCCTTAAGTGTAACGCCAGCAAACCAATTTCCATTAATTGCGAAAGAAAATGGCGCAAAGCTAGTCATTATTAATAGAGAAGAAACAAGTCTTGATCGATATGCAGACTTTGTGGTTCACAAAAGAAATATTGGAGACATACTAAAGGAGCTGGATTCCTAAACCCAGCTCCTTTTATTACGCCATCCATTTTGGCGGTATGTTTTTGTCCCAATATATCTCACCGATTTCTCGGTGTGTTTCAAAATTATCGCTTTTTACGTGGTAATGGAAATTAAACCAGTATCCTTCCATCGGGCGGTTATCACGGCGCACGTGAAACTTAGCAAAGGCTTTGTTTGTACGGACATCATAGAGGTTAAATATTTTTTCTCCCCAACCGTCTGTCGGTTGATCCGTAATTCCCACGTAAGGGAAATCTTCTTCGGCAATTGTAGCCAGCGTACTCGTTACGGACTCCTCTACCCCCGTTAGGATTGCATCAAGGAAAGTAGGGTCTATTTTAGAGGAAATTTTCGGACCTAGCTTCTTTAGCGTCTGCGCCTTTGCCTCTTCTGACAGCGACTCGGAAAGGGACAAGCCATCTGATTGCTTGTCATCTTCCTCTATAGGGCTCTCCGTTTCCGTAAGGGACGAGGATATATCTTCTTTTATGTTCGTTTTGGCAGAAATATCGTCTTTCGTCTCATCAGCAGTTAAATAGGCTGGAGGTACATACATTCCCAGCGTCATAATGGTAATGAGGACGACTGCCGCCTTCCTTAGCCATAGCTTCATAATCCGGACTCCTTTAGTATACTTACTAAAAGTTTACCACACTGAAAAATGGTGTCCATATTATTTTAAAATTTTAATAAAGATGTTGTAATTTTCGGGTAATCCATTCTTTACATAATAACCGCTATGTAGGAAAGCCTAATAAATAATTAAAATAGTCAGGAGTGAACGTTCACATGAATGAAGAGAAAAAGGTTTATCTGGATGCTGGAGAAATCGCCGCATTATGGACCGCATATGTTAATGATAGTATGTCGGTTTGTGTGCTTCAGTTTTTACTACAGAATACGGAAGATCCTGATATTAGACCAGCCATCGAGACTGCCCTAAACATTTCTAGTGATCATATTGACAAGTTAAACCACCTCTTTGAAGAAGAGGATTACGCATTACCAAATGGTTTTACAAGTAAAGACGTTCAGTTAAATGCCCCATGGCTATTTTCGAATACATTTTGCCTCACTTATGTCAACCATATGGCAAAGGTAGGCATGATCTCATACAGTGGTATGTTGTCCATGAGTACAAAGACAACGGTCCGAGGCTATTTTACCAATGCTCTAAAAGAAACCGCTGACTTATACAATCGAACACTTGAAATTGCAGAAAGCAAAGGAATTAATGCACGTATTCCATTTATTGAGGTACCGAAAAAGACTGAATACATTAACAGCAAGGAATATTATAGTGGACTGAATCCATTTAGTGATAAGCGACCTTTAAATGCTATCGAAATCTCTCACTTATATACGAATATTCTCTCAAATTATGTTGGCATGAAACTGTGTATAGGCTTTGCACAGACTTCCCCCACCAAAAAGGTGCAAGACTTTTTGTTAAGGGCAAAAGAGATCTCTAAAAAGCATATGAAAATATTTAATTCTATCCTATACGAAAACCATATCGAAACACCACAGCTTCCTGACGTAGCAGTTAGCTCTTCCGTAACAGAAACCTTTTCTGATAAATTGATCATGTTTCAAATGTCTTTACTTACTTCCGCCGGAATTGGAAATTACGCTACTGCCGCTGCCGCCAGCCAAAGGTTGGATTTGGCTGCTAATTATGAACGTCTTTCGCTTGAAGTTGCTAAGCTTGCCAAGAGCGGAGCAGACCTTATGATTGAGAATCATTGGCTAGAACAACCTCCCGGAACAAAGAACAGGGATAAGCTTGCAAGGGAGAAAAACTAGGGAAGCAGCACAATAGTATGCTGCTCCCTTTCATGAATAGGTATACTTTACAAATTCCGCTGATAAACCTTCTTCCCATCGTATGAATAGACGACTGGCTTTTCTTCAATAATCGTTTCCATATAAACTGTTTTGCCCCATAGCTGGTGAACATACGGTAAAACATTTTCTAAATAACCTATGTCCAGCTCCATTCCTTCATAGCTATGCTTCAAGTATAGTTCTCCATTTCGTAAATAATCACCATTCTCTACGGTAATATACGGGAAGCCTCCGTTTACCCTCATGGATACAAGCTGATCCCGCACTTCTTCATATTTTTTATCCGTAATCGTATAGTCTCTGCCTTTTTTCTCAAAAAGATAAAGATCCTCTCGTTGCACAAGCTCCTTTGTTAAATAGTTACGAATAAATGAGATGTCTGCCTCGACCTCTCGCACTTCAAACATTTTCTCTCTCCCAGAACCTTTTGTCACACCTAGCTCCTGCATTTCTTTTGTCGGATTGTTATAGCGTTCCTCAATATCTTCAAAGATTTTCAATCCAAGGTAGTAAGGATTAATGCCTTGCTTTGATGGCTGGACGACCCCTGCATTAAGAGTGGCAAATTCAATGGTATCCTCTGTGCTAAGGTCCATTTCTCTCAAAATTCTTTGATGCCAGTACGACGCCCAGCCTTCATTCATGATTTTCGTTTCCATCTGTGGCCAGAAATAAAGCATTTCCTCCCGCATCATCGTTAAAATATCACGTTGCCAGTCCTCTAGTTCTTTGCTGTACTCTTCGATAAATAGTAAAAGATCCTTTTCCGGATGTGGAGGAAACTTCTTACGCTTCTTCACAAAACGCTTTTCTTCAACTGCTCTTTTATCCAAATCCCAAAGATCATCATAATCTGTTTTCATTCTGGATGGTTCTTCTTCTCCCTCATCTAAATTGTACGCAGGAAGTTTTGGTCGAATTATCGAGGGGTCAATATGTTCCTGGATAGCAAGTACTGCATTAAGAAACTGTTCCACCTCATCTTTTCCATAAATCAACTCATAATTTGCAATTCTCTCTGCCGTAGCGGTCATACTTTCCACCATATCTCGCCTTGTATTTGAAAAACGCACATTATTTTTAAAGAAGTCACAATGAGCAAGCACGTGTGCAATAATCAACTTATTTTGTATGAGACTGTTGGTATCAAGTAAGAAGGCATAACAAGGATCCGAATTGATTACGAGCTCATAAATCTGGCTTAAGCCAAGATCATATTGTAGTTTCATTTTATGAAATTGCTTTCCAAAGCTCCAATGAGAGAAGCGTGTGGGCATTCCATAAGCCCCAAATGTATAAATAATGTCAGCAGGACAAATTTCATAGCGCATCGGGTAAAAATCCAACCCAAAATCAGATGCGATTTCGGTGATTTCCTCAATTGCATAGGTAAGTGCTTTCGTATTGGACAACGACTATCCCTCCCATTAACCTTTATACAGTGTATGAGAAGGGCTATTAATGATGAACAATTTTCTAACATCCATGCTACACAGGGAAATTTTACAAATCGAAACAATTCCTATTTACAAATCGTAACCATTACGTTATGATATGTAAAGATTAAAATGTAAGGGAGAGCAAAATAAATGAAAAAGAGAAACTACATAGTTCTTATTGGACTATTGCTTTCACTGTTACTCATAACGGCATGTAATAGCGAATCGGAAAATACTTCAGCCGACAACGGAGAAGACACAGGGGAAAATCCACTAAAAATATATACGACATTATATCCTCTAGAGGATTTCACGAAGAAAATTGGCGGAGAGTTTGTGGATGTGGAAAGCATCATGCCACTAGGTGCCGACGCTCATAACTTTGAGCCAACTTCAAAACAAATGGTGGATATAGCGGAAGCTGATGCCTTTATTTACAACGGAATGGGCATGGAATCATATGCAGAAAGCATGTCTTCTGCACTTGAAGGGGAAGACGTTACATTAGTAGAAGCAACCGACGGCATTGAGAGCGTAGAGCATAGCCATGATCATAGTCATGGAGAAGAAGGTTCTCATGATCATGACCATGAAGGCGAAGAAGCCAGCTCTGGGGAAGAAGCTCACAATCATGACCACGAGGGTGAAGAAGCCAGCTCTGGGGAAGAAGCTCACAATCATGACCACGAAGGGGAAGAAGCTAGCTCTGGAGAAGAAGCTCACAATCATGACCACGAAGGTGAAGAAGCTAGCTCTGGGGAAGAAGCTCACAACCATGAAGGTGAAGAGGAAGCACATGCGCACCATCACCATGGTGGCCAAGATCCACACGTTTGGTTAGATCCAGTTCGTGCAATTGCGCTTGCTGAAAATATAAAAAATCAGCTAGTTGAATTGAAGCCTGAGGAAGAAGAAACGTTTGAAGCAAACTTTGAAACGTTGAAAGCAGATTTAGAAGAGCTTGATAGCGAGTTTCATAACTTGGTAGAATCAAAAGAGAATCCAGAAATGATTGTTTCTCACGCAGCGTACGGCTACTGGGAAGAAACCTATGGCATTAAGCAAATAGCGATCGCCGGCCTATCTTCTAGTGAGGAGCCTTCCCAGAAGGAATTAACAGAAGTCATTAATGTGGCTGAAGAAAAAGACTTGCAGTATGTCATTTTCGAACAAAACGTAACGACTAAGGTCGCTGAGGTAATTCGCAATGAGATTGGTGCAGAACCATTACAATTGCATAACCTCTCTGTTTTAACCGAAGAAGATGTCGAAAATGATGAAGACTACTTCAGTCTTATGCAAAAGAACATTGAAACGTTAGATACAGCTTTACAATAGAATAAAGTAGGAAGTGTCTCACATTGAGATACTTCCTTTTTTTATGTTTATTCAAAAGAATAATAGTTTCATAGTAAGAGTTAACCCTATAAATACTGTATCTGTACTGGATAAACATATGGCTGTTCAGGCTGTTCGATGGTCTTCCAATCTGTAATTTGGATGGTAGGCATTTGTTTTCCATTGTATTCTTGTATGGTTAGCTCACCAGTTGCCTCTATCCATGTATCTTGGGTTAATTCACCAGCCCCCTCAAACTCTGATAAAAATCCTACAACTCCTGCATCTGCTATACAATGTGTTATAAGAAATCGTGAAAGTACAACTTGGCTTTGCGTGAATCCTTGTTCTCTGTACACAAACCCGCTAAAACTTATCTTTTTTCCAACAAATGCAGATGGGTTATTGTTAATTTCCTGGTAAACAGCTGCATACATTTGCTCTGTCATGGTAATTTCCTGGGACTGTTTTAATGCTTCGATTTTGCTTTCATATTCTTCGCTTGTCATGGTATTCGTTAACACATTTGGATCAAAAGCAGTATGGTCACCTGTAGGAATTCCCCCTTGGTTTACAGGGTCCTCAGAACCTTCCTCTCCTTGGCTGTTAGGTCCATTGTTTCCAAGAGATAGCATAATCCCTTTCTTCTCAGCAATGGAGGCATCCAAAGTTGTTTCTGGAAATATTAGGCCTGTGGCAAGTGGAAGGATAATAATTCCATATGAGAAAACCTTCTTCAATGTTAGCGGGCCATCTCCATGATCATGCTTATGGCCAGCGTGATTGCAGTGTGCATGCTTATGACGTGGTTTCTCATACGACCAAATACGAAATATCTGTGTTAAAAAAAGAACCAGAAACAGCCATGCACCTATCATACTTAAATGCTCATATTTCGGATTAATATAATGGACAATATCACCTGTTTGGTGAAGCTGAACTAGAAAGGCGACAAAAGCCATTAAAATAACTGCCCGAAACGCCTGCTGGAACTGTACGCGCATTTCCCCACCCCCTCGCTAAAATCTACTGAAAAGCATAATCGATACAAACACCATAATGGAAACAATGACGACAAATAATCCGACAAATCTTGCTCTAAAAACACTAAGCATCATAAATGTGTTTTTTAAATCAGGCTCTATAATATATGTTGGGGTACAGAGAAAATTCAGCTAAATAAAACACGCAAACTCCGAATTTTGTTAGACTTGTTTTAACCACAAAACAATAACAAAAGGAGTTGCGTGTAAGTGAATTTTAACATTTCTTTCCCAGGTTTAGAAGAGTTTCGTATTAAAAAAACGATTGAAAATGGTGGAGTTTTTCAGCTGCATGTGGAACTGGATGCCAAGCCCCATCGTTGTCCAACGTGTAATACCCTAACACAAAAGGTGCACGATTACCGCACTCAAAAGATACAGCACTCAAAACTGTTTATGAGAGAGACGCTAATTTTTTACCGTAAACGTCGCTATAAATGTGAACACCCACAATGTAAAAGGCGTTTTTATGAAAATAACTCATTGGTAGAACGCTATCAACGGCAGTCCAAAGAACTAAAGCAAGCTATTGCGTTAGAGCTAATTCATGGAAAAAACTTTAAAGCAATTGCCTCTCGATTTAACACTTCCGCAACTACTGTAATGCGTAGGTTTGATAAAGTGGGATCTAGCTTTTTGGAGGAAACACGGGAGTTACCTTCTGTAATCGCTATTGATGAATATAAGGGAGATTCAGACGGAGAAAAATACCAAACCATTATTGCCGATCCGGTGGATCGGAAGCCCCTCGAGATATTGCCGGATAGGAAAAAAGAAACGGTAGAGGCTTATCTAAGAGAGCATGGTCAGAAAGTAGAAAAAGTTGTAATGGACATGAGCCATTCCTTCAAAGCAGCTGTGGACCAAGCATTAGGGAAACCTATTGTAGTAGCTGACCGTTTTCATTTCTGTCGGCATATTTATTGGGCACTTGAGCGTGTAAGGAGAAAAGAACAAAAGCAATTTAGCGACTACGATCGTAAAAAGTGTAAGCGGATGAAACATGTGTTTAATAAGAAGCATGAAGATTTAACGGAGAAACAACGCTGGTATCTGGAACGTTACTTGAAAATGTCTGATACCTTGCGGACAGCATACCAATTAAAAGAAGCTTTTCGGCTTTGGTTTGAAGAAGCAAAGGCCCTAGGGCCTTCTAATTTAACGGCAGTCAAAGAACGTTTGTATGAGTTTTACGACTTGGTAAAAGCGTCTGGAATTGAGGAATTTAAAAAGGCCATGGAAACCTTTCAAAATTGGCAAAAAGAGATTATGAATAGCTTTGCCTTTAATTTACATAATGGGTATGTGGAGGGGATTAACAACCAAACGAAAGTAATAAAGAGGAATGCTTTTGGATACCGTCGTTTTGATCGGTTTAGAATGAGAGTATTATTACATCATCAATATAAAAATATAAATGGGCGAGTCGCATAAAGAAGGAGTGAGCGTTAGCTCACCCCAACATTTGACTTAGAACCTTAAATCAATCATCGGCCCATAAATTAAGAAGCTTAGTATGGCAGTGTCCGGAAATAGCCCTCTAAACGATGCTCCAATAAATGCATCTGCTTCTGAACAAAGGGACAATACATAAGCTAATGCCATCATGACCACAGTGGATGAGGCCAGCCCGCTCCCCAATGCTACCAAATCACCTGAAGAAACGTATGTCTGCACAAAGGCTGCTAAAGCGGCCCCAATAATTAGGTACTTCCCCATGTCGAAAAATTCGTCTACGGCATGTGTAAAAGTATGTTTTACCTTCTCTTGGAAACTACTATGTTTCTCCGATTGTACAGGGAACTTTTGCTTTAGCTGATTTCCTTTGAATATAAAGCTAATCACGATTGCAATAACCATTGCGATGACAAAGCCTAGGATCATACGCGATGCGGCCATCCAAACATCGTTCCCAAAAGCCATGTATGTGGATAAAATAACAACAGGGTTAATTAAAGGTCCTGTAAGCAGAAAACCTACTCCCGCATATATGGGCACCCCTTTACCAACAAGCCTTCGTACTATAGGTACAATGCCACATTCACAAGCTGGAAAGCATGCCCCAACGACACAACTCATCATGATTGCCAGGTATTTATTCCGCGGAATCCATTTTCGTATATGTTCATCTGTTACAAACACCTGTATAAGCCCTGCAATTAAAACTCCTATTAAAACAAAGGGCAATGCCTCTATTAAAATGCTTAAAAACAGCATGTTCATGTGATAGATAGACTTAGGCAACTCTATTATTTCCTCAACCCGTTCACTAAAGGTTAATAGTATCATAACGATTGCAAAGATAAACAGCCCTGTTAGCTCAACCAATAATGTATGCCGCTTGCTGATCATAAGTAGATTCCCTCCCTATCATTTGGTACATGCCTTTTCCATTCATCCTATTCTTTTTGATGAAATACTAGAACTTTCTTTTTTATTTCATTGACGCAGACGATTTAAGTTTTGCATATCTATTTACAACTAAGCACCTTATAAGTTATAGTTAAGTAAATCGTAATGATTACGTTTAAATGATGCGCGAAGCATCTATTATTTTTCGCAATGAATCGTAATGATTACACTTTAAGGAGGATTATAATGGCTAAAAAATCTAAAATAGCGAAAGAGAAAAAACGTCAACAAATGGTTGAAAAATATGCAGCGTTAAGAAGAGAACTGAAGGAAAAGGGAGATTACGAAGCAATAAGAAAACTCCCACGAGACTCTTCTCCAACTCGTCTGAAAAATCGTTGTGAAGTAACAGGTAGACCGCGTGGTTATGTAAGGAAATTTGGTATGTCCCGTATTGCATTACGTGAATATGCGCATAAAGGACAATTACCCGGCGTGAAAAAATCAAGCTGGTAAGAACAAAAGCGGAAGCGCCCGTTTTAAGGAAGGCCGACTAAGTTCGCCCCGTCCTGGGGCAACATCGGCATGACCCGGATCCTCCGGGCCCACGTACGGACTGGGACTGCGATTACTCGCCCCACCGAAAACCTTTTGGACTGAGCCGTAGGAGATAAAGGAAACACTGCGACCGTAGGGAGCTGATGTTGACTTATCGTACGGAGGTGAGGGAAGTCTCGCTAGTCTCTGGGCGCTGGAGCTGGACGTTACAAAAGCGCAGGCGCCCGTTTTAAGGAATCAAGGGAAAGGAAGTGGCAAGCCCGTGTATAAGTGGATTATTGTCGGGGGAGGCATGCAAGGAAGCACCATTGCCGTGCAGCTGTTGCAGTCAGGCAAGGTCAAACCCAAGGAGTTACTGGTCATCGATCCCTATCCCAAACCTATGCACACATGGTTCACGTTAACAGAAAAAATCGGCATGCCCTACCTCCGCTCTCCCTTCGTTCACCATCTCGATACGAAGCCATTTGCTCTGAAGGATTTCGCAGAAGCACACGATTATACGAAACCTTTTTTGGGGCGTTACAAAAGACCACGTCTGCAATTATTCAACGACCACTGTCAACAGCTTTTTGAACAAGTAAACCTTGCCGGAAGCTGGCACCAGGCAATGGTAAACAAAATAGAAAGTAATGGGAACAATGGGTGGGTTGTTAAAACCGGCGACAATACGTTTAATACTGAGAGAGTTGTGCTGGCCATGGGAGTAAACCAACACCCTTATTACCCAAAATGGGCTATTAAAGCAAAAGAACATTACCCAACAAGGGTTTCCCACTTATTTGAAGACAACCCCCTCCCTTCCACCAACGTTTGTGTGGTAGGTGGCGGGTTAACTGCTGCACATACCACAGCTTTGCTTTGCGAGGACGCCGACATAGATACAGTTACGTTAATTAAACGACATGACTTTCGAGTCCACGATTTTGATAGTGACCCTGGATGGTTAGGCCCCAAATACTTAACCAGCTATCATAAGATAACGTCTCTTCAGGAAAGAAGAGACACAATTACCAGTGCTAGAAATCGTGGATCCATTCCAAGAGAGATGTTTCTAAAGCTAAAGCGGCTTGAAGCAAATGGTTCTTTACGATGTATTAACAATGAAATACAGGGTGTATGTACGCAATCATCTAACCCTGTACTCCACTTTAAAAACGCCCCTGCTGAAAGCTTTACCAGGATATATTTAGCAACAGGCTCAACAAAAGAATTACCTGGGGAAAGCTGGTTAAGAAACGTAATAAAAGACGAAAATCTGCAATGTGCAGATTGCGGGTTTCCTGTTGTAACAACCCAGTTGGAGTGGAAAAAAGGACTTCACGTTGCAGGACCATTGGCAGAGTTAGAGATTGGCCCGGTAGCCAGAAACATTTCTGGTGCAAGAAAAGCAGCTGCCATTCTTTGCTCAATCAGTTAAGGTCCATAGGAAGGCAACCATTTTATACTTATTTATTCTTTAGATTGGCAGGAGATGAACGAATGAAAAAGGAAATACCTGTTACGGTTTTAAGTGGGTATCTTGGTGCGGGAAAAACCTCTGTCTTGAACCATTTACTCCATAATAAACAAGGACATAAAATAGCTGTTGTCGTGAATGACATGAGTGAGATTAACATTGATTCCGCCATGATTAAACAGGGTGGATTGGTTCGCAGTGATGAAAAGCTTGTTGAACTGCAAAATGGTTGTATATGCTGTACCCTAAGAGAGGATCTAATTGTCGAGCTTGAACAATTATCACAGTTGGACTTAGATTATGTACTAATTGAATCTACAGGCATATCAGAACCTATTCCAGTTGCCCAGACCTTCACGTATGAAGCGGATGAATTAGACATAGATCTCAGAAAGCATTACAAGCTAGACACGATGGTAACTGTCGTCAATGCAGAACAATTCTGGTCCGACTATTATTCAGGTGAGAATTTACTTGAGCGTCAGCAAGAAGCTGTTCCTGATGATGAACGGGAGGTTTCAGACCTTCTTATAGATCAAATAGAATTTGCCAATGTGATTTTAGTTAATAAAATTGATTTAATTCCAAACGACGACCTAGAAAAATTAAAAGCTTCATTAGCTACTTTTAACCCTTCAGCAAGAATCATACCGATTGAGCATGGAAAAGTAGATCCAGATGATGTTTTAAACACTTCTCTTTTCGATTTCGAAGACGTTAGTAGCTCTGCAGGTTGGATAAAAGAGTTAAATGAAGAGCATGTTCCGGAGACTGAAGAATATGGTATTTCTTCATTCGTTTACAGGAGTAGCAAGCCTTTTCATCCCGAACGTTTCTTTAAATGGTTAGAACAATGGCCAGAAGAGGTTGTTCGTTCCAAAGGATTTTTCTGGCTGGCTAGCAGAAACGATACGATTGGGCTTCTTTCCCAAGCTGGTAAGTCCTTAAATGTACAAGGTGCCGGAAATTGGATTTCTACCTTTTCCGAAGCTGAGCAAGAAGAGCTCTTAGCAGAAGATCTCCAGGCCAAAGAAAGCTGGCACCCTGAATTTGGTGACCGGAAAACAGAGTTAGTATTTATTGGGATAAAGCTTAACCCAGCAACCCTCATAAATACGTTAGATAAATGTTTATTGACCGACGAAGAAATAAAAGAAGACTGGACATTAATCCCAGACCCATTTCCATCGTTTGTATAGGTTTCCTATTACGCTCCCTTTAAGGGGGCGTTTTATTTTTTTATTGTAAATCCGTTGCATTTTTTTCACTCTCCGAATATAATTTGCCTAGAGGAAACTTTTTAAGTAATGTAAAATTGTTTGTTCCAAGCACAACACCTGACAATCCACCATAGTATACCACTAGATTTTTTTTGGCTCAGTTTTGCCTGGAGGAAACAAATTAGGGAGAGGGGAAAAGAAAATGAAAAAATTATTATTAGTGGGGTTTGTCGTCTTGTTTTTTGGATTTATTGTTGGATGTTCTTCAGACGCCGAAGATGCTGGCGGTTCAGAAGGTGAACCGATTAAAGTGGTGACCACCATCGCACAGATTGGAGACATAACAGCGGAAGTAGGTGGAGACGCAGTGGAGGTTGAAAGCATAATGGGACCAGGAGTTGACCCACATTTATATGATGCGGTACAAGGAGATATTCAAAAGCTAAACGATGCAGACATCATCTTCTATAATGGCCTTCATTTAGAAGGTCAAATGGGTGAAATTTTTGAAGAAATGGAACAAGAAAAGCCTACTGTCGCGGTAGCCGAAAGTATCCCAGAAGAAGATCTGCTTGCTGACCCAGCAAGCCCCGATGTCAGTGACCCACATGTCTGGTTTGATATAAGCTTATGGAAAAAGGCTACTGAAACAGTTCGCGACGAGCTCATAAAACTAGATCCAGATAATGAGGCAGTATATAACGAAAACACAACAGCATATTTGAGCAAGTTGGATGAACTAGAAACCTATGCTAACGAACAATTTGAACAAATCCCGGAAGAAAGCCGTGTATTAGTAACCGCCCACGATGCTTTCAACTACTTCGGTGAAGCGTACGGCTTTGATGTAATCGGCTTACAAGGGTTAAGTACAGAATCGGATTACAGCGTAAGCGATGTGCAGGAGATCATTGATACCCTTGTTGAGCGAAATATTAAAGGTGTATTTGTAGAAAGTAGTGTGTCTGAGCGTTCCATTAATGCTGTGGTAGAAGGAGCGAAAGAAGAAGGTCATGAGGTTTCGATTGGCGGAGAGCTCTATTCCGATGCAATGGGCGAAGAAGGAACAGAGGAAGGAACCTATATTGGGATGTTCCGCCATAATGTGGACACCATCGTAGCGTCCTTAAAATAAGGGGAGGACATTTACATGAATGCTTTAGAGGTATCCAATTTAACCGTAAGCTATGATAAAAAGCCTGTGCTTGAGAAAGTTGCTTTTACCGTTCCAGAAGGCTCTATCACGGGAATAATTGGGCCAAATGGGGCTGGCAAATCAACATTAATAAAGTCGATCCTTCGTTTGCTGCCTACTATATCCGGTGATGTGCAGGTATTAGGAAAACCATACGCAAAACAGAAAAAAGTGATCGGCTATGTCCCACAGCGCAGTGAAGTTGATTGGGATTTTCCAACGAATGCCTTGGATGTTGTACTTATGGGAAGGTACCGGCATATCGGCATGTTCAAACGGGCTGGCAAAAAAGAAATTGCCTGGGCACGAACCTGTTTACAAAAAGTCGGCATGCTTGAATATGCAGATAGACAAATCAGTCAGCTTTCTGGAGGCCAGCAGCAGCGTGTTTTTCTTGCACGCGCGCTGGCTCAGAATGCGAAAGTTTACTTTATGGATGAACCATTTTCCGGGGTGGATGCCGCGACGGAAAAAGCAATTATTAAACTGATGAAAGAATGGAAGGAAGAAGGAAAAACCGTTGTTGTCGTGCACCATGATTTGCAGACGGTAGAGGATTACTTTGATCATGTTTTACTACTGAATAAGCAGCCAATACAGTTTGGGGAAACCCAGACCGTCTTCACACTGGAAAACTTAGAAAAAACCTATGGTGGTAAAATAGCTTTCCTGCAAAAAGCTCCGACTTTGGAAAAGGAGAGCCTGTAGCATGGAAACATTCTTGTCTGATTTTAGTAATGCAAATTTCCAGTGGGTGTTAATGGGAAGTTTACTACTTGGATTTGCCAGCGGTGTAATTGGGAGCTTTGTCCTTTTAAAGAAACAAAGTCTTATAAGCGATGCGATGGCACATGCTGCACTGCCAGGTGTCTGTATCATGTTTATTTTATTTGAAGTAAAAGCTATCCCTGTGCTTTTAATCGGTGCTGCTATAACAAGTCTACTTGCTACCCAGGCTATTCAGCTAATCATTAAAAAAACACGTATTAAAACTGACGCCGCCATCGGCATCACCTTATCCGTGTTTTTTGGCTTCGGTATTGTATTGCTCACCTATATTCAGCAAAACTTTAGCGGCAACCAGGCTGGATTAGATTCCTTCATATTCGGGCAGGCTGCATCTCTTGTCAGAAGCGATGTCCAAATTATTACAATAGGTGCTTTCGTTTTGGTTTTCATCACTGCACTCTTTTTTAAAGAGTTTAAGCTTACGATTTTTGACCCACAATTTGCGAGGGGGATTGGTCTTCCGGTAACTTTTTTAAATGGCTTGCTCTTATTTCTCGTCGTGGCAATTGTCGTTATTGGCATCCAGATGGTAGGTGTCATCCTCATTGCAGCCTTGCTTATCATTCCACCATTGGCCGCTAGATATTGGACAGAGAAACTCGGGGTCATGGCAATTTTGGCAGGTGTCTTCGGTGCTTTTTCCGGGGTTATCGGTACCGTGTTCAGCACAAGCATCGCCAACCTGCCGACGGGACCTTTAATCGTGCTTAGTGCTTCGGTTATTTTTTTCATTTCACTGCTGTTTGGCACAAAAAACGGACTCGCACGAAGGAGGCTTAGACAGGTATGACCTACACATTATGGATTATTGTAACCGGCTGTTTAGTTGGACTTACTTGTGGCATTACTGGCGCAATATTAGTGCTACGAAAAATGGCTATGATAGCCGATGCAATCAGTCACACAGTCCTTCTAGGTATAGTCGGCGCCTTCTTTGTCACACAGTCTCTTAATGGCCTTCCTATGGTAATTGGAGCAGCCATTGTCGGTTTGCTAACAGCTTTCTTTGTAGAAACATTGAACCGTTCTGGCGTGCAGTCCGATGCAGCGATTGGCGTTGTGTTCACCTCCCTATTTGCTCTCGGAGTGGTGCTTATAGCGTTTATTGGGGATCAAGTCCACTTGGATGTTCAACATGCCTTAATGGGTGAGATCGCCTTTGTGCCATGGGATACACTACAAATTAACGGAGTCTCCTACGGTCCTGTAGCTGTTTGGATGCTCGGTGGGGTTCTTGTGATCAACGTTCTCTTCATAGTAATTTTTTACAAAGAGATTAAAATCTCCACCTTCGATCCGCAGTTTGCCGTACTAATTGGCGTTCCGGTTGTCTTTATTCACTATTTACTGATGACAATGGTTTCCCTGTCAACGGTTGCGTCTTTTGACAGTGTAGGAGCTATCCTAGTTGTCGCCATGCTCATCGTACCCGGCGCGACTGCTTACCTGTTAACGGATAAATTTTTCGTTCTGTTATGCTTAAGTGGCGCGATTGGAATTCTAGCTGCCTTAATGGGGTATGGCGGTGCCATATATTTCAATGTTTCGATTGCTGGTTCCATGGCCAGCGCTACAGGTGTATTATTCCTCATTGCTTTCCTATTCAGTCCAAAGCACGGCATTGTTTTTAAACGCGTGCGGACCACGTAAATGACGTAATTTTGAAAAAGGCTCTGGTAACTTAACTGGAGCCTTTTATCCTTTGATTTTAGGTATGTTTCATTACGGAATGGGGAAAATATGGTACTGGAGGGATGACAATGGATCATTACTTAACGATCGAGAAATTCAATAAGCTATTAACAAAATGGAACGGAAGAACAGTACGAGTATCCAAACAAGAAATAGATGACTACGATGAAACGATAATGAACCTTGAGGCTGTTTCCTATGAATCAAATCCTCATCGTCTTGATGAATACACCCCCCTTTATTCCCTACAGTTAAACGGGACAGGCCAAGTGGAGAATAGTGCGCACAATATGGAGGAGTTACCTTCAGCTGTCTACGAGATCCCACTTGAAGATTCATCATTGTACCAATTTGACGGCTCCCGTTTCTCCCTAACAACAGACAGAGGTATTTATACAATTGAAGTGATGGATTAAAAACTGCCGTCAGCGTAACTTGGCTGACGGCAGGATGCTTATATTAAGGCGGGTTCCTTTGAGAAAAATTGCTTCATTGCATGGTAGACATCCTTTTTCTCTTTTAATACATAATGACGAAACTTTTCATTTGTGATTGAACTGTATGCCCGCATTAGGGTAGATGGACGATTATAGCTATTTACTTCCCCATAGCCAAACATTTGAGAAAGGTCCATAATTTCATTGACCAACTGAATACAAGTAGGATTATCTGACGTGATGTTTTCCCCATCTGAAAAATGAAAAGGATAAATATTATAGCTGGATGGGCTGTATTTGTTGTTAATTAGATCCAATGCCTTGTAATAAGCAGAAGAGCAAATCGTTCCCCCACTCTCACCCTTAGAAAAGAAATCTTCCTCTGGCACAACCTTTGCTTCAGTATGATGGGCAATGAATTCTATTTCCACTGTTTCATACTTGGAACGAAGAAATCGGGTCATCCAGAAGAAAAAGCTACGTGCTACATACTTTTCAAAAATACCCATCGAAGCACTCGTATCCATCATCGCCAACACAACAGCTTTGGACTCTGGCTTCGTCACCTCATTCCATGTTTTAAACCGCAAATCATCATTGTAGATTGGCATAATGCCAGGCCTGCCTTCTGTAGCGTTTCGTTTTATGGAGGTGAGAATCGTCCGCTTCTTATCAATGTTACCCATTAATCCTTTTTTCCGTATATCGTTAAATTCAATCTTTTCCGTAATGATGTTATCTTGATCCTTCTTTTCTAAATCTGGCAACTCCAATTCAGCAAATAATGCTTCCTCTAATTCTGCCAATGAAACTTCTGCCTCGTAATATTCTGTACCCGGCTTATCGCCAGCTTTTTTCCCCTGGCCTGCACCGTCTTTCCCCTTTTTATTTGGCTCACGGGCAATGACATCCCCAACCTTACTATCACCATTACCTTGCCCAACATGTTTTGATTTGTCGTAATTATATCTGATTTTATACTCATCCAGTGAACGTATTGGTATTTTAATAACATCGCGGCCATTCGACATAATAATATTTTCTTCACTTACGAGATCAGGGAGGTTGTTTTTTATCGCATCTTTCACCTTATCAATATGCCGTTTTTGATCTTGATAGCCTTTGCGATGGAGGGACCAGTTTTCCTGGGAGACAACAAAGTTTTCCTTCTTCTCCTGCATAACCTCTCCTCCTATTAACTTTTCAAAGCTATAATGGCTTTCTCTATCCTATGCAAAAGCAGGTTAATTATTGCACTTTTTAAACTTTTTGGACACTTGAATTGGAAAAGACGTTTCTTTGTTAGTGGTCGAGCGGGGGCAGGGGTTGAATGGAGTGCATTTGCGGTTGATTAGAGTGTTGCTGTGGTTGATTGAGCAGCTCCTGAGGTTGATAGAACTGCTGCTGTGGTCGATTGAACAGCTTCTGGGGTTGATGGGACTGCTCTCGTGGTCGATTGAGCTGCTCTTGGGGTTGATAGAACTGCTGCTGTGGTCGATTGAACAGCTCCTGGGGTTGATAGGACTGCTCTCGTGGTCGATTGAGCTGCTCTTGGGGTTGATGGGACTGCTCTCGCGGTCGATTGCACAGCTCCTGGGGTTGATAGGACTGCTCTCGTGGTTGATTGAGCTGCTCCCGGGGTTGATAGGACTGCTGCTGTGGTCGATTGAACAGCTCCTGGGGTTGATAGGACTGCTGCTGTGGTCGATTGCACAGCTTCTGGGGTTGATGGGACTGCTCTCGCGGTTGATTAAGCAGCTCCAATGGTCGATTGCACAGCTCCAATGGTTGATTACACAACTCCCATGGTCGATTGGGCTTCCCACTCGTCGTTCCTCCAAAAAATTCTCCTAACACAAGCGCCGCGTTAAATAGAAAAAGCTTCCTTCTGAAAAAATTCAAAAGGAAGCTTTCTATTTTCAAGGTTACCGATTCAACAGACTCCCTACATAGCGCAAAAGCTCATTCGCGGATACAGAATTATAGCCATGTTCGTCAATCAGGCGTGAAATGACCTCATTAATCTTTTTCAACTGCGATTCATCTGGTGTTTTAGAGGATGTGGTGATTTTAACAATATCTTTCAAATCAGCAAATAGCTTTTTCTGAATTGCTTCTCGCAGACGGTCATGCGAGTTATAGTCAAACCGTTTCCCTTTTCGGGCATAGGCGGAGATCCGAATTAAAATTTCCTCTCTGAACGCTTTTTTTGCATTTTCCGAAATACCAATTTGCTCCTCAATCGAACGCATTAATTTTTCATCCGGGTTCATTTCTTCCCCTGTCAGTGGGTCACGTAATTTATTTTTATTACAAAATGCCTCTACATTATCCAAATAATTATCCATCAATGTTTTTGCAGACTCTTCATAGGAATAGACAAATGCTTTCTGCACTTCTTTTTTAGCAATCTCATCGTATTCCTTCCGTGCGACCGAGATATAATTCATGTAATCCTCTTTTGCCTCATCGGAAATCGATGCATGCTGGTCAAGACCCTCTTTCAATGCACGCAACACATCCAAGGCATTAATCGAAGGCACTTCTTTTCTAATAATGGCAGAGGAAATACGGTTGATGACATATCGTGGGTCAATGCCGTTCATGCCTTCAACAGGAAATTCCTTTTTCAACTCTTCTACATCTATTTGGCTAAAGCCTTCTACATTCTCCCCATCATATAAGCGCATCTTTTTCACGATATCGACGCTTTGCTTTTTGGAATCCTCCAGCCTTGTCAAAATAGAAAAGATCGCTGCGACCCTTAAGGCATGTGGTGCAATATGGACATGCTTCATGTCACTTTCATTAATCATTTTTTCGTAAATACGCTCTTCCTGACTTACCCGGAGATTGTACGGGATCGGCATGACGATAATTCGGGAATGAAGTGCTTCATTTTTCTTATTGGAAATAAAGGCACGGTATTCCGATTCGTTTGTGTGGGCGACAATTAATTCATCGGCACTTATTAATGCAAATCGGCCTGCTTTAAAATTACCCTCTTGTGTTAAGGAAAGCAGGTGCCAAAGGAATTTTTCATCACACTTCAGCATTTCCTGAAATTCCATCATTCCACGGTTCGCTTTGTTCAATTCCCCATCAAACCGGTATGCTCTTGGGTCAGATTCAGAGCCATATTCGGCAATGGTGGAGAAATCAATGCTTCCTGTCAGATCAGCAATATCCTGTGACTTTGGATCAGACGGACTGAAGGTTCCAATCCCAATCCGTTTATCTTCGGATAGGAAAATTCGCTCTACCTTTACCTCTTCAATTTTATCTGCATACTCTTTTTCCAGACGCATTGTATTTAATGGCGACAGACTTCCTTCAATTCTAATTCCATAATCAGCGTAAAATTCCTCCCGCAAATGCTTTGGAATTAAATGCAAAGGATCCTCATGCATTGGGCAGCCTTTTATCGCATAAACTGCTCCCTCGTCTGTTCTGGAATACTGCTCTAGCCCTCGTTTTAGCATGGTTACAATTGTGGACTTCCCTCCACTAACAGGTCCCATTAGCAGTAATATTCGCTTACGAACATCAAGCCGTTTGGCTGCTGGATGAAAATATTCCTCTACAAGTCGCTCAATCGCCTCTTCTAGGCCAAAAATCTCTTCCCCGAAGAAATGATACATTTTCCTGCCATCTCTTTCACTTAAACCAGAATGCTTTATCATATTGTACACGCGTGAATGTGCTGTTTGTGCAACCTCAGGCCTTTCCCTTACAATTTCAAGGTAATCAGCAAACGTGCCTTCCCACCTTAACGATTTTTCCTCTTCGCGATGCTGCTTCACTTTGTTTAGTATATCCATTAGGTTCCCTCCATCTAGGGCATGGTTTATACAGTCTATGCAGCAGGCTTATTCATCATGCCGGTTTGTTTTCTACAGGATCGTTCGTCCGTTTCACCGACCTGAAGACAAAATAGAAATACAACGAACCAACTAAGTAGAGGACCGCTGTAATGGAAAAAACATTCGCGTAGCCCCAATAAGCGCCGTACTTTACGACAATGGCGGTAGATACTGGTCCCATCAATGCCCAGCCCAGATTAAACACCATTTGATTCACTGAATTTGCAAGACCTTTCATCGAATCATCCACCTGTGACATCATCAGGGAGGATTGAATTGGATTTCCGGCATTCATCAATGCTTGCCTGAACAAAAATCCAATCGTTGCCAGCAATAAATTTTCCGTATAGGCTGTAAGCAGTAGAAATGGCAGGGAAAGCAGCTGTAAGTAGACAACGGCACGCACTTCCCCGACCTTTCTTACTACAAATGGGCCAATAAACATGGCAATTGCTGTAGCTGCCTGGCCAATGGAAATAATAATCCCGATTACCGAATTTGATGCCTCAAATCGGTCAGCAAAGTATAGGTTTAGGTATGGGATGACAAGCCCGCTACCAAACCCTATTAACAGCTGAGCAATTGCGAACAGAAGAATAATTTTAAACCCGACCTTATGGTCACTGACATACTGTTTAAGATTTATTTTCTGTTTCTTTTCAGGCTTCGGTTTCCGTTTTTCACTTAAGTTCAATATCGGAAGGAAAGATAGGAAATAAAACACACTCCCGATAATCAAGGTGTACCTAATGCTTTGTAGTTCTGTCGTTAAAAGCGAGAATAAATCCGTCAAGGTGCCCCCAAGGATACTACCTATCACATTGGCAACCGTTACAAGCGCTGCATGCAAGCTAAACAGGTGCACCCGCTGCTTCAATTCTGAGTTTTCCGCAAGCCATGGAACCGTTGATACTTGTAGAAAGGCAGTAAAAAGCCCTGTGGCAAACCCAGCTGCTAATAACAGCGATTCCACTTCAATAATACTTCGTAGAAACAGCACCAAACCGGAAGCCAGTATTCCGAATCCCATAATGCGTTTACGTCCCAGTTTATCACTGAGAAAACCTGCTGGCACAAGGATAATCGCCGTAGCAAGTGCAGTAAGCGCAATGACTTCCCCATTTACATCCTGACTATAGCCAAGTTCTCTTATGTAAAAGTTGTAAACCACCATAAAAATCCCCAGACCAATCTGGGAAAAGATATTTGCCAAAATTGCTAGTTTAATATTATTGTTATATGTTTTAAATTGTGTCGCCCATTCCTGAAAAAACCCCATGCTGTTCGCCACCTCATTATTTCGTGTCCCTAAATATATTAGCCACAAATAATAGAAAAGTAAATATTAAATACTTAGATTTACAGAAAATTATTTTTTGAGGGAATATGAGTTTGACAAGGAATCATTTTCAGTACTATAGACAATAAAAAACCCTGGCATAAACCAGGGCTTTCCTCACATTATATATTCTCAAGAAATCGACGGATCACATCGACTCCACCAATTAAGGTTCCAAGCGAACTTCCGAGATTAGCTAATAAGACAACCAATAACACACGGGTCACTTTATTTTGCCAAAAACCTTTTACCGTAAATACATCCTCTGTCAACGTTTCGAAATCCCCTACATTTGGTCTTTTGAAATACGCCTGTACAAACCCGGCAAACCATCCTGCAGCGAGGAGTGGATTTAATGATGTGATAGGCGCGACCACAAATGCGGTAACAATCGCCAATGGATGACCTAGCGCTATAATGGCTCCAATAGCAGAAAGAGAGCCGTTCCAAATCACCCAGCTCAAGGTTTGCTGCCAGCCTGCTGATGGGTTTGCACTAAACGTATACGCAATTACTGCTAGAATAACCAAAGGTATGGCCCAGCCAATCACTTTTGGCCATGGTGATTTTGCCGGAAGCTCGGTAAGCTTGTTTAAATCATGCTCTCGTTTTATTTCTTCCTTTATCCCCGGAACATGCGCTGCCCCAAGTACGGCAACTACCTTCTTACCAGGTGCCTCCTTAATCTTTTGCGACAAATACTGGTCACGTTCATCGATTAAGGGAGTTTTCAACTCTGGGAAATGTTCCGTAAATTCATTGAGGATCGCATTAATCGTATCCTGCTTTTTCATTTTCTCCAGTTCTTCTTCGGAAATATTCTCCTTACTGAATATCCCGGCAATTACTTGCATGAGTAAAATCGCTTTTCCTTTTAAGCCAATGCCTCTCCAGATTCGGGAAAAGGTCGTTTGGATATTCCGGTCAGCTAACACTAGCTCTGCGCCCGTTTCTTTTGCAGAGGCAATTCCCTGGATCATCTCTTGACCAGGGTTGATACCAAACTGCTTGGCCATTCTCTTTTGGAAGGATGATATCGCCAAATTCATTAATAATAGTGTCGCCTTCTTTTCTTTAATAACCTTAAATATATCCATGTTCCGCCAGCGGTTCTCATCTTGAATCGATTGAAATCGCTGTTCATCTAACTCTACACAAACGGCGTCTGGATTTTCCCGTTCAATAACTTCTTTAACCTGCTCTGCACTATGCTTAGAGACGTGTGCAGTGCCAATAAGAATAAATTCTTTATCATCTATATGTATTCTTGTGATATTCTCTTCGGTCATGGGTTACCTTCCTTTTAATCGGTATGCTCTCATTATACTTGAAAATAATTGAATTTTATAGAGTTTCAACAAAAGAACAATTATAACCCTTGCAATACAAGGTAAATAAATTTATAATACCCCTATACCTTGTAATACAAGACATATATGAATGGGGTGATAACCACTTGTCTACTACACAAATGATGAAGGGAATCCTTGATGGATGCCTGCTATCGATTATTAGCGAGAAAGAGGTTTATGGTTATGAACTAGCAGAAAAGCTTGAAGGCTATGGATTTAACTCATTTAGCGAAGGTACCATTTATCCCCTTTTATTGCGTATGCAAAAGGAAGAGCTTGTTACTTCTACATTAAAAAAATCTACAGCTGGACCTAAACGGAAATATTATTCCCTGACACCAAAAGGGGAAGAGGAGTTAGAGCGTTTTATCACGAAGTGGAGCGACTTACAGCAGACAGTGAATAATGTGTTAAACAAAGAAAGGAGCAATGAGCAATGAATCAGTTTGAGTTGTCTAAACGAAGCCAATCTTTTATTGAAGATTTACGGGTCTACTTATTCTCCAGTGGAAAAAAGGAGGAAGAAATTGATGAGATTGTCACAGAGCTTGAAGACCATTTGATCGAAGCAGAGAAAAGAGGAAAATCAACCGAGGATATTGTTGGAAAGACACCGAAGACATATATGCAGCAGCTTTCTAACGAAATGAAATTGGATTATAAAACATGGATAAAATATTTTGCCATCATTGTAACGGGTGCCTTTTCCATTACTATTATTGATGACATACTCAATGGGCCATTAACCTTTTCCCTATTAGAAATAGGCGGGTACCTTGCAATTAGTATCGTATTTATCTTTCTTACATTTGGAATATTTAAGTTCGTCTCATCGCGCACCCTGTCTTACGCTACTCAAGGACTGTTGTTTTTCCTGCTTGCAATTGTTCCACTAGGGTTATTTGTGGGATTGGAATTTGCAACTAGAGCAATTACCAGCCCAGTAATAGCGTTCGGTCATACTGGAACATGGATCGTCGGCATTTTAACTATTATCTTTCTTGTCGGTGTTTCTATCTGGTCAAAAACGCTTATTTTACCAGTTGTCGTTGTGTTTCTCACACTGCCAGAATACTTGCTTGGATTTACTAACATGAATGAGGAAGCGATCTTAATTTGGGGGACGATCATCACATTTTCTGGAATTGGTGCGTACCTTTTACTCTCTTTAAAACACATTAAGTAATGATAAGTGCTGCGTTAAATTTTTTGCGCAGCACCTGGCCAAATAAGGTATACTAAAGGGTAAAGAAATGAAGGAGTGATAAAATGAGTAAATCAAAAGCTAAAAAGCAGCGGCAAAAGCAGATGAGAGAAGGTAGAGGTAGAATCGATCCTACAAAACTACGAAGCCCTTATGCTCGTCTAGATTTGCAAACGAGAAAAACGAAGACAAAAAAGGATCACCTATATCGTACAAAACACCAGAATCGTTATCCAGATCACAGAGGAGACGATTTTTTTTATGCCCTTTTAACCTCTTCTTTTTTGAAATCCACAGCCTAAAAAAGATTGAAGCTTCATATATTGATAGAGTACATGTGCATCGCGCCCCTCTTTCGTATATGGGTCAATCTCTGACGCTAACCGTTTCATAAACAGCTTATCACACGCACAGCTTGGTCCCCCATGCTGTTTATAACACCGATCATGTTCTCTACACGCTGCATCCACTGCATTTATAGGCTGCCCTGGCCCGCTGCAACCCGGACCACAATACTTATATCCTTTCGGGAAACAAAACCCCATGCCATTTCTTCCTTGCATCCACACCACCTCCCTCCCTTCAATTTATTCCAAAGTGCAAAAGGAGTATATGCACTTTTCACACTTCTAGTAATTTTTAACATATTATTTACACTAACTGTAAATTCACTTAATAAAGGCTTGTTATAGTAGAGGGGCACTAAACAATGACTAGGTGGAGGTATAGTATGTTAAAAAAGTTCGCAACATTAGGTCTAACTGTTGGACTAGCCGCTGGAATCCTAAGTGGATGTGGAGATTCTTCTGAAGCAGAAGGGTCAGGCAGCTACGTACCAGAGGAGTTATCCGTACAATTCGTTCCGTCCCAAAACGCGGATACATTGGAAGCAAAAGCAAAGCCTTTGGAAGAGTTGCTATCTGAAAGGTTAGATATTCCAGTAGAAGTAAGTGTCTCCACGAATTACAACACAATCATTGAAGCAATGGAATCTAAACAAGTAGATGTAGGTTTCTTACCACCAACTGCTTATGTTTTAGCAAAGGAAAAAGGCGCTGCAGAAGTAATGTTACAGGCACAGCGTTACGGAGTAGAAGATGAGACAGGCCAGCCAACTGATGAACTTGTTGATTTCTATAAATCTATCTTTGTGGTAAAGAAAGATTCTGGTATTGATAGCATAGAAGATTTAGAAGGGAAGAAAATTGCCTTCCAGGATGTAACATCATCAGCTGGATATGTATGGCCTGCTGCATCGCTTATGGATGCTGGGTTAGACCCACTTGAAGATGTAGAAGGGATTACTGTGAAAGGTCATGACCAGGGAATTATCTCCGTATTAAACGGCGATGTAGACGCAGCGGTTGTCTTCCAAGACGCACGTAACACGGTTTCTGGAGACTACCCTGAAGTGTTTGATGAAACGAAAATCATCGAATTCACAGAAGATATTCCAAACGATACAGTTTCCGTGAGATCTGATATGGACCAAGAATGGGTGGATAAAATCACAGAAGCATTTATCGATATTGGAAAAGATGAAGAAGGACATCAGATTATTAAAGAAATCTACACGCATGAAGGGTATGTAGAATCAGAAGACAGCAACTTTGATGTTGTTCGTGACTATGCCGAAAAAGTAAAAACGGAATAGTATTACGCTCTACACCTATATATGCTTAACACGTAGCCAGGCGATCCTTCGTCCTGGCTACCTATATCTAAAGAAAGTTGGTTTTTAACATGATTGAGTTTCAAAACGTTTCGAAGACATACCCTAATGGAACGAAAGGTTTAAAAGATATCAATGTAACGATTAATCCTGGAGAGTTTGTCGTAATTGTTGGACTTTCCGGAGCCGGAAAATCAACATTTCTTCGTTCGATTAACCGATTGCATGAAGTAACAGCAGGCGAAATATTTGTTGGGGGAACTTCCATCACGAAAGCCAATGGAAAGCAGTTAAGAAGAATGCGCCGTGACATTGGGATGATTTTTCAGCAGTTCAATTTAGTAAAACGAGCCACCGTTATGAACAATGTCCTTTCCGGACGAGTTGGCTATCATTCTACATTTCGTACCATGCTTGGTATCTACCCGAAAGCCGACACGGAGCTTGCTTTACAGTCCCTTGAACGCGTAAACCTTGTGGACAAGGCCTATACTCGTTCCGATCAGCTTTCAGGGGGCCAGCAACAGCGTGTTTCGATTGCGCGCACACTTGCACAAGAGGCAAAGGTTATTTTAGCGGATGAACCAGTAGCATCGCTCGACCCTTTGACAACCACACAGGTAATGGATGATCTCAAGAAAATAAATCAAGAACTAGGAATAACCACCGTGGTAAACCTTCATTTTATTGATATTGCACGTCAGTACGCCACAAGAATTATTGGGCTAAATGCTGGGGAAATCGTTTTTGATGGTCCTGTCGAAGAAGCGACAGATCAAAAGCTAGCAGAAATATACGGGCATCCATTAAAAACAGCCGAAGAAGAAGCAAAAGAGGTGTCTTATGTCGCAACTAGCTGATTCAGTACGCCCGACACCACCAAGTAAATTAAAGCACTATTTTACGACTTTCTTATTGTTATTACTTCTGTTTGCCAGTGCGTACCAAACAGAGAGCACAATCGCAGAGCTGTTTACAGGTCTTCCAAATATGACTGATTTACTTGTTCAGATGGTGCCACCAAGCTGGGCTTATATCGACAATATTACCCCTGCTATGCTGGAGACCATTCGCATGGCGGTAGTTGGCACAACGATGGGAGCTATATTAGCAATCCCCATCGCACTTTTCTCTGCAAGTAATGTGTTTCAGAATTCTTGGGTCTGGTATCCAGTTCGCTTTGTTCTTAACCTCGTTCGTACAATCCCTGAACTCTTACTTGCGGCAATCTTTGTGGCTATTTTTGGGTTAGGGCCATTACCAGGTATTTTTGCACTTGGCATTTTTTCATTAGGAATTATCGCAAAGCTAACATACGAGGCCATTGAAGCAATTGACAAAGGTCCATTGGAATCTATGACAGCCGTAGGGGCAAATAAATTACAGTGGATTCGTTGTGCCGTGATTCCACAAGTAGCTGCCCACTTTATTACATACGTCCTATATACGTTTGAGGTTAACATTCGTGCCGCAGCAATTCTTGGACTTGTTGGTGCGGGAGGTATAGGCCTTTACTATGACCGAACGCTTGGCTTTTTGGAATATGATAAGGTAAGCATGATTATTCTCTTTACACTGGTTGTAGTCCTTATTATTGATTATTTAAGCGGAAAGCTCAGGGAGAAATTATTATGAATCGACCACAAAAACCAAAAAAGAAAATCGGGTTATACTTTTTAATTTATGGAGCATTATTACTCCTTTACATTTGGGCATTTTCCGGCGTGCCAATTGATGGGTTTAAGGATACTGCTGCTAAAATAACGAAGGCCATTTTCAGCGGCATGCTGTCGCCGGATTGGGATTATGTATATTTGCCTGATGGCGAAGACCTGCTCCGTGGACTACTTGATACATTAGCAATCGCCGTGTTAGGAACCTTTATCTCAGCACTTCTATGTATCCCTTTTGCTTTCTGGGCAGCCAAAAACATGAATCGGACAAAGTTTACCACAGGTACCGGAAAATTCATGCTTAGCTTTATCCGTACCTTCCCAGAACTTGTGATGGCACTCCTGTTCATTAAGGCAGTTGGGCCTGGCTCCTTTGCGGGAGTTCTCGCGTTAGGATTGCATTCTATTGGCATGCTTGGAAAATTGTTTTCAGAGGAAGTGGAAGCTATCGACCCAGGTCCGTCCGAAGCAATGGCAGCTACAGGTGCTAATAAACTTCAAACACTACGACTAGCTGTTTTTCCTCAAGTATTGCCAGGCTTTATATCCTATACGCTCTACCGATTTGAAATCAACCTGCGTTCTGCCAGCATCTTAGGCATAATTGGTGCAGGAGGGATTGGAACCCCACTAATCTTTGCCATGCAGTCAAGAGATTGGGAACGCGTAGGTATTATATTGCTCGGTATCATTGTGATGGTCGTACTTGTTGATATGATTTCAGGGTTTTTACGAAAACGTGTTGTTTAAATGTAGATTTTTAGAGTAGGGCCGGGTGACGGTGCTGCTCTTTCTTGTGGTGATGGGTTTGTTTGGGAGGATGGTGCGTCTCCTCGCCAAAAAGCCCAGGCAATTATCTGCCTGGGTTTACATTCATACCATCTTCTTCTTTTGATTTAATTTTGGTACATACATCCAGAGAAATAGCGATCGCCCCAAGCTGAACAAAACAAATGCTAACCAAACGCCATGATTTTCAAGGGACGGCACCAACAGCCATACCACCAGTAAAAATATGATTAATGCTAACATAATGGCATTTCGGATGTACCCAGCTTCCGTTGCACCAGTAAAAATCCCTTCTAACTGCAAGCCCCAAAATCCAAACAGCGGAAAGACAACCATCCAAACCATGTAATCCATCGCAGTTACCTGCACTTCTGGAAGCACCGTGAAGATTCCAACAATCATATCGCCAAATAATACGATGATGAATGACGACAGGATAGCTGCACCCAATCCCCAACTAGCAGATAAGGTGTACGCACGATGGTAAAGCAGTTTGTTTCCACTGCCAATGCCTTTTCCAATTAAAATGCTTGATGCATTGGCAAACCCACTAAAAAAGTAAGCAATTATATAATGAATTTGCAGTAGAATCGCATTTGCTGCCAGCACGACTTCTCCCATTGACGCTCCTAATGAGGTGAACATCCCTGTCATTGCTAATAAACAGATCGTTCGCAGGAATAAATCGCGGTTCACTAAAAGCATTCTTTTCAGTGGTTCTACTGCCAGAAGCACACTTGCACTTATTTTCGAGAAGCTGTTTTTGTATGTACGAAGGATAAAGAACGCACCGATTGACACGGCACTAACCTCTGCGATCAATGTCGCATACGCAACTCCTTTAACACCCATCTCAAGACCTATAACAAAATAAATATCGAGAATGATATTCAAGACATTCATAAATACCTGTACCGCTAATGCTAGGCGCACCTTTTCTCTCCCTATCAGCCACCCGATAATAACGTAGCTTAATAGAATGAAAGGCGCTCCCCATATTCTTATCGAGAAATAGTCGGAGGCAAGTGCGGATACTGTTTCGTTTCCACCTATTACAAATAAGGCGACCATTAAGATAGGCTTTTGAATGAGAACAAAGAATAGCCCAAAAAATAACGCAATTAAAGTAGGTCGTAAAAATGCTAACAGCACCTCATTTTGGTTCCCTGCCCCCTCTGCCTGTGCGGTAAATCCACTAGTAGCAGTTCTTAGGAAGCCTAATAGCCAATACATGGTATTAAAAATGACAGCACCTATTGCCACTCCGCCTATTGATGCAGGGTCTGGTATTCTCCCGATCACCGCGGTATCAACCGCTCCTAGTATTGGTGTGGAAATTCCTGAAATGATTAGTGGAATTGCCAAGTTTAAATATTTTCGTTGACTGAATATAGCTGAATTATTATGTAACGTACTATCTCCCTGCATCTCTATCTCCTAAACACTTATCTATTTACTACTCTTACACATCTAAGTATAGTTTACTTTTTGTTGTACCTTGTTGATGAAGGTATTTTCCAGCATACTTATCAGCCTCTTGATCCACATATTGAAACACGAGCTGACAAATTTTATTCCCAACCTTTAGTTCAATCGGTACAGCATTTGCATTATACAACTCTAACGTAATTTGTCCTTCAAAGCCAGGGTCAACCCACCCTGCATTTTGTATAAAAAGCCCTAAGCGTCCAACAGAGCTTCTACCCTCCACAAATGCTGTAATGGAACCTGGTAACCTGACATGCTCGACTGTAGTGGCCAAAGCAAACGTGTGTGGTGGCAGCACAAAGGTGAAGTCCGTCCTCACCTGCCGATAGTTCGCTTCTTGATCAAACTTTAAAAGCGGTGTTGCCTCTTCATCTAGTAAGAGAAATTCCTCTCCTAATCTTAAATCAATAGACGCAGGCTGTATATTTTCAGGCCGAAACGGCTCGATTTTCAATTTGTTTTCATCATGTAATTGTTTTATTGTCTTACCAGATAAAATCATAGCGATCCACCCTTTTTATAAAATTGCATAAAAACCTAATGCTAATAAAATTGTGCTTACTACGGAAGTGAATGCCTGCTTCAAGAAAATACCACGAGTCTCACCCCAGCCAAATTCTTTCCGAATTGTGTAAAGTGTTACCATGCACGAAGAAAAAGTAGAGGCAAAATAAACTAAAATAAATACCTGGAAAATTTGTAGTTGCTCTAACAGACTACCATTTCCCTGGTTAAATAAAAGCATTCCATCCTTCCGAATCATTGAGAAAAGGATGCCAGTTCCTGCCTCTGCAGGTAATTGAATAAGGTATAAAAATGGGGCAAGCAGAACAGCTAAAACATCTAAAACATTAAAAAGCTGTAATAACGTTGCAACCACACAGATTACAATAAAAATTGGCATAGCCTGTGTTAAAAATTGCATCACTACTCGCTTCACGCGCCACCATAAGCCACTCCATGTTAAAGGTTGTAAATAAGGTAAAGACGAAACCCTTGTTAAAGCTCCTAGCTGAGGTTTATTCCATAATCTTGTATGGAGAGCTCCCGCCAAAAAGAGAAGGATAATATATGGGATAAACAATATAGGGTACCCAGCAACACCAAATATGGATAATGTTGCTCCGATTTGGTAGCTACAGGCTGAGCCAAAAGAGATCAAGGACACACAGGATTTCCGCGTGCACGTACTACAGCTTCTGCTTTGCAACACCGCTACTACATTACACCCAAAACCAGTTAACACAGGCGACAAATCTCTGCCTGTTAACCCAATTTTACGCAAGCTCGGGTCTAACGTGTGCATAATGTGCTCCTGAATACCTGTTTCTTCTACTATAGCAGTAGCAAGTCCTACTAAAACCACTACTGGAAATGCCCACACAAAGGAATACCAGCCTAGTGTAACAACACCATAATCTCCTACAATAAACGTATACAACCAGCCAGGAAGGCCACTAAACAACTGTGTTATTGGTTCAATGAAATACACATCTGAAATGGGTTGCAGCCAATCCGAAAACATATAAGCCGCAAAGACCGGAATACCGAACATCGCGAGAATTGTAATCCAAGCCATTAACGGGCCAAAAAAGGGCAGACGAAAAAGCTTTATTCTTTTTTCCTCGTCATTATGATTGTTAGGTAGAAATTTTAAGATACTGGAATTTAGTCCCCACGTTGAGGCCGATTCCATTGCCTCCAAAATTTCTTCTCTCTTTTGTTCCCTTAGTTTTCGTGCATTCAACCACACCACCGGAACCTGCAATAGATTACGAATTTGTTCCTTTTCTGATTTTGTATAACTGTACTTATCTTCATGCGTCACCAAGACAGCTACCCGTTTCCCTCTGAGCTTCAAATTTTCATTTAAAAAATTTAGCTCCTCAGCCAAATTCTCTGACTTTATCACTAATAGAAGTATGTGCAGTTTCTCCATTTGCTCCAAAGCCAATCCCATTGCAACACTGTCGCCCTCAGCTTGAATGCCAGGGGTGTCCACCAATTCTATCCCTTCTGCCCCTGATACTTTTGCTGAAATGCAACGGATAGTTGATCCCTTTATATTTGATTCCTGGACCGTTTTGTTCCCAGTTAATTGGCGGAATAAAGCCGTTTTCCCTACAGATTCATGCCCTACCATAGCAATTTCAATAGGGAGTTCATTCAGACTTTCTTTCTCTTTTGCTAACATGTCCTCATCTCCATACTTAATAGAAATGCACGGAGGCTGGGACAAAACTTCTCTTAATATATGAAAACACGAACTATCATGCAATTTCTTTAAAAAAGGTATGCCTAGTTAGAGTTTTCTCATGTTAGCGTAGGCAGAACACGTAGACTCCTTGAAAATACATTCGTATTTTCTGCGTGCGATGCATCGCTGACGTAGCTTTCCTTGTCCTACGGGAACAGCACGAGTCTGAAGACCCCGCAGTGGTGACCTTTCCACGAGGAGGCTGAGGCCGTGCCCGTGGAAAGCGGAGTGTTCTGCCGAAGCGATGCTAATACTTATTATTCGTATTTTAGTATAGATGACTTAGTTTTGCCCCAGCCTCAACTATCCACAACAATTTAATTTTCCTTTACTAATTCGTTTGCAAATTCCATCTAAATGGGTCATTCAATTGCTTCCAGTCCATCTCCATTTCCTCATCTGTTAACAAGCACTCATCCAGCATACGCACAATGTGGTCCCGATCTAAATCTGTCCCGATAAAAACGAGCTGGGTTTTTCGATCACCGTATTCAGGATGCCAGGATTGCTTAACTTCAGGGTTTTGGCGGAAGATTGCTTCCTGTCTCGGTTTTGGCAGTGCAGCAACCCAATAAGAGACGGGTTCAATATTGGCTGCAGGTCCTGCCTGGGAAAGCAATAATGCAAACTCATTTCTTGTAGCACACCACATAATCCCTTTGGCTCTTACGATGTTATCCGGCATTGTTTCCACAAACTCTAGCAATCTTTCCGAATGAAAAGGCGCTGTACGCACATACGTAAAAGGTCCTATCCCATATTCCTCTGTCTCGGGGGTGTGCTCTTCTGGACCTTCTCTTAACTCTTTTAACCAGCCCGCAGAGGAGCTTACTTTTTCAAAGTCAAAGGAGTTTGTAGAGAGAATGTCACTTGGATCTATCTTTCCGTGAGTCGTTCTTATAAACCTTGCCTCAGGCTGAAGCTTTCTTAGCACCCGCTCCAGTTTTGCCAGCTCTTTTTCGCCAACAAGATCACATTTGTTTAAGATCAGCACATTGCAAAATTCAATCTGGTCCAGTAAAAGGTCAGCAATTTCCCGATCATCCGCATCAGATACAGCTTCTTTTCTATCTAATAAACTGTCACCAGAACCAAAGTCATGCCAAAAGCGGTTTGCATCCACAACTGTTACCATTGTGTCCAGTTTCGTGAGCTTATTTAAATCAATCCCTAATTGATCATCCATATAAGAAAAGGTTTGGGCAACAGGGATTGGCTCACTAATACCTGTCGATTCAATTAATATGTAGTCAAATTTCCCTTTATTAGCTAGCTTCTCCACCTCAATCAAAAGGTCATCTCTTAGTGTGCAGCAAATACATCCATTGGACATTTCGACTAATTGTTCATCAACTCTAGAAAGAGCTCCCTCGTTTTCCACAAGACTTGCATCGATATTAATCTCACTCATGTCATTTACAATAACAGCTACCTTGAGCCCTTTTTTGTTGTGTAGAACATGGTTTAAAATAGTCGTCTTTCCTGATCCTAAGTAGCCACTTAACACCGTCACAGGTATCTTCTTTTTCAACTCATTCACTCCTATTTAGATAAGATGGACTAGCATTGACAACGTTCCCCGCACATAGAAAGGTCATCGAGAATAAAGTTTTCCTGACGATATAAATCTAAAATTTCCTGATTAAGTCCAAGCTTTTTGGCAATAGAGGTTGCCACTACTGCATAACGCTGTCTAAATTTATAAATGTAACAGAATATATGGCTGCCATGTCTCATTTCTGGACCTGCGAGGTAAATCCCCGGTGTCTTTCTAAACTCATCATCTTCTGTTAGTAGAACTTCACCATGTTGGCCATAGGAGACTAAATTTCGAATAAGCTTTGTGCTTCCTGAAAATCCAGTCGCTATGATAGGTGGATTAGCGCTTTTATATAGGGTACTTTGATCCGTATGAACCACATATTGGTCTCCACTCATGGAAACTTCTGTGGCAGAAGCATTGCCGATAAGTTGAAACTTTGAGCTGTCAGGAAGGTTGCGCAGCCGATTATAGGTATAGGGAGTAAGTGAGACACTTGGATCACTGTGGTCTAATTCCCACGTATTTGTACGAGCAATTACTTTCACATCCGCACCTTGGTTACAAAGGTGGTATGCTGCATCCAGCCCACTTTCATAGCCACCTATAATGATATACTCATGACCATTCATTTCTTTCCAAGCGGTCACATCACTCGAATGGATCCCTAAATTGGCTCCAGGGAAGGGGTTTCTATTCGGGTATTGATATTCTCCCCCACTCCAAACGACATACTTGCTGTGTAGCTCTCCCTCCTTAGTTTTTATGGTGAAGGTTCCATCTTCTTTCAAGACGGAAACAACCTCCGTATTTTCCTCGATAGGCAGTTCAAAGTGTTTTGCTACCAGATTTAAGTAAGCTGCATAATCTTCACCAGTTGGGTGTTCCTCATCCAAGCTATAGGCTGGTGACGTTTTTGGGGCAATGGCGTTCAAATCGGTTTGGCCAAATCCTTGTGCTGGGAAAGAAGGAGTGATAAAACGCATCTCCTTTGGCCACTTGCGGAATGACTCGCCTACTTGGCCTTTCTCTAACAAAACAAAGTTTTCGCAACCCATTTCCTTTAAAAGGCTCCCCACACCAATACCTGATGGTCCCGCGCCTACGATTACCACATCATATAAATTGCTCATATTCGGTAGCTCCTTTCTAAATTAAGCTCGCAGTTCTAGCGTGAAGGCATTGTCTCCCATACAATAATTGAATCCTTTTTCCAGTTCTTCCCTGTCTAAATTATTACCTATAAATACAAGCTCACTTTTTCGTTTCTCATTCTTTCTCCAAGGTTTATCATCGTTACTGGCAAACAACATATGAACACCTTGAAAGACAACACGATGGTCAACATCTTGTATATTTAAAATCCCTTTATACCGGTAAAGTGTTTCACCTTTTATTTGTACAAGGTAGGAAAACCATTTATTTACCCGCTCTAATATAAGTGGTGTATCACTTTCCAATACGAAAGATTGAATTCGATCCGTATGATGATGATGGTGGGTCGTTAATAGATTTGGTCTTAGTTTAAGCTTTTGATCAAGATTGAATGATTTAACTCCCATCACTTTGGTTAGTGGCACATTGCTGTTTCTGGCACTCATTATCTCGGCCGTTACGTTCATCTGCTTTATCCGGTTCAACAGGGCTTCTTTCTCTTCGGGAGTAATAAGATCCATTTTGTTTAGAATGATTAAATCCGCAAAGGCAATCTGCTCTAGCGCCTCCTCTTGTCTATCTAAATAGATAGGAAGATGTTTGGAATCTACTACCGTGCAAACAGCGTCTATTTCAAACCAGTTTGACATCACTTCATCCATGAGAAATGTTTGGATGACAGGTGCAGGATTTGCTAAGCCGGTTGTTTCAATAATAATTCTGTTAAGTGGTGAATTTTCTTGATAGACTTTCGAGATTAAATTCTTAAGAATACGAATTAAATCGCCACGGACATTGCAGCAAATGCACCCATTATTAATTTCTACAATTTCCTCTTGGGTCGTCATGACCAATTGGCCATCAATACTTGTCTCACCAAATTCGTTAATAATCACTGCCGCATGCCTATTTCTTTTGTCTTTAAGTATTCTGTTTAACAGCGTCGTTTTTCCTGAACCTAGGAACCCTGTAATAATCGTTACTGGAATTTTGTGATCACGCAACAAATCTTCTACCTCCTTGGGATAAATACCATTACTTATGTACGTTACTCTCTATTTTAATGCCCTTATCTTATCTACACTCTTGTCACATTGTCCTGCTAACTATACATAATATCGTAACGATTACGATTTGTAAACAGTAATGGTTACGATTTATAAAAGAATTAATATGGAAGTCTCTTTCCAGAACGAAAAATGTTGCTAGATCACATGAGCGTGATATACTTATTTATTCATTTAGTAAGAAAAGGGGGTAATTTTTTGGATAATCCTGCACAGCTTATTACAGAACCACTCTACCCAGAAATAAAAGCCTATCCTTGGGAGGTAGCACTTTTTCAATGCAGACCCGTGAGAAGACTTAAGCATCTATCCCACTTTGGCGGTGCCTCATTTTTATCGCCTGTTGTGCACAGTCGCTTTGAGCATACGGTTGGTGTCTGGAAGTTAACGGCCTTCTATTTTCCTAATGATATAGAACTCCGGGTAGCCGCCTTGCTTCATGACATCGGTCATCTCCCATTTTCCCACGCTATGGAGGAAGCGCTAGACTTCAATCACCACCAATTAACCGAAACGTACATACTTGAGCCGGAGATCTCTACTATTCTACAAGGAGCAGATCTGGATGCGCAGAAAATTATAAGCCTTTTAAATAATCCTTCAGCCATTACTGGAAAAGGCAATATATTAGGACTTGATCATTTAGATAGTTTTTTGCGGGATACTTATATGGCTGGTGAGTGCAGTAGGCTCCCTCGTGACGTGCTTCGGGACATAAAATGCACCCCAGAAGGAATTGAAACGGACCTTGAAACTGGAAACTATGTCATGAAATTAATGTTGGCAGACCACAGGCTTTTCCTATCCCCAATCATGGTGGCTATTGATCGATTAATGGCAGAAGCTGTGAAGCTACATTGGCAAGAAACCACAGCTCATAACAGAGAAGCATTTGCCCGAAAAACGGATGCGGAGGTTATTGCCATTTTAACGACTTCTCCTTCTTTTAAGGCACGGAAACTTATTGATATGCTTCGTTATGAGCCATTTAAGATCCACATCAACGAAGTAGAAACAGGAGAAGGGTATCCGATTAGCATTCGGAAAATATACAAAAAAGCGCCTCTGTGTGGAGGAAAAATCCTTACGGAACTAAGCGAGCGTGCACGCCAAGTACTAGAGGATTTAAAGAAGCTTGCTTTTCATTTAGAAGTGGTAGTAGATTTAGAAGAAGAATTGGTTGATTAAGGCTTGCGATAATTAGCACCACCCATAAAAAAAGCCGAGCGATCCTTTTAATCACTCGGCTTCTCTTCTACTTAAAAATTAAATGTGTCTGGGTCAGGCCCTACGCGCAAATTCTCATTTAAAGCGTCAATAGCTTCCATACCTTCTGCTGATAATTGAAAATCAAACACATCTCCATTGGCAACAATACGGTGCTCCTTGGTTGATTTTGGTATGGTTGCTATTCCACTTTGCAGATTCCAGCGAATAATGACCTGTGCAACAGCCTTGCCATGTTTTTCTGCTATTTCTTCTAGTAAAGAGTGATCCAGAAGTTGTCCCTGCATTAATGGCGACCATGCCTGTAATTGGATGCCGTTCTCTTTAGCGTATTTCCGTAAATCCTGTTGCGTCAATTTCGGGTGGTGTTCGACTTGGTTAAGCATCGGCTTTATTTCACTTATTTTAGCCAAATCCTCTAAGTGGTGCACCTGAAAATTACTCACTCCAATTGCTCGAATAAGTCCTTGCTTATATAGATCCTCCAATGCTTTCCAAGCTTCCTTGTATTGCTCTACCCCTGGCCAATGGATGAGATATAAATCAAGATAATCTAGGCCCAATTTTTCCAATGATACACGGAATGCTTTTATCGTGTCTTCATAATTTAATCCATCATTCCATACCTTTGAGGTAATGAAAAGATCCTCCCTTTTTAGGCCAGTTTCTCTTATACTTTCTTGAATTCCCTGACCTACACCTGCTTCATTTCCATAAATAGCAGCTGTATCAATTAGGCGGTACCCGTTCTTTATAGCTGCCTTTACGGCTTGCACAAGCTCTGGTCCTTCTTCTACTTTAAAGACCCCTAGTCCAAGCCAAGGCATCTTCACACCGTTTGAAAGTATTAGTTTACTTTGTAAATTTTCCATTGTTTTCTCTCTCCTTTAAGCACATTGTTTTACGTTAGTTTCTACTGCATCTTGCTTCTCCAGTTTTCGACTATAGCCTGTCAGCAATACTGCTGCTGTCACCATTAATCCACCAATCCAGCCTGTATGAATAAGGCCAATAGAATCGGTAATAATTCCTCCTAAAAAGGAACCAATCGCGATACCTGCATTAAACGCTGCAATGTTAATGGCGGAAGCTACATCAACTCCACCAGGGACGAAGCGTTCTGCCAGCATCACAACATACACCTGCAATCCTGGCACATTCATAAATGCGAACAGGCCCATTAGCATAATTGTGATGAGTCCAACCACTTTGAAAGGTGCCGTGAAGGTTAATAGAAAAAGTACCACTGCCTGGAATAAGAACATGAAAAACAAGGATTTTATCGGATTTTTGTTAGATAATTTTCCGCCAATCATATTCCCAATGGCAATGGCCACCCCATACACCAAAAGCAGCACGGCTACCACATTGCTAGAAAATCCTGTTACCTCTTGTAACAATGGGGAAAGATAGGTAAACACGACAAACGTTCCACCATAACCAAGCGCCGTAATAACAAAGACGAGTAGCAAGCGATTATTTGTCAGCAGCTTCCATTGGTCGCCAAACGTTGTTTTAACACCCCGTTTTAAATTGGCAGGTACAAGAAAGCTGTTAGCCACAAAGGCTAGTATTCCTATTCCGACAATGGTCAAAAAAGCCAATCGCCAACCGAATTGCTGACCAAGAAAGGTGCCAATTGGAACACCTGTAACGGTCGCTACCGTTAAACCTGTGAACATGATCGATATAGCAGTTGCACGTCGGTCTGGTGTAACCAGACTTGCTGCAATTACGGACCCAATTGACATAAACAAACCATGGGAAAATGCTGCTAGCACTCTTCCCACAAGTAATATGCCAACACCTGTTGCGCCTGTTGCGATACTATTTCCGACAATGAAAAGAACCATGATCCATAGCAACAGAGCCTTCCTTGACATTGTGGATGTCAAAGCTGTGAGAATTGGAGCACCAAACGTTACGCCTAGTGCATATATGGACACCGTTAAACCAGCTGTGGTAACGGATATTTCTAAGTCATCCGCAATTAGCGGGAGAAGACCGACACTAATAAATTCTGTCGTCCCAATAGCAAACGCACTAACGGCTAAAGCCATTAATGCAAGAAAGCTTCTTTTCTTATCTAAAGCCATATCTCATGACCTCCTGTATATTTTTTGTAAAAAAGTTGGTAAATTACTGCCGGCAAATGATATTATGTAACATACAGGTATAAAAGAAAAGAACGCACTTTAAAGTGCTATAGATACTTTTTTGTAATGTAGGTACTTTTTAGTACCTATGAAAGGAGGAAGACCATGAAGAAGAAAAAATACAATATTTCAGTAGAGGCAACCCTTGAAGTAATCGGCGGGAAATGGAAGTGTGTCATTCTTTGTCACCTCACACATGGCAAAAAACGCACGAGTGAATTGAAGCGATTAATGCCGAATATTACACAGAAAATGCTGACACAGCAGCTCCGCGAATTAGAAGACGACGGGATTATTAACCGCATCATCTACAACCAGGTGCCACCAAAAGTAGAATATGAGCTAAGTGAATATGGGCGCAGCCTTGAAGTGATACTCGATTCCTTATGTGCATGGGGTGAAACCCATATTACGAAGGTGTACGGAGATAAGTCTGAAGTACTTGAGGAAAGCATATTGAACAACTAAAAAAAGCGACCTGGCTTAATCACCAGATCGCTTTTTATTTTCACTTCTATCGTTCAATGTAAAAGACTTTTAATCCTGAATTTCTATTTTACTGTTGCTCCTTCTCAAATCGATATATCCCTTTACGATCCCGAAGTGTACAACCATTTTTAACAAAAATAGTAATCATAGCTTGATTACTAGTATCCGTACTGCCCACATAGTAAGCTGCGTTTTGTTGTTTAAGAAGGGATAGAGAAGCGACATGCATGGAAGAGCCGAATCCACGTCCTCTCATTTCCGGGACCACACCAAAGTAGAACATTCGGCCTTCGTCTGTTGTCCCTTCTTCAATATGTGGGATACTTATGCCACATACTTCCCGATCAATGACGAAATAATAGCAAATATCACGCCAAGCGGAGCCCAGCTCACTTTCAAGCGAGCGCATCACTTCTTCGATTGGCTGTTTTTTGTTCTTGTTTGCTGAACCGGAACGACAGCGTTCGTAGAGTTCTGCAAATTGTTGATCGGTTATGTACCCTTCTCCAAGACTGCTCCAATGAAACGGAAAAGCCTGCTGTTCCAAACTGGCCAACGACCTTGTATATTCGGCAACAGTCGATATTTTTTCAAACCCCTCATCGAACAATATAGATTCATAGGTTTCATCCAAAAGCACTGAGATGAAGCCATTTTCAGTTGCCTTCCAATCTTGAACGAGTTGTAGCAATGCTGTCTCGTAGCTTTCTTTGGGAACACTTTCTTGTTTCAACTGGTCTACAAGCCAATAATTTCCCGGGTTTTTTATAGTATGGAATAAGTTCAAGCTCTGAACACCCTTCTCTGAAAAGAGAATAGCTACTTAACGAATAGCATTAATTTTATACTTATCGTCCTCTTTTGTTATCTCAAGTGATAAATACCCATTTTGCTTAACTTTTGTCCCATCAGCTTCTTCAAAGCTTTCCGTATATTCAAAGTCATAAAGGAAATAGGAAGTGGCCTTGGTGACAACTTCATTTCTTATTTTTATGTCAAGATTGGATTTTGGCCCTGTAAATTGTAAAGCACTACTATTTTCCAACATTCCTTTTGTAAACAAATCTAATTTCGCTAGATTATAGGCCTCTTCTGTCTGTGCATATAAAAGCTGGTCATACTTTTGTTTTAACTCTTGTGCAATATCTAACAATTCTTGTTCACTATATGTAAAAAAATTCAAGTCAGCTTCTTTAATATCGTTAGTCGGAGTATTTTGAACAGCGGCACGTTTTCGGTTTTCTGCCAATCCTTGTTCACCAGCACATGCAGTTAGATAAAGAAGAAACAAAGCTGCGCATGCCAGTAAAATGTATTTTCCCAATTAGTACTCTCTCCCTTGTGCATCTGGTTGTTTTTACCTATGCTGATTATACTATAAATATAGGTAAGCGGAAGAGATAAACTTAAAAATACACAAACCATTAATAGTTTTGCCATTTATTAGTTAAAGACAAAGCGACTTAGCATACTCTTCCCAGCATGCATTATACATTTTAAAAGCTACTTATTCTAGCATTTTACTTCAAAAGATAAAGAAAAGTGGCCAATCCTGACCACGAACTATGTAAAATCCTATTTACTCTTTGAGAAACTCCCTTCAGCCTGGCATGCTAACGTATTTAATATTTTCTGCTCATGCTCAAGCAACCACTCCTTGCGCCACAATCCACCAGCATAACCTGTCAGCTTGCCACTCGCCCCGATAATTCTATGACACGGAAAAATAATACTAATTTTATTTTTACTGTTTGCTGCACCTACTGCACGGACGGCCTTATCGCGCTTTATAGCTACCGCAATATCTCGGTAACTACCTGTTTTTCCATAAGGGATTTCTCTTAATGCTTGCCACACTTCCTGCTGAAAAGGAGTCCCTTCCAATTTAAACGGTAGGTCAAACTCCGTACGCTCTCCTTTAAAATATTCATCCAATTGTGTGTAGCAATCCTTCACAGCGTGGGGGAGCTTTTCTTTAAATACATACTCAACTTGCTGCTTATCTGTATACGACACATCATAAATTGCTTCCTCTGTACCAGTTATCTCTATCACACCTATTGGTGACAGATAATCTACTTTTTTCATGCGTTAGACCTCCATAAATACATGGTTGCATAGGCTTCCCAGCCCGCCCAGTTATTTGCAATACTAGCAATCTCTTCAACAGTTGGCTTCCAACCAAGCAGCTCCTTTAACGCATTATGAATACCCGCATCAGCGATTGGAAAGGCATTTTGAAACCGAAAACTTTTCATCAATACATAATCGGCTGTCCAGGCACCAATCCCCCGAATGGATAGTAGCTCCTTTTTCAAGGTTTGGTAGTTTTTCTTTTCCAATTCTGTTTGCTGAAGCAATCCATCTCGCATCATTTTTGCTACACCTAGGATGTACTCTGCTTTTCGGGATGAAAATTGTAACTCCCTTAATGTTTCCGTTGTGCAGTCAGCGAGAATTTCCGGTTGTGGAAATAACCAGTATGCTTCCCCTTCCCATTCTATCTTAGCTCCAAAATGTTCTACTAGTCTCCGCTTTAGGGTATATGCAAAACTCAAATTAATTTGCTGCCCGGCAATCGCCCAGACTAATGCTTCAAACAGATCAGGGATCCCGACTATTCTCAGCCCACTATACCTTTCAACCAGTGGCTTCAAGTACTCATCATACAAAGCTAATCGATAAAACGGGGCTATATCGCGATTTAAATCGAACCACTTGGTTACATAATCAGCCACCAACTCCCTGTTCATTTTATCGGGATTCCCTTTTAAAAACTGAAGGATAAGCGTGCCTTCCTCTTCCGCTAGAGAAAATAAGACTGCCTGGTTGTCTATGGTTAATGCCTTATACAAAGTTCTCCCTTCAACCCGATGAAGCAGCTCTTGATCCGATCTTTTTAAGAAAACGAGCGACTCATCAAATTGAAAGTGGCTTGGACACGACGCTTCCATATACGTTTGCTTGTCCACCCATTCCATCGAAAACCTCCTTCTACTGACTGGAGTTTTACTTCTCTCTATTTACTATTCTAACAAATTTAGATACTGTGTCATTAGGAATCTCCTGTGTCACTACCTATTTAAATATGGAACTTTTAGTTGAATTTTTACGTACTAGAAACAAAGCGCTGATCATGGCTGGTGTACATAGAAGAATAAAGGAGTGTTACATAATGGCGGAAAGTCTAGCTTCACCTGCTCATAAACTTTCCAATAAAGCAGTAAAGGTTTGGAGACTGAGTGAAACCCTCTCCAACATTATCGCTTTAATTGTATTAGCAATATTACTATTTCTTGATTATCACTTTTCATGGATTTATTGGATTGGCTGGATTCTTATAGGATTGGTCATTTTAACGATTGTTGGTGCTCCTTGGGGTTATATAAGAGCCGCATTATTGTACAAACATTGGAGATACGATATAAGCGAGGAGTTCTTGCAACTAAAAAAAGGTGCAATCAAAGAAGAGCATCAGCTTGTACCCATGACAAAAATACAATCCGTATCTACTAAACAAGGACCATTACTGCGAAAATATGGTTTATATGCTGTAACCGTGCAAACAATGGGCTCTTCCCATACCATTCCCGCACTTGAAAAAGAAGTAGCAGTCGAATTACGCAATACCATTGCCCAGTATGCGAAGGTAGAGGAGATGGAAGAATGAAGGAAACAAATCGACATCATCCCTTACAAATTGTCTATGACCTTGGGGTAATTATTAAAAATACGTTTTTCATTATTGTCATCTTGTTCGTCTTTCAAGCGGGGTCTGATTCCCCGTTCGTGAAGTATGGCAGACTTGCCTTCTTTGTCTTATTAGCAGGTACAATTATTTATCTCGTTTTTAAATGGTACACACATAAGTACACCTTGACCCAAACAGCTTTTGTTTTAACAGAAGGCGTGTTTTCGAAAAAAAGAAAAACAGTACCCTATTCCAAGGTACAGCACGTAAAAAGGAAGACCAACTTATTTCACCGGATTTTCCGTGTCACTTCGATTACCTTTGAGACAAGCTCTCAAGGTGATGATAGCTCGGTAAAATTTGAGGTCGTGACGCCAGAGGAGGCTGCGCGACTCGAAAATCAAGTATATCAGCAAACTTCCATAGACCAGAAAACAGACAGCGAAAACCAAGGTACGGAAGAAGCCACACAACAAGAGGAAGAGGCTTCAGATGAGGCAGTCGTTCATTTTAGTCCGAGGAAAAAAGAAGTAATAAAGGCTTCCTTCACCTCGTTAAGCTTTCTTGCAATCATTCCAATCGTCGGTTCGCAGTTTAATAAATTTGATGATATCCTTCCTGACGACGTGCAGGGAGATGGAGTCTTATCCTTTTTTCTTGAGCGCTGGTGGTTGATTGCTCTCACTGTATTCGCCCTTGTTATGCTATTGATGATCGGCGGGGCAATATGGACGTTTTTAAAGTACGGAAAATATGAAATTGCATCTGACAGCGAGAAAGTATATATCACGAAAGGTGTATTGGAGGAGACAGCCTTCTCGATTACGAAGAAAAATGTGCAGGCTATTCAAATTCAGCAATCCTTTATGAAACGAATGCTAGGTTTAGCCGAAGTAAAGCTCGTCTGCGCTGGTTCGCTTGGGGATGGCAACACAGATGAAGTGAACAGCCTCTATCCATTTTTACCAGTGGCAAAGGCTCATCAGCTTGTGGAGGAAATATTACCTTCTTACAAGCTGACAGATACGATGCAGAGGCTTCCACGTGAAGCGTTCTGGCTTCGCATGCTAACACCAAGCTGGTTTTGGATCATTGCTACGGCTGTGCTTTATTTCTGGAAGCCTGACCTTTTTGGGCTCTCTGACTATTGGTGGGCTATATCAATCATTTTACTGGTTCTTGTCATTATATCCCGAATCCTAAATTTCAAAAACTCACGTTATACCATTCATGATACTTTCATTCAGCTAAGAACTGGCGGGTTCGGCACCTCGTTATTTCTGTCCAAACGAAGCCGAGTAATTGAGGTTGAAGTCTCTCGCAATATCGTGCAGAAGAAGCTTGGACTAGCATCTTTAAGCACCGTAAATCGAGCAAAACCTGTGCTGCACACCAATATGAATGATGTTCCACAAGAGTGGGCCGAAGCGTTTTTTGCCTGGTATAAAGGTAGAAACCAGGAGGTAGAATTGAAATAACGCATCTAGAGACAATAAAGATAATGCAGGGCCATTTGAACTTTTAAAGTTTAGGTCCTGCATTTTTTTGTACGCTTTTTATTCCTATCCGACCTGCAATTGACTTTTTTTATTAAATGGTGTAAATTAAGCAATAGACGAACGATAATTCGTCGATTAAAAATAACATTCGGTTTTAGGAGTGTATAACATGGAAAATGTATTTGATTATGAAGATATTCAATTAATTCCAGCAAAATGTGTCGTAAATAGCCGTTCTGAGTGTGATACAAGTGTTGCACTAGGTGGATATACGTTTAAATTACCTGTCGTACCAGCAAATATGCAAACTATTATAGATGAAAAAATTGCCGTGCATTTAGCCGAAAACGGTTACTTTTATGTCATGCACCGCTTTGAACCAGAAAAACGTCTTGGATTTATTCAGGACATGCAAAATCGTGGACTGATCGCTTCTATTAGTGTTGGCGTTAAAGACGAAGAGTATGGTTTTATTGAGCAACTAGCAAGCGAGGAACTGACACCAGAATTCATTACAATTGATATTGCGCACGGTCATTCAAATGCCGTCATCAATATGATCAAACATATTAAACAGCATTTACCTAAAAGCTTTGTTATCGCAGGGAATGTAGGAACTCCTGAAGCGGTTAGAGAATTAGAGCATGCAGGAGCAGATGCTACGAAGGTTGGAATTGGACCAGGAAAAGTTTGTATTACGAAGATCAAAACAGGCTTCGGTACTGGTGGCTGGCAGTTAGCTGCACTACGCTGGTGCGCCAAAGCAGCAACAAAACCTATTATTGCTGATGGCGGAATCCGTACGCACGGAGACATCGCTAAATCCGTACGTTTCGGTGCTACAATGGTGATGATTGGTTCGCTTTTCGCAGGACATGAAGAATCTCCAGGTGAAACCATTGAAAAAGAAGGCAAGTTATATAAAGAATACTTCGGCTCAGCTTCTGAATTCCAAAAAGGGGAAAAGAAAAACGTCGAAGGAAAGAAAATGTACGTCGAGCATAAAGGTTCTCTAGACGATACGTTAACCGAAATGCAACAGGATCTACAATCATCCATTTCTTACGCTGGTGGAAGCACACTTGATTCCATCCGCACTGTAGATTATGTGGTTGTGAAAAACTCTATTTTTAATGGAGATAAAGTATACTAAGCTTTTTAGAGAAAGAGGTGGCACATTATCGGTGCACCTCTTTTTTGGTTATATTTAAATTTCATGACGGGATAGGCCTTATAGTTCGTCTTCTTTTCACTCGACAAACAGCGTTTCCTATACAGCTTTATATGTCATATATTAATTCTTACCTGTTTACTTATTGGCGACATAATTCCATATAAATTCTATGCTCAAAACCTTTCATCTTTGAAAAACTTTCCTTTTTTCGCTCCAACTCTGTAAAACCCAATTTTTTGTATAATCGATAAGCAACCTCGTTTGTATCCACAACTTCTAGAATATAACGATGATAACCTTCATTTTCTAATACGTAACTCATCAGAGCAGTTGAGACACCTTTACCTCTTGCTTTAACTGTCGTAGCAACACATTCAATATAGCCTGTATCATCTTGGTAAGACAATTTTTTATTAAACTCATTTTTCATAAAAAGATAAGCCATAGTCCCCTTCACATAGCCAAACAAGTGTCTCAAAATTGTTTTATCAATTGTCAATGCTCGATTTTGATTGTTGGAACAAGCCAGAATCCCAACAATATCGCCTTCTAAAGTAGCAAAGTAAAAAACATCTGAACAGATCATTTTCTGAAACGCTTCAATTAACTTTTCTCGATTGTTTGAGAGAAAAGCTAAGTCTTTTTCGTATCCATCAACAAAAACGGCTGCGACCTCACGAGATATATTTTCTTTAACCTCTTTCATCGGTCTTACTCTAATTTCATAGCTTTTCATTTAACTTCCCCCTTAATAATTAACTGACCGTACGGTTTATTAATATTCGTTTTAAAACCCCTTCTTTTTTAAGGGGTATTATTGGATATTCCTTTTAGGAAGATATCTATTGCATTCTGATAAAGCATTAGAAACTGTTCATCAGAATAACCAAAGAATTGTGTAATACTTAAACCTGTGAGTGTACTGTATAGAATATAAGCTAAATCAACTGGTGATTGATTACTTTTAAATTCTTTACGGCAGATACCTTCGTCAATAATTTGATAGAAAGCTTCATATTCCGGTTTTATTAAATCAAATATCTTATTTCTCATCATTTTGTCTATATTCTCAGTGGCCATGTATTCTGGGACTGTATGTGATAGAGGATTTTGCATGTCCGAAGCATAGTATTTTGCAAGAAGGTAAAGTTTTTCTGTTGACGTTACTACCTTATCCGCATGATTTGCCCATTTTATTCTCCAATCCTCTGAAGTTTTTTCTACTGTATATAGGAACAACTCTTCTTTGCTTTTAAAGTGATAATAAATGCTCCCTTTGCTTATATCACTAAACTCACGAATATCCTCCATTGAAGTTCCAGCATAACCTTTTTGTTCAAATATAATTTTTGCCTTTTCAGCAATCCGTTCCTTAGTTTTTTGACCTTGTCCTTTTGGCCGAGCCATAAATTATTCTCCTTTATTTAATGACGACAATTAATTAACTGACCATCCGTTTAATTAACTATAGAACAAGATAACCTTAAATTCAAGCCTATTTTAAATAAATAATTGAATTTCTCTACCAGACAATACCAATGGCCTGATAAAATAATCCGAAACCTTTGATCGATATGTAATTCCACCACAAAATGCGAACACCCCTTTTTTTAACTCAATATCATATTCTATCACCTACGTGGAATAATAAGACTCTGGAGGTGTTAAAATGCCAAGCGATTCTAAGAAAAAGCGTGCTGGAATGAGTGATGAGCAAGCAGTAAGAGGAAAGTTGTCAAAGCAATTTGACCATGAATTTGCGAATGAACCATTAACGCCAGAGGAAAAGTATAACAATAAAAAGACGAAGAAACGGCAGTAGGTTATATATATAAATTAAAGCCCTTTTGCGTAAGAAAGGGCTTTTTAATATGTACAATATTATAGCTTTTTAACAAACTTGGACTTTAACTGCATATCACCTAGGCCTTCAATTTTACAATCGATATCATGGTCTCCATCAATTAAGCGGATGTTTTTTACCTTTGTCCCTCTTTTTACAACTGAGGATGTGCCTTTTACTTTTAGGTCTTTGATTACGGTAACTGCATCTCCATCGCTCAGTACTGCTCCGTTTGCATCCTTGTACACCTTTATTTCTTCTTGCTGGTCAGCTTCTGCTTCGCCTGTCCATTCATGGGCACATACTGGACAAACATAGACATTTCCGTCTTCATATGTATATTCTGATTGGCATTTTGGACAGCTTGGTAATTCGTTCATAGGTAAACCCTCCTCTTATATATGTTAGTTTACCATAGCCATGCAGGAGGTGATCCCTATATTTGAAGGAAGCTAATTCAACACAGTAAGCAAACACAAAACAAACGCAACACCTGCAATAGGTGTCATCACATAACGCTCTTTCTTACTTCTGGAAGCTAGGTTCGCAATTGTGTTAAGACCAAGAAAGATGGTAATGATCCACATCAGTATAGGTACAGGCAAAAAGTTAAAACCGTTTACGATGTCAGCATGCTTTAGGAAAACCAAGCACATTCCTAGCAAGATTACTGCATTTACCAAGCTGACAACGCGTAATTTTTTCGGTAGTACCTTGTAATATCCTCCCAACGCAAATTCCCCTAATGGTAGACTAAGTGATAGTAATAATTGAAATATGGCCATTCCTATAAATAACACCGAAACAAGAATTGGCAGTAAGTCCATTCTTCTCCCCCTCCCTTTTGCACTAAAAAAAACAGATGTGCTCTATTATACATACAGCACATCTGTTGATTAGTTTCATGTTTTTTATTAACTTACGTTAAAGATCATTACCAAGGCGTAACCAAACACAGCTAAAAAGATTGATCCTACCACACCTGCAGCAAAGCCCTTCATCCCTAGCTTACGGAAGGTTTTTACCTCAACATTTAACCCAAGACCACCCATTGCCATCGCAATTAAGATGTAAGCAATCGAGACAATACCATTTGCTACAGACTCTGAAACGATTCCTAGTGTATTAAATCCACTCATGGCAAGAAATCCTAAAATGAACCACGGGAAAATAGACAGGCTCGGTTTATTACCTGCTGTCTTTTCACTACCCCTCTGAAACAAATAGCCAATTAAGAAGGCAACAGGTACGAGTAACGCAACGCGAGTCAGTTTTACAATGACCGCCATATCAACTGCCGCTTCCCCTCCAGCCCCGGCTGCCGCAACAACGTGGGCAACTTCATGCAGGGTGCCCCCTGCGAATATGCCATAGCCTGTTGCTGATAATGGTAACAATCCGTAAATAACACTATAAATTAACGTAAATGTTGTACCAAGCAATGCGACAATACCAGCACTGACAGCCGTTTCTGTTTCTTTTGCCTTGATGATGGGTGCAATTGCCACAACAGCCGCTGCCCCGCAAATCGCTGTTCCACACGCTGTAAGGATGCTTAGATTTCGATCCACTCCAAACCAGCGTGCTATTAAATAGACAAGCACTAGAGCAAACACAAGATTGAGGAAAGCAATTAGAAAAACATTCATACCTGCATTATAAATATCAGCTAGATTTAAGCGCATACCAAGCAGAATAATCCCTAATCGCAACAGCTTTTTATTCGAAAACGTAACGCCGCTTCGAAGCACATCAGGCAAACCAAATGCTGCCCGCCACGCCATACCGAGAATTATGGCGATCACGAGCTGCCCCATGATTGCTAAGAAAGGTAGTTTTGCCAAGAGACCTGCCAACAAGGCAAGCAGCAATGTAAGCCCCATTCCGATAATAAATCCATTCCGATTGTTTCCTTGTACATTTTCTCCCATTCTAAACACGTCCTTTATCTCTCTCTTCTTCCACTCTACCGAAAGCGTTACTATTAGTGAAATACATATAAATTATTGTTATGATTAGATATACTAATAATAAGGAGTGTTAGCATGTACTACGATGCCCTTAAAACCTTCATTACATTGGCGGATGTAGGGAATTTCACAAGAACCTCCGAAGCCTTGCATATCTCCCAGCCCAGTGTCAGTTTACATATTAAAAATTTGGAAAAGGAATTTCAGACAGAGCTTTTCGTGCGTTCACCGAAATCTGTGCAAATTACGCCAACTGGAAAAATACTCTATGACCGAGCCAAACAAATTATCGCCATGTATGAGCAAACCCAAGAGGATATTGCAGCCCATCATCAATCTATTCAAGGTCAGCTTAAAATTGGGGCGAGTTTTTCTATTGGGGAATATATTTTGCCTGTATTTCTTCAACAGTTACAATGGGATTTCCCTGCACTAGAATTAGAAGTAGTAATTGGGAATACGGAAGAGATTGTCGAACAGGTACGGCTTTTTCAAGTGGATGTAGGCTTGATTGAAGGGCAAAGCAATGATAAAGAGCTTTCTGTTCATCCGTTTATGAAAGATGAGCTATCTATCATTTGCTCGACTGATCATAAGCTTGCTGGAAAATCCCCCATCTCAATAAAGGAGTTACATGGACAAACATGGATTACGAGAGAGGATGGGTCAGGCACAAGGGAGTATTTAAACCATGTGATCCGCAGTAATGGGCTTTCCGTGAAGTCCTTACTTACCATTAGTAGCAATCAAGGAATTAAGGAGAGTGTGATGAGGGGGATGGGGTTGTCCCTTTTGTCTCGTAGTGTTATTTCCCGGGAAAAGAAGCACGGTTCGCTCGCTGCGCTAGAAGTAGAAGATGTTCGCTTTACGAGAACCCTTTCCTACATTTATTCTCCTGTTATGCGAAGTAAAAAAAGTGTAGAAACGTTTATCGGTGTGGTAGAAGGGAAAAGTTTGACAGAGCAAACAGCCACAGAAAAGGAGTCCTAATATGAAAAAGATAGCTTTATATGTATTTGCCATCCTCTTTCTTTTAGCCGGAGTATCCCACTTTGTATTGGAGCCCTTTTTCACACATGCAATGCCTGATTGGGTTCCATTTCGTCCAGTCATCGTTTATATTTCTGGAATTATGGAAATCGTTCTAGCAATTGGTCTAATGAGGAAACGGACCCGCAGGAAAGCCGGGGTACTTATTGCCATATTCCTCGTGTTAATCTTCCCTGTTAATATTTACATGGCATTGGTACCTGAACAGTACAGCATCCCTACCTCTGCCTTATGGTTACGCCTGCCACTGCAATTTGTTTTGATCTGGTGGGTGTTAAAGGTGAGGAAAGTAGTCTAATTCATCTTGGACTTCTAACCCCTGTATATCTGAATATTATGTTAACATTGTATCGCATATGGTAATATGAGTTTAACGAGAAAGAATAAGGACGTGATTACTTTGCTGGAAAAAGAGCTACAGTCCGATTGCGCAAATTGCTTCGGCCTTTGTTGCACCGCATTACCCTTTGCCAAATCGGCTGATTTCCCGTTTAATAAACAAGCTGGTACTCCTTGCCCGAATTTACAGGAGGACTTCAAGTGCGGCATTCATCAGCATTTACGTGAAAAAGGGTTTAAGGGATGCGGTGTTTTTGAATGCTTCGGGGCAGGGCAAAAGGTTTCCCAGGAGACTTACGGTGGCATCAGCTGTCGAGAAAAGCCCTCTATTGCCGAGGAGATGTTTGAGGTCTTTCCTGTTATGCAACAACTACACGAGATGCTCTATTATTTGGTTGAAGCGTTGAAAAACAAAGCCGTTAAACCGCTTCACGGCGCGTTACGGCGCATGCTTGATAAAACAGACGCCCTTACAAAACTAGCGCCGCAAGATTTACTTGAACTAGCTGTTGCAGATCACCGGGCAGAGGTAAACATATTGCTACTTCAGGTTAGTGACATGGTGCGGGATAAATCCCCCGTTAAGCATAATCAGAAAGTGAAACATGATCTGGTGGGAGCAAAGTTAAAAGGCGCTGATTTGCGCGGTGCGAACTTAAGGGGCACTTTACTACTAGCTGCAGACTTACGAAAAGCGGATTTGCGCTGGGTGGATTTTATCGGTGCAGACCTGCGAGATGCTGACATTCGAGGAGCAATTCTACATAACAGTATTTTTCTTACGCAAGCACAAGTAAATGCCGCAAATGGAGATAAAATGACCAGGTTACCAGCAGGCTTGAAGGTACCAGGACATTGGTAAGCAGTATTTGCAAGAGTAAAAGCAGGGATGCAACCCTGCTTTTTCTAATATCCTTTATCAAAATCAACTAGGTTCTTAGATGGCTTTTCTCCTTCAATGTAGTCCTTGAGATTTGGAATAAAGATGTCTTGGATAACACGCTCTGTATAATGCTCTGTCGCCCCAGCCGTATGTGGTGTAACAATCACGTTTTCCATTTCCCATAACGGGCTGTCTTCCGGTAATGGCTCTGTCGCGAAAACATCCAGACCCGCTCCAGCAATCTCACCGGATTGAAGTGCCTCTACTAACTCCTCCTCTTTCACAATCGGTCCTCTACCAATATTAATTAAGACGGAGCTGTTTTTCATTTGGGAAAATTGCTCGGCACCAAATAAATTCTCTGTTTCATCCGTCAGTGGCAATGTAATGACGACAAAATCACATTGTGGCAGCACGTCTGCTAACTGATCAGGTGTATACATTTCATCCACGTAATCCGCATTTTTCCCAGAATGGCGAACACCGAGGACTTTCATACCAAACGCCTTGGCAATTTTCGCTGTTTCCAGTCCGATTGCCCCCACACCGAGTACGCCAATTGTCTTCTCGTGAATTTCTAGTTTTAAGTCGGCATTTTCCCATTGCTTTTGCTGCTGCTGACGAACATATGCATGAATTTTCCGTGTTAGACCAAGCATAAGCGCGAAAATTGTCTCGGAGATTGGATAGGCATGCACGCCATTCGCACTTGTGATCGAAACGTCCTTGTCCTTTAATGCTTCAAGTGGCAGGTTGTTAACACCTGCACTCCAGGTTTGGATCCATTTTAGTTGGTCGTTATGCTCAAGGATTGTTTGCTCAATCGCCTTTTTCCAATGAAGGATGATTTCCGCATCTTTTAAATCCTGTTGCAATTTATCTGGATCTTTCCCAGATACAATTTCCCAGTTAGGGGCTACGTCTTTTATTTGTTCCATAAATTGTTGATCAAGATCTAAATTAACCACCATTTTTCGCTTTGACAATACGACCCTCTCCTCTACATCTTTAATTTTCTATCTTATTCTTATACCCTGTTAGCGTAGAAGTTTCACATGATGAGTTAGGGGTGTATATCCTCTAGAAACCCTTCTTCAAGCCTAGGCTCTTGCTTAATTGTTTCTATTGGAAAAATAAAGGTCCATGGCATACTGCTTTTCGCATCCAGCTTAAGGTTTGGAAAGGAAAAAGTATGACTAGCAATTAACTCCCCGTCCTCGGAATATCTTAATGGCATGTCTGTAAAATGCATTGTTTCCTCGGAAAAATTTTGAACAATTACCGTTATAAGCAATTCTCCACGATAATTACGCGCTTGCCAAAAAGGGATATATTTCATTGGGGTAGCTTGTTCATTAGCCTGCTCAAACGCGACCTCAACTTTTTTCCTGTCGCCAGGGGAAATGGTTTTATCCCATGCCTGTTCCCAAACTAATCGTTGCATGCTCTCATTCCTTTCCTTTTGCTGGGTTGTAGTAATTGATTGGTGCTCCTCCGTTAGCTTTGATGGAGCGAGTTTATGTTGCTGGGGCGCGGCTTTGAGGTGCTGGCGCGCCTCTTTCTCTGCTGACGCGCCTTTTTGCATTGTTGGTGCGCCTCTTTCTCTGCTGACGCGCTACTTTTCTCTGTACCGCCCCACTTCTCTCTACCAACGCGCTCCACTAGCTCATATAATCTGTAATCAACTCATAAGCCCTTTCTTTTGTTAACTGTGCTTGTGTACTTATGTACTGCATGGATTCCATGGATCCACCTTCGTATTTTGCGGCTTCTTCTGCTGCTTTTGCGTCACGTGTTTGAACCCATGCCCGTTGTTCTTCTCTTAGGCTTTCCATCTCATCTTTAGACAATTGCTTTTCTAACTCTGCGTATACCTCATTAAGTGCATCGTCCCACATGTTAAAGCTCTTCCCTGCAAACTCAGTTAACTCTCGTTGTGTGGAACCCAGTTCTTTTTCTTCTGCTGCTAATTGCTCTTCTAATTCAACGAGCTTGTTTCGATAGGCCGTTTTCATATCGGGAGTAGACTGGTCAGATTCATCGTCCTGAGCTGTTTCTGTTTCCTCTTGCTGTTCACCTTCTGCGCCAGGGTTAGATTCTTCGGCATTGTCCGCCTCCTCCTGAGTCTCTTCTGTTTCACCGCTAGTAGTGTCCGTTTCTTCTACATTGCTTTCTGTATCATCTGCTGTCTTCTCATCATTTTCGTTTCCACAAGCTGCTAATAACAGGATAAGAAAACCTGCTATCACTATTTTTTTCATTTTATGCTCATCTCTTTCTTTTTTGTCTCCTTCTAGTATCCCACTATACGTCTGGCTTGTCATTTGAAAAACTTCATTTTAGTTGGCGAATATTCTATCTAAAAACACCTCATGATAAGAAAGGGAGGTGGTCTGAATGGGAAAAGATCGTCAGGAAAAGAAACTGAAGGCAAGTCATCGTGTAGAGTCTGACCGCGATACAGGACTACGCTATCCCGGAACAGCTAAAATGTCCAGCCCAGAAGAAGCAAGAAGGTTAAATGATGGTCATAAATAGTAGGTTAAAGAGGGCCTCTCTACAACGGGAGGTTCTCCCCTCTATTCCATGAATAGCTTTTTCATTTTTACAAAACATAACAAAAAGAGGAGGGTCTAGATGAACCATCATATTAAATCAATTGCGATAAAAGCTGTTGCCACACTGGTTCTATTGTATATCGTCTTAGGGCTTGTCTATGATATGCCTTTTGGTGACATTCTCTTTATTACGTTAACACTTGGAATTCTATCGTACTTAATTGGAGATCTATTTATACTTCCGCGCACCAATAATACAGTTGCAACCCTTTCTGATTTTGGGTTAGCCTTTGCCCTTATTTTTATGATGAGTGAAGGACTTGAACCAGGAGGTGGATGGTTGACTCCTGCTCTTATTTCCGCATTTGGTATCGCGGCGTGTGAAGCCTTCTTCCACAAATATATGGAAAGGCAATATAAAAAGGACCATACTACCTCAAATGCTACTCGGAGAATGAACCTTGGTACAGAAGCCTCTGAAGAGCTCACCCTCGAGGATAATCAGGATAAATAAAAAACAAATGGAGGAATTTTCCGATGTTCAAGCACATAAAAGAACTACAATATAATGCTAAACCAAGCCAGCCAGACCCGGTCTATGCGAAGAAGCTTCAAGAGATTCTTGGAGGACAGTTTGGAGAAATAACAGTCATGATGCAATACCTTTTTCAAGGGTGGAACTGCCGAGCAGATCAAAAGTATAAGGATATGATACTGGACATCGGTACAGAAGAAATTGCGCACGTTGAAATGATTGCGACCATGATTGCACAATTGTTAGATGGTGCACCTGCACGAGAACAGGAGGAGGCCGCTAAAAACCCTGCTGTTGAAGCTGTATTAGGTGGCATGAATCCACAGCATGTTATCGTTTCTGGGCTAGGCGCTACGCCAACTGATAGTGTGGGGTATCCATGGAATTCTCGATATACAGTAGCAAGCGGAAACTTACTGGCAGATTTTCGGGCAAATTTAAACGCAGAGTCTCAAGGTCGTTTGCAGGTTGTTCGTTTATACGAATCTACTACAGATCCAGGGGTACGTGATATGCTTTCATTCCTAATTGCACGAGACACCATGCATCAAAACCAATGGATGGCGGCTATTGAAGAGCTGGAACAAACTCAGAAAGCGATCGTACCAAGCACCTTCCCGCAAAAGCTAGAAAAACAAGAGGTTTCCTACTCCTTCATGAATTTCTCCCAAGGGGAGGAAAGTGCACAGGGTAGATGGGCTAGTGGACAAAGCATGGACAAGCTGAGCAACTTTGAATATGTGGCCAACCCTGAAGCGATGGGGCAAATTCCGCAATTGCAGCAGGCGCCTGCTTATATTCACAATAGCCCTGACCCAACAAAGCCAGCGCCGCCCAATATGGATGCAGCCAACTACGATCCACAAAAGTAAAGCTAGGAGGTGTTTTCATGAGTAAAGGTCATCGGGAAAAAAAGAAAGGAAATGCCGGCGAAAAAGCAAGAAACAAAACAGGTATGCAACAAACGGAAACAACGAAATTTTCTAGTCCCGAGGAAGCCAGCATCCAGACTCAGAATAAGACGAGTAAGTAATGCATAAAGCGGCCACTTGAATAGTGGGCGCTTTTTCTTATATGTCATCAACCCTCCCTTTGCTACATAGTATAGAATGACAACTATGTACAAGCTATTTTTGGAGGGAATCGGAGTGGGGTACTTTTTCAGTTCTATTATGTTGGGACTCGCTTTATCTGCACCTGTTGGACCTATCAATGCTGCACAGTTAAATCGGGGGATTCACCACGGTTTTTTCCACGCCTGGCTAGTGGGGCTCGGGGGAATGGTAGGGGATCTCCTCTTTATGCTTCTTATCTACTTTGGACTTGCTGCATTCTTGACAACTCCTCTCATAAAGACCTTCCTTTGGGCGTTCGGCTTTTTCATCCTTGTTTACACAGGAATAGAGAGCATAGCTAAAGCAAAAAAGCAGCTAGCTGGAACAAACCGTGTAAAAGCCTCAACAAAAAGAAAATCGTTTGGAACAGGCTTTTTTATGGCAATCTCCAATCCGCTTAATATCGTTTTCTGGCTAGGTATTTATGGCGCAGTCTTAGCCAAAACAAGTGAAACACTTGGTAACACACAAATTCTAATCTATAGTAGCGGTATTTTTATCGGGATTATGATGTGGGATGTTGTCATGGCCGGATTGGCAAGTGTATTTCGTAAGATCCTCACAGATCGACTCCTTTACCTTATTACCATAACAGCAGGCCTCAGCCTCATTGGCTTCGGCCTTTATTTCGGATATGAAGCCATCCTACTCCTGCAAAATCCTTAACGAAGACAGTCACCTATTGGGCTCTTCCTTCATACTGTATCGTACATAGAAGGGAGAGTAGACAATGGATACCATCTTAGATAAACAGTGGCTGGACAACAACCTGAAAAAGCTGCCCCGTTGGCAACAAGAGGTCTATACCTCTTTTTCTTCCATGCTTACACATAGAAATACCTACCCATGCGTTCCAGCAAGAGTTGGTTTTCTTGCAAATGAACTACGTTTTCGTTTTCTCGGCGATCCCCGTGAGACCATTACGGCTGAGAATCTTGCAACCACGCTGAAAACTTATGGGGAAATTTCGCGTGATACCGGGAAGTATGCCTCATTAGCGATCTTTTTTCACACGCCTGAGGAGATGGTTTCCGCATATAACGTGGAGGATTATCGTGAGGTATTTTGGAAGCTAATTAACGAAGTAACGATATATGATGAAACAGAGTGGCCTTCCAACATTCCTGAAGATCCGCACCACCATAAATGGGAATTTTGCTTTGACGGGGAGCCGTTTTTTGCCTTTTGTGCAACGCCTGCCCATAAGAGGCGAAAAAGCCGTTATCAACCATGCTTTTTTATTGCTTTTCAACCTCGTTGGGTTTTTGAAGAAATGAATGGGAACACTCCTTTTGGCCAAAAAATTAAAAAAGCCATACGCCACCGGTTAGCAGCGTATGACGAAGTTGCACCCCACCCAGACCTAAACTGGTACGGTGAAGCAAACAATCATGAATGGAAGCAATATTTTTTAAGCGACGAGCAGGATAGCCCTACTACATGCCCTTTCACCAGAGTGAAGAATACGTTCTCCAGCCTACTAAAATAAGAGGTGCCTACTTTCTCCGCAACGGTAAGGTCATACAGCGAATACCCCCTCCAGCTTTTTCAAGCTCGGTGACATCTATTTCAATGTATTTTTTTCGTGCAAGCTTCGGATGTTTTTTCAGCATTTGCTTATGTGCCTGTTTACTAAGCAAAATGGTTTCGGGATCTATATTGAAATAATTAATATCTGGAACGGAATTGTATTCCGTTAGCCAGTACACCTCAAAACCATGGCGCTGTAAAAAGGTGGGCACCATCTCATATCGGTCGCCCTGTTCTGTCATGACGCGGACCGGGAAGTGACGCATAAATTCCATGGCTATTATCAAATCTTCGTTTGCGACATTGCAATTCATATCCAGGTGCAACGTATCACCGCGCCTTGGGACGCTAATCACCGCCACCTCGGAAAAACCAGCCTGAAAAATGTGCTGCTTTAGGATTTCAACACTTTCCATGCTTGTACGCAATCCAGCATTAATAAACACGGCATTCTGATTTAGCACCAAGACGTCTCCGTTCTCAAGTGCGTGGATACCTACTTTTGCCGGAGGGATAAAAGACGAACCAAACCAAGATTGAAGAACACCGTGTGCTTGTACATATTCTGGCTCACGCATGAAGATAGTCGGATCCCCTGGTAGAATCGTATTGCCAAAGACACAAGCAAGGTCCCTTACAAAAAAACGATTAAGCAACTGTTTACTGAGTAATTGATCCTCTTCAGACAGTTCCTTAGAATAATCCAACACTTCCACTCCAGCATCCAAAAAGGCATTCTGAAGCTCTAAAAAGTTATTCATTGCCTTCTGCTGCTGTACAGGCGCACTCCATTGCACATCCTCGGCAACTTTTAGTGTCGGTATATCTACTTTGGCTGGTGGACAAATCATCACTGCCTCTAATTCTCCGTGTTCTGACCAGCAATTAGGCTTCATTTGTAACATGTATACCCTCTCCTGCCTTTTTCCATATCTTTTACGTTTTCATTCAGGATTATCCATACATGAAAAAGGCCTGTACGGAGAAGATAAACATGAAATGTTGATAAAATGGAGGGATATTAATGATGCAAAATCAAAATCAGCAACCGAATCCAAATGCTCCCATGAACCAGGCAATGTCTAAAAATCATGGTGGGCATGAGATGTTTGATGCGCATGAAGTGTTAGCAGGGGTCATTAACATGCTTGATCAGTACCAAATGTATAATCAGCATATTCAAGACCCAGAATTAAAAAATATTGCGCAACGTCAATCCACTTTCGTTACACAACTATACAATACAATGGTGGAATGCTTCAAAACTGGACAAGATCCGACCGTACCAACACAGCAATACCACATGACACAGGAAAATGAAGTAGTATATGGGATAAAGCCAGGGCAGCCAAAGAAACCGAATAGCTCCGTCAGCCAGCTTTCTGATCAAGGGCTTTCCGCATACATGTTAGGTAACACGAAGTCATTGACATCACTGCTTGCCATGACTGCAGCCGAAATCACAAACCCAGTGTTACGTCGTGTTGTTGCCGACAGTGTTCCTAATTTCATTGAGCTGAGCTACGAAATATTCCTTTATCAAAACAAAAATGGCTATTATCAAGTTCCTCAATTAATGGAGCAAGATATGCAGCAAATGCTGAATAGCTATGCAACTGTCCCGCAGCAGGGCAACACGGTGCACTAAAACCATCTTGAATTGAACAAAAGCCGGCTGATTACCTGAATGGGTAATGCCGGCTTTTTAATTGGTGCTGTTTTGGGGTGAGTGGTTTCAGTTTGTGGCGTTGTGGTTTCACTTTGCGGTGCTCTGGTTTCACTTCGCGATGCTCTCGTTTCAGTTTGCGCCGTTCTGGTTTCAGTTTGCAGTGCTCACGTTTCACTTTGCGACGCTCTGGTTTCACTTTGCAGTGCTCTGGTTTCACTTTCCAACGTTCACGATTCTACCCCGATCTCGTTCCACTTTCTAATACTTTCAACTATACCTGGTTAATTTCGCTCATCCGAGGTGTCTCCTTCTCTGTCCCTTTAATAAGAAAGCCGATACCTAACAGAAGCATGCTTACTCCTATCCAGGAGATGAAGCTTAGTTCCTCCCCTACAATAAAGACGCCTAAAAAGGCTGCGGTTAATGGTTCAGCAAGCGATAACGTTACTGCTGTTGAAGATGGAACATGGACGAGCCCTTTTGCAAACATGAAATAAGCTAACGCCGTGGCAATTAACCCAAGGTGAAGGCTGACAGCCGCTCCGCGCAATTGTGTTATCCAGGTCATATCATAAACAAATAACAATGGCGAAAGCAGGATAGCACTAAGCGTAAATACAACGGCAACGACTGATATAGACGAATAGCTCTTCACGAGGTCTTTACTGACAATGGTATATATCGCAAACGATAGACCAGCCCCTAATGCTAATAGAAGCCCTAAAGGATCTACATAGACAGACGATTGGTTTAAAAAAAGCAATAAACAACCTACAATAGCCAAAAATGTAGACAGCCACCAAGCTCTGATGGGGCGCCTTTTCCAAATTAGCCACTCCATTAAACCGGATAAAATGGGAGCACTGCCAATTGCCACCACTGTCCCAATCGCTACCCCCGTCATAGTTACCGCGGTGAAGAAAAACGGCTGGTAGGCGGCCATACTTAATGCAGCCAATATCGTTGGCTTGATGGGCCAGCTTTTTAAATTTAATTTTCCCACAAACAGCACAATAATTGTTAAAGCAATGCCTCCTACAGCTAGACGGGCAGTGCCAACCGCTACAGGGTGAACACCTTCTGGCAGAAGGGTCTGCATCGTTCCTGTTGTTCCCCAAAGCATTGCTGCAACTAATACCATAACAATTGCTACTTTCCCCTTCAATTTACCCCTCCTGTGGCTTAATTCTCTATTCATTTCGAAAACATAAAAAGAACCTTTGCTCCTAGCATAGATAATCACAGCAGTGTTATCTATACCAAAATAAAGGTTCTTTTTAGCCATTATTCATAATCTCTATAGTTTTGTGGAGAAGTTCCTACTTTTTTTGTAAACCAGCGCGTGAAGGAGGAGGCATTCTCAAAACCAATTTCTTCGCTAATTCGAGTGATTGTCTGGCCTGTGCCCCGCAATTGACGCTTTGCTTCATTTAGCCTCAATTCAGCAATATACGCTTTTGGACTTTTCCCCGTCTTCTTTTTAAACCAAGTTGAATAATACACTGGATGATAATGCTCCATGGCTGCTAAGTCTTCAATCCGAATACTCTCCCTAAAATGCCGATGAATGTAATTAATGGAAGGTGTTGTGGCGCGGCGAATCTTCTGCCCCACATATCTAACCAGCTCCGGCAATCCTGAAGAAATATTGCTAGGCTGCTTGGCTTCCTCCAGTAATAAAAATCGGATGGCCGACCACTGGCTATCTAACGCTGATAACGTTATCTCTGTTTCTCCAGGTAAAAAGGAGGTAGGAATATCTAATATAAGAAACTCGTTTCTGTCCTGTGACCGATAGCTGTGCGTACAGAAAGGCGGGACATAAAAGCAATGATCTGTACCTAGCAGGATTTCCTGTCTATCTGTCGCAATGTCCAAAGTTCCTTGTAGCGGAAATAGGAACTGGCCAAAAGCATGGGCATGGGAATCCAGTTTTTTAGAATAGCTCCTTTTTTCACAGACGATTTGATTATCGCTCTCCATTCGCTCCCCTCCCCAATAAATACTTACATTAAGTATAATGCGTCCTCATGAGAGGAGAAAGCGTTTTGCTACAAATCGAGCTTAAAAAGCACATTCGTTAATACTCTCTCCAATCAACTGCTTTACACTTGCAAAATCTCACGAATATCGTCATCCGTTAATGTCGTTTCCCGTTTTTCTTTTGGATCAATAACCGCCTCAATCAATTGCTTTTTCCTCTCTTGCAGTTCATTCATCTTCTCTTCAATCGTTCCGCGGGCGACTAGCTTAATTACCTGCACCTCGTTCTTCTGACCGATTCGATGTGCACGGTCTGCTGCTTGTTGCTCAACAGCAGGGTTCCACCAGCTGTCATATAAGATTACTGTATCAGCACCTGTCAGGTTAAGGCCCGTTCCACCTGCCTTTAAGGAAATGAGAAACATATCACGTTCCCCCTCATTAAATCGATTGACGCGGTCCATTCGTTCCTCTGATGCTGTTTGGCCATCCAGATAAAAATAAGGGATGCCCTCTTGGGATAGCTCCTTCCCAATGATGCCAAGCATTTGTGTGAATTGGGAAAAGATAAGCACCCTTCTTCCGGCAAGTCGTGATTCCTCCATCAAGCGCTTTAATTGCTCGAGCTTAGCAGACTTTCCTTTGTACCCAACAACAAATAAAGCTGGATGACAGCAAATTTGCCGCAATCGCGTTAATCCTGCCAGAATGCGGATTCGATTTTTTCGTAACGTGTCTTTATCTAAATGCTTTAAGGTATCATGGCGGAGCTTAGCCAAGTATGCGGCATAGAGCTTTTTCTGTTCTTCGAATAAATCCACGGAGGATCGTTCTTCCGTTTTTTGTGGAAGTTCTGCCAAAACATCTCCTTTTACACGGCGTAGCATGAATGGCCTGATCCTTCTTGCCACCTGTTTTTGCGTTAAATTACTATATTCCTTGAGCCCTCGGAAAAGCTCTGGGAATACGACATGAAAAATGGACCATAGCTCTTCAAGATGGTTTTCCATTGGCGTACCAGTCAACGCAAACCGGTAGTCTGCTTGAATTTTCTTCACAGTACGGAATATTTGGGTTGTCGGGTTCTTGAAGGCCTGTGCCTCATCAAATAATACCGTATGAAAGGATTGCTTTTCATACAACGAAACATCCTGTCGTAATAGCGGGTACGATGTGATGACCACATCTCCCTCCATTGCTTTGCGTAATGTCTCCTTACGTGCTGCCTTACTGCCATCTATAATCGACGCAACAATCTCGGGAGCAAATTTCCTCAACTCATAATGCCAGTTGTACGTTAGGGAAGAAGGACAGACAATTAATGCTGGCAGTTGTTTTTCTCTAATTTGCTTCAGCTCTGATAAAAGGAAGGCGATGCCCTGCAATGTTTTTCCAAGTCCCATCTCATCTGCAAGCACCCCACCAAATTGGTAGCTCGCCAGCGTCTTCATCCACCTATACCCATCTTTCTGATACTCCCGTAGTACTGGATTTAAGGTCTCCGGAACTGGAAAAGTGCTAGCTTCAGGTTTCGCTAAACGTTGAAGGAAGCGTTTAAAGGAATCCTCTTTCTTAAATAACGGCTCGTCTGCAGCATCAAGCAACTGAAGACCTTGAAGCAACGGGACTTCTAACCCTTTCTCAAGTCCATCATGCTGTTCGGGCACTGCATGTAGGAAGCGTTTAATTTCTTCAAATTCTCTTGTCTCTAATGAGAGCAACGCACCATCCCGCAAGCGATAATACTTGCGCTTCTCCTCCAGTGCAGCAAGAACTTCCTTAATATCCCGCTCTGGAAAACCTTTCATCTCAAACTTAAACTCCAACCAATTTGTCCGCTCAGGATGGGGTCTCACCCTTATTCTTGGTGCCACAGGACTTTTCATCACTCTCGTTCTTACGGCTGTTGTCGCATAAACGGAAACGTACTTTTGCAGTTTTGGTAGCAAGTGATGGAGAAAGGTGTATTCAAGCTCCTCATTATGCAAAAAGTAACCGCCATCCGTTTTGGCAAACTGCCCTTCTTCCATTAAGGCAAGGATCTCCTCTTCCTTTTCCATATCGCGAATGACGATGCCATGAGGGGCTTCCTCTTGTTCCAACGGATTAATAATACTGTTTTCATACTGAAATTCCAGGCTCGCAAGCAAGCGGTTTTTCACACGATCCAAATAGAGCTTTGCCACTAACGGGGTTTTAGGTAAATGATCCGTAACCGTGCCTGCCATATTCACTGTTCCAATTCTATTAAGGCTTGGAGCAACTTTTTCGGTGAAAAAGGCAGCTTGATTTTGTGGTATTGGAATGTTGTTTGTCCCAGCATTCTCAAGCAGCCTTTTCATCTCTACTATATAGGTATAGTCTTTTTTGCCCAGCTCCATCATATTCCCCGCAACGAAGATAGACTCATAAGCATGTAGTAGTGTGAGTGCTTCAAATCCCTTTATAGCAAGCAAGTAGTCCTCGCTTCCTTCTCTCTCGGAAAAATCAAATTGCAATGGAAGCGGTCCTCTTGCCAGACGAATGCCTGTATAGCTTTGTTCTCCTGCATTTATAGTAACGGAAGACAATCCTACAAGTAGTGGCAATAGTTTTTTCCACGAGGATGCAGGCAAGAGTAGCGTCGTTCGATCTACTTTGTCGGTGTCATCTTCCAAATATACTTTTTCGTCTTGCACAGACTGGATCAGCTGCCTGATTACCGCATCTTGTTCATGGGGAAAGAAGTGTTGTTCTGGATGATAGGTGAGCACAGAGTTCAAGCTATAGGTGCCTCCCTGCTTCACTTCTTTTAAAAACGCCCGAATATCCGTTACGTCTTCGTTATCTAGCTGTAATGACACCCCAAACAGCTTGTCGTTATTGTGTAAGGTTATAGGCGCAAGTGTGAAGTGTACCTGTAGCGGCTCGCGATTCTCAAAATGGCGTTGTTCCCCGCTACTTCTTACAGGCTTGTTATCAAACAGATTGATAAACCCTGTAGCAAGCTCCTGCCGATTGCGTTCACGTACTGCTAAAAGCACTGCTGCGACATGCTGGCAATCCTTTTGAAAAGATGCAAGAGAAGGGCATGTACAGGAAGTGCTTAGCTTATCGCCTTCTGTTTGGTCTATTGTTACGTAAAAGTTTTCCTTGCCAGCAACGACAGCTTCGGCTCTTGTTGCTGTGACAGTATGTAAATCCACTTTTCCTGTTTTATAAAAAGCGTCTCCTTTCTTAAAGGAAACGTCTCCGCATCGCTCTGCAATTTTTTTATCAGATAAGGTAACCTTCACGACATCTCGCCTGCCTTCAAACATTGTTCCGTGCATTTTTTATTATTGTATCATAAGGAACCCAGGTTAAAAAGAATGTACGTTCGACTCACGTAGCACTGTTTTCTTTCTTCAAGGACGGGGTTTTGCTATAATTTTTGTAAAGAAAAAGATAGTACGAGGAGGGGCCCATGAGTCATTCAGATGGATATAGAAAATTCCAGATAGTTTTTCATCTCATTATTGCCATTATCGCTTCTATTATTTTATACACCTATGCAGTGGACGGTTTTCAAGTAGCCTATGTTATTATTGCTGGTGTTATTGGTGTATCAAGTATTTTTCAACTGGTCTTGTTGTTGCGGAGAGGGAGTAAGGCGAAAAATCAAACTTCACATTAAAACCTTTTAAAAAGCCGTGCACTCATCCCTTTCGAATGAGTGCACGGCTTTTCATTAGATTCTTTTTAAATTGCTTTATCGTTGCTTACACCATTACTTTACAAATATCACGCGTGAATTCAACTGGGTCGTTGATTGGCAGGCCTTCAATTAACAATGCCTGGTTGTAAAGCAGGTTTGTAAACAAGTTTAATTTGTCCTTGTCTGCTTCAAATGATTTTTTAAGCGACTGGAATACATCATGGTCTACGTTAATTTCCAACACTTTATCTGCCTTGATCTGCTGGTTATCTGGCATGGCATTAATCACTTTTTCCATTTCAATGGAGATGTCTCCCTCTGCGGTCAAGCAGACAGGGTGTGATTTAAGTCGTTTAGATGCGCGTACATCTTTTACTTTATCAGCCAATACTTCTTTCATCGCCTGGAATAGTTCCTTGTTCTCTTCTTCCTTCTCTTTTGCCTCTTCACTTTCTTCTTCATCTAATCCCAAATCGCCACTGGAAACAGATTTAAACTCTTTCTCTTTATAGTTCATGAGCATCTTGATAGCAAATTCATCAATTTCCTCTGTGAAATAAAGGATTTCGTAGCCTTTGTCAGCAACCATCTCTGTCTGTGGCAGTTTTTCAATACGGTCAATCGAGTCACCAATTGCATAATAAATATATTTTTGATCCTCTGGCATTCTTGACACGTACTCTTCTAATGTCACGAGCTTTTTCTCTTTAGAAGAATGGAATAATAATAGATCCTGTAATACTTCCTTATTGGCACCGAAATCACTATACACACCGAACTTCAGCTGTTGACCAAATGCTTTAAAGAAACGCTCGTATTTCTCACGGTCATCACGTAATAGGCTGACTAGTTCTTTCTTAATCTTCTTGTTAATATTCTTTTCAATTAGCTTTAATTGGCGGTCATGTTGCAGCATTTCTCTTGAGATGTTTAGGGATAAATCTTCAGAGTCCACCATTCCTTTTACGAAACTGAAATAGTCTGGCAACAAGTCCCCACATTTATCCATAATGAGTACACCATTTGAGTAAAGCTCTAGGCCTTTTTCATACTCTCTCGTGTAATAATTGTACGGTGCACTTTCCGGAATGTAGAGAATCGCATTGTAGCGAATACTTCCATCCACATTAATGTGAAGATGCTTTAGCGGCTTATCAAAGCCATAGTGCTTCTCTTGGTAAAAGTTCTCATAATCCTCATCGGTAAGCTCACTCTTGTTCTTTTTCCATATTGGCACCATGGAGTTGATCGTTTCTTCTGTGATAACCTCTTCCGTTTCCTCTTCAGAGCCTTCTTTCGGCTTGCTTTCGGTCACATCCATTTTAATTGGGTAGCGGATAAAGTCAGAGTACTTCTTCACGATTTGTCGCAGACGGTATTCTTCCAGAAACTCATCATAGTTATCTTCTTCTGTATTTTCTTTAATCTCAAGCACAATTTCCGTACCTGGCTCGTCCTTTTGTACAGCGGTGATTTCATAGCCATCAGATCCTTGGGATTGCCACTGATAAGCCTCATCACTATCGATGGATTTCGTCGTCACCGTTACGCGATCTGCCACCATAAAGGCTGCATAGAACCCAACACCAAACTGCCCAATAATGTCATGTCCATCTTTGATTTCATTTTCATTTTTAAATGTGAAAGAGCCACTTCGAGCAATTGTCCCCAGGTTGGATTCTAACTCCTCTTTTGTCATGCCAATTCCTGTATCAATCACTTTTAACGTTCTTGTATCTTTATTAGGAACGAGCTTTATATAATAATTACCTTGATCAAATGAGATCTTATCATCTGTTAAGGCGCGATAATAAATTTTGTCCATTGCATCACTTGCGTTCGATATTAATTCTCTTAAGAAAACCTCACGCTTGGAGTAAATCGAATTGATCACCATATCCAATAGCTTTTTTGATTCTGCTTTAAATTCCATCTTCGCCATATGTATCTCCCCTTCTAAAAATATTCTTTAGCACTCGAGGTGTGCGAGTGCTAAACCCTCTATGTTTTTAATACCATAATCGATTTTGGCTGTCAATCCTATTGTCCGTCGTACATTGTTCTATTAAATAATTTTATAAAAGGGGCTTTGTAAAAAAGGAATAAAATATAATTTAGAGAATATATAACATAAGCCTTTGAATCAAAGGGGAGATGATGTGATGGAATTAATAAAAAAGCAAACTGAACTTAACGGAAATACTTTTAATTATTTGGAAGGAGGAGACCCTTCCGCACTACCAATTGTTGCACTTCACTCACTGGGTAACAGTGCAACATCATGGGTTCATGTAGCTGCTGGCTTAGAAGGAGATTATCGCTTTATTGCCTTAGACCAAAGAGGGCATGGAGAAAGTGTGAGAACAGATACGTATTCTTTTGAAGAAATGCGTGAAGACTTACTGCTTTTCGTTGATGAACTAGATTTAGAGCGTTTTATTCTACTTGGCCACTCTATGGGAGGGACTGTTTCCTATCTTTTTTCTCAGCAATACCATTCTAGATTAGAAAAATTAATTGTTGTTGATACCCCTCCGCCATTTCCTGATGAACCAAAGGAAATACCACCAGAGCCAGCAGAAACCCTACCTTTTGATTGGAAGGCGTTACAATCTATCATGGAGCAATTAAACAGTCCAAACCCGTCATGGTGGGGAAAACTGTCAGCTATTATTACACCAACACTTATTATAGGAGGAAGTTCGAGTAATATTCCGCAAGATAAGTTACGTGAGGTATCTGAGCTCATTCCTGATTGTAAAATGGTTACGGTAGATGGTGCAGGACACCATGTTCACCATGATAAATTACCAGAATTCCTAACAATATTGAATAATTACCTTGAATAAAAGTACTTTGTTAAAGAGGTGAACCTGATGAGTTTAGTCGACACGATAGATCCTTTTCTTATGCAACTGATCATTGTACCGTTCACTACTATTGGCTTGGGTGTTTTACTAGCAGTTTTTACTAAAAAGATTTTCATTGGTCCATTAGCAACACTACTATTAAATTTACTTTATGAAGTATGGTATTCCCTGTATTATTATCCGGAATCTGAACTCCTTTTAACACCTTATAATATTATTTTCCCTCTTATTTCTTTAGTTCTTTCTGCAATGTTTGTAGGAGGGAAAAGGGCTAAAGAAAGGTCCACATCTGAGTAAAATTATGTGACGAAGTTGGATTGCAAGTGAAATATAGGAATATAAAAGTTGGAGTGGTTAAAATTGAAAGGAATCTTAAAAATGTACTTATTACTATGATCTTGTTATTAACCTTCATTTTCTTCACGAATTATGTTAGTACCGAAGCGGGAGAGCCGGGAAGCTCATTTAAGGGAGTAAAATATGTTAATGGTAGAATGCATGCTGTAATGGAGAAAGAAGACTTAGACGCAGAATTTAAGGTAAAGCACATAGGTATTGAGAACGGGCTCTTTCATTTAGAAGGTACAGCTGTTAATAACGAATCGGAGTATGAACTTGCTATAGAAGGGGAAATCTATCGGTCAAATATTCAGTTACTGCTCGATGATGGGGTTAACCCTTACGTAAGTGTTCCTAAAAGTAATACAAACGAATCTATCGAAGTTTTGTCTATCACATTAGAAGAAAAAGCATATAAAGGACTACTTTTACCAGCAAACTATGATTTAGAGGGAAAAAACATAATTAAAATGGCTTTAAAAGTTGGCTCAGACCTCTTGTACTTTGAGGATGAAACGGAAGGTATATCATTCTCTGAATTGGCCAACCACAGTGAGACAGTAGAGCGTTCTGATATTGAGGCAGCAACTAACGAAGATGATAAGAAACAACTAGAAGAAAAGTATGAGCAAATTGACCGAAGTGAGGGTTGGTTTTTCCCTTACCTGGATTTCAATCATAATAATGTTACTAAAGAGCCTAGGAATTAGAACGCTGAAACTTCGCGGTTAAGAGCTAAGGGATTTCGCGTGGATCCGATGTGGAGGTTGTTTTGTGCAATGGCTATCCATTATTTGAAAGCCCAGGATTAATGATTATCCCTATTATTCATATCTTCATCATATATAAATACGTATACCTGTCCAAGGATTAAATATAACGCAACTTTCCTTTGAATATTTAAATTGCTAAACCCATTCTACGCTGGAGAGAATGGGTTTTATTTATCCCTCTTTTTTTCTTACGAAGGTTTCACCCGGCAACAGACCCTTTTCAGACCCGCCAAAAGCAACAGCACAAACCCTAAACGAACCAACCCCAACTTAAAAGCGTTTACAACCAAAATTGATTATGTTAGGATACTTGTATACAAGTATTCACACTCTATCAAAAGGAAGTGCAGGCATATATGAAAGCCCTTTATCCAGAGAAGCGATTAGTCAATGCATCGATGGGTGCAAAGGTTGTTGCAGAGCTGCGTATGCGGATTATCACAAAAGCTATCGAAGATGAAACCGTTTTAACGGAAAACCAGCTCGCCAAAGAATTTCAAGTAAGCAGGTCGCCTATTAGAGAAGCATTACGAACATTAACGGCTGAACATTTAGTACGCCCTGGACGCATGGGGGTTGAAGTGGTCGGTATTTCCGAGAAAGATATTGAAGAAATATATGACATACGCCTTATGGTGGAGTCATTCGTTTTCCAGCGATTACTTCATCAAGATAATGACAAGCTTGTCGCGGAGTTAAATAAATTAGTGGAAATGATGAAAATTGCCGTCAAGTACAAAGATACTGACGAATTTTCCTTATTAGACATTGAATTTCATGAAACCATTATCAAATCCATTAACCATCGTTATATTGCCATGCTTTGGTCCAATATTAAACCGGTTATGGAGTGCTTAATCCTACTCTCGATGCGTTATCGCATGGAAGAAAATGATAAGGACTTTGAGCGTGTGATTTCCAATCATGAGTTGATTATTGAGTCCATTGCTAATAAAGATACCGATTTGGTGAATCAGGCTTTTTATAAAAACTTTAACGATGTACAAAACAAGGTTGAACAAATATGGAGTAACGAAGAAATGATGAGGATTGCGAGGGAGAGCATTGAATCGAAATAACTATATGCTTGGTGTCGATATCGGTACAACAAGCACAAAAGCAGTATTATACAGGGAAACAGGCGAAATCGTCGTACAGGAGAACAATGGGTATGACCTTCATACACCAGATGTCTCAACAGCTGAGCAAAGCCCAGAGGAAATCTTTTTGGCCGTCAGACTTTCCATTAAAAATGTTATGCAGCACTCTGGAATAAATCCAGAAGATCTATCGTTTATCTCATTCAGTAGTGCAATGCATAGTGTTATTGCCATGGATGAACAGAATCAGCCACTGACCCGCTGTATTACTTGGGCAGACAACCGTAGTGCCCATTGGGCGAAGAAAATTAAATCAGAGCTAAACGGCCATGAGATTTACTTAAGAACAGGAACACCAATTCACCCGATGTCGCCATTAAGTAAAATTACGTGGCTCCAGCATGACAAGCCAGAAATTGCACAAAAAGCAAAAAAATATATTGGCATTAAGGAATATGTTTTCTACCAACTATTTGGCGAGTATGTGGTCGATCATTCGATTGCATCAGCGACCGGGATGATGAACTTGAAGTCATTGGATTGGGACATGGAAGCGCTAGAGGTTGCTGGAATTTCAGATGACCAATTATCACGCCTGGCTTCTACCACGGAAATTTTAACAGGATGCGACCCTGATTTAGCCCGTGAGATGGGAATTAAAACAGATACACGCTTTGTAATTGGTGCGAGTGATGGGGTTCTCTCTAACATTGGTGTAAACGCCATCAAGGAAGGAGAAGTCGCAGTTACGATTGGAACTAGTGGGGCCATTCGCACGGTAATCCCTGAGCCTAGAACAGATGCAAAGGGAAGAATTTTTTGCTATGCCTTAACAGAAGATCATTGGGTAATCGGTGGACCCGTCAATAATGGCGGAATGGTTTTGCGCTGGATTCGTGATGAATTTGCCGCAAGTGAAGTCGAAACTGCCAAACGCTTAGGCGTGGATCCTTATGAAGTGTTGACGAGGATTGCCAGCCGTGTTGAGCCAGGCGCTAATGGTTTGCTTTTCCATCCTTTCTTAGCTGGAGAACGCGCACCACTTTGGAATGCAAATGTGCGTGGTTCCTTTATTGGCCTAACGTTAAATCATAAAAAAGAGCACATGGTCCGAGCGGCTTTAGAGGGTGTTATCTTTAATTTATATTCTGTCTTTCTTGCATTGCTGGAAGTAATGGATAATGATGTAACCGCCATTAAAGCAACAGGTGGCTTTGCTAGATCGGAAATTTGGCGCCAAATGATGGCAGATATCTTTGATCAGGATGTGATTATTCCAAAAAGCCATGAATCCTCTTGTCTTGGCGCCTGTCTATTAGGCTTGTATGCAGAAGGGAAAATTGATTCCTTTGATGTTGCTGAAGAGTTAATCGGCTTTACCAATAAACATGAGCCAAACTCTTCCCATGCCGATGCTTATCGTGAATTAATGGCTATATTCATTCGAATTTCAAGATCGTTGGAGAACGAATACGAGCAAATTGCCGCTTATCAAGAAAAGCGCAGTGCGTCTGTTTAGCGACGTACGAACTGGACTGAGCCAGAGGAGATAAAGGAAACATGCCCCTACATTAGGGGTATGTCGGCGTTGGCCGGCAAGGCCGATTTTAGTCGACCTTCCTTCCCTTCGGATCCAATGTTGACTTATCGTACGGCGGTGAAGGAAGTTACGCTAGTCGCTGGCCGCACGGAGCTAGATCAAGAAAAGTATAAATAAATTTTTTACAACTTAGAATGGAGCTGAAATGATATGTCACTGATGGAAAACCTTACACCCCTCTTTATTGTAGCGTTAGGGGTTATCGTCTTACTAATTTTAATTATGAAATTAAACTTAAATACATTTATCTCTTTAATTATTGTTTCCTTTCTCGTTGCCCTTGCATTAGGAATGCCACTGGATGAAATTGTTGGCTCCATTGAAGGTGGAATGGGTGGAACACTTGGAGATATTGCGTTAATATTTGGTTTTGGGGCTATTTTAGGTAAGCTGATTGCTGATGCGGGTGGTGCACAGCGTATTGCCCTTACTTTAATTAATAAATTTGGGGAAAAATATATACAGTGGGCTGTCGTGATCGCCTCCTTTATTATTGGCGTTGCCCTATTCTTTGAGGTTGGTCTTGTTCTGTTAATTCCAATCGTGCATCAGATCGCAAAACAGTTAAAAGTTTCGACGCTATACTTAGGAATTCCGATGATTGCAGCACTATCTGTAACCCACGGCTTTTTACCGCCACACCCTGGGCCAACTGTTATCGCTCAGCAATACGGGGCAAACATTGGAATGGTATTAATTTATGGGATCATTATTGCTATCCCTACCGTTATCATCGCAGGACCACTATTTACCATTGTGGCGAAAAAACTCGTGCCAGATGCTTTTCAAAAAACCGGTGATATTAAATCATTAGGTGAGGTAAAGCAATTTAACATTGAAGAAACGCCAGGTTTTGGAATTAGTGTGTTTACAGCCATTTTCCCAGTTATTTTAATGGCTTTTGCGACGATTATTGATTTACTGCAAGAGGTCTGGGGAGTTTCAAATAATATAGGCTTTGAAATTATCCATTTGATTGGGGAACCAACCCCAGCATTGCTACTATCCGTATTGTTAGCTATTTATACAATGGGAATTGCGCGTCAGATTCCGATGAAAAACGTTATGCAATCAGCAGAAGAATCCATTCGGTCAATTGGTATGATGCTTCTCATCATCGGTGGTGGTGGTGTCCTAAAACAGGTTCTTATTGATGGTGGAGTTGGTGATGCAGTAGCAGCATTATTTGAAGGAAGCAGCATGTCACCACTTGTACTAGCTTGGTTAATTGCCGCTATTCTAAGAATTTCCTTAGGTTCTGCCACGGTTGCAGCGTTAACAACCGTTGGACTTGTTATTCCTTTAATCCAGGGAACTGACGTAAACCTCGCATTAATGGTATTATCTACAGGGGCGGGTAGTGTAATAGCCTCCCATGTTAACGATGCTGGATTTTGGATGTTTAAAGAGTACTTTGGCTTAACCATGAAAGAAACCTTCTCTACATGGACATTGCTGGAAACAGTCATTTCTGTGGTAGGGTTGGGCTTTATTTTACTACTAAGTTTATTTGTTTAAAGGATGTGTCAGAAATTGAATACGATAGGTATGTTTGGACTAGGTGTAATGGGTGCGAATCTTGCTCAAAATATGGTAAACCATGGAGAAAAGGTTGCTGTATATAATTACACACCTGATTTAACAGAGAAATTTACTGCTGCATTTCCAAATGAAAATGCAGAAGCTCATTACGAGCTGGAAAGCTTTATTGCTTCGTTAGAGAAACCAAGAAAAATTTTCCTAATGGTAACAGCGGGGCCTGTGGTGGACAGTGTAATCCAATCCATGCTTCCTCTTCTAGAAAAAGGAGATATCATTATGGATGGTGGGAACTCCAATTTCCGGGATTCCAATCGCAGGTACCATGAACTTAAGGATAAAGGCCTTAACTTTTTAAGCGTTGGTGTTTCTGGCGGTGAAGAAGGCGCCTTAAATGGTCCAGCTCTAATGCCAAGTGGAGACAAAGCTGCATATGATCAGGTTGCACCAATACTAGAGAAAATTGCTGCACAGGTGGACGGAAAGCCTTGCTGTACCTATTTAGGTAATGAAGGTTCTGGCCACTATGTGAAAATGGTCCATAATGGAATTGAATATGCGGACATGCAATTGATTACAGAAGCCTATCAGTTCTTACGTGAAAAACTGGGACTTACTGTGGACGAAATTGCAGATGTTTTCAAATCGTGGAATGAATCTGAGCTGGCGAGCTATCTGATTGAGATTACGAGTGAAATCCTTACACATGTCGATGAAGAGACGAAGCAGCCGACAATTGATGTCATTCTCGATAAATCTGGTTCAAAAGGTACTGGTAAATGGACAAGTCAAAATGCTTTAGATGTTGGTGTACCGCTCTCCATTATCACAGAATCCGTATTTGCTAGATATCTCTCTGGATTAAAAGAAGAGCGTGTTCAAGCAGAATCTGAATTATCAGGACCAAAAGCAACGGATGAAGCAATCGACAGAGACACTTGGATTAACTTGGTCAAGGAAGCACTTTTCATGGGAAAAATCACAGCATATGCGCAAGGCTTCCATCAATACAAACAGGCATCTGATGAATATGGCTGGGACTTAAAGCTAGATCAAATCGCCTTGATTTTCAGAGGTGGTTGTATTATCCGGGCAGATATTCTGAACCCAATAAGCGAAGCCTTTCAAACAGATCCTGACTTATCCAACCTGTTGCTTTCCCCTTACTTTAAGGAAAAAGCAGGCAACTATCAGCAGTCACTTCGCCAAGTCACAATGAAAGGTATGGAAAACGGTATGTCACTGCCATGCTTTAGTGCATCATTAACTTATTATGATGGCTATCGTTCTGCACAAAGTGGAGCCAATATGATCCAAGCTCAACGTGATTATTTTGGAGCACACACGTATGAGCGAAAAGATAAGGACGGAATTTTCCATACGGATTGGTATTAAAATTAAAAAAGCCAAGAGATTGCATGCACACAGTCTCTTGGCTTTACTTATAACCATCATTTCGATGATTTTCGTAGTAAACGGAAATTTATTAATATATAGGTTAAACCAGTCTCCTTTTTGGAGACTCTAGTATCCACCCTAGCCTTTTACTCAATTAGCCTTTCCCCGATCGAAAAATAAATATGAAAAGCATGCTTGTATTTAGCTTCCAATTGATAACGTCATTGGCTTTTATTACTGTATTATTTTCATAGGTTTCTTTTCTTATGTGATTCATACGGTCGTTCGTAATACCTTTATACATATCTAAATGATAATACACGATGATTACTCCCTTACGTTGTTTAACTTGTTTCTCAACAACCGGGAAGGCTTCTGGTCGGCATGGTGACAGACATTTCCCTAAAAAGTATACCCTCCTAGAAAGCAGGAATATTTTCAGGTGTTCATACCAATTATTTTTAATTTCTGTTTATACTAAAATCACCTTAATTGATGCATGTAACATAATGCAGCCTCCTTTCACCAGTAGCTATCGCGACATACCTATTAACTCATGAAACAACCTTACCGAACAAGGGTAAGAATGGTTATAACCGTTTTTTACGATTTTTGTTCTGTAGAAATGGGGGATTAATATTCTCAAAGATTAAGTCGAACCCTTAAACATCTGAGGAATGATAATTTAACCAACCAAATAAAAAACGCCGGAAAATAATCCAAGCGTCTTTACTTGCTATTTATATTGTTGTTTATGTTGATAAGCATAGCAGCCTCTTTATCTTCCATCACAAAGGTTGCGCGTTTTATATATAATCTTTCGAATGCTGTCTGTAGACAAATTGTATATCTGCTCTAGCTCATCAAGGGTTATTCCCTCTTTAGACAACTTCAATATCTCTTCATTACGCTGCGCAATGATCTCGCGTGAACCATTTACTTCTCCCCATCCCGCCCGCTGACTCTTTTTCTTGGGGATATAAATCAGTTCTCCCTGGATATATTTCTGCATTTCTTTCAACAGATTAGGGGGAAGAACCTCTTTTCCATTTTTGTATTGCACGATTAACGTCCTCCTTCAAAAGGTATCCATTGATTCGGTGTGTAAACAGATTCCAATTAATCATTCGTCTTCATCCCCTTTCTTCCAAATTTTAAAGTTTTTGACCTTTTATCCTTAAGTATAATCTACTTTTTCCATTACGAAAAGATGCTAATTTTCCGAATAATAATTTGATAATAAAAGGGGCCGCGAAATGCGACCCCACACGTAGGGATTTCCGCTATGCGGAAATCACCTCAAGTTCTGCGTAAATCATTAATCAGCCTCCTTTCACAAGAGTCTGTCGGTCCGACACCTTTATTAACTCATAGGATAGGCTACATGCGCAAGGGTGAGAATAATTATAATTATTTCTTCCCAGCTGATTAAAGTGAAGATTTTCTTCTCCGGCATCTATTAATCTATCGTTAATTTAAGCGCATACACTTTCCCGATTACGTTTAGCCTTGCATCGCGCTTGGGTACTCTCATTATAGAGACATACTTTTAACGGAGGGATAGAATGGAATATATTAATCTAGGAAACTCAGGTCTTCGCGTACCGAAGTATATATTAGGAACCATCCCATTCAGTGGCACAAATGGCTTTGAACCAGCAGGAGATGTGAAGGAAGAAGAGGCTCGTAAAATGGTAGACATCGCCCTGGATGCTGGGATTAATATGTTTGATACAGCAAACCTATACTCTAGTGGTGATGCGGAAAGAGTACTAGGTGCAGCGATTAAGGGGCGCCGTGACGAAGTGGTATTAACCTCAAAAACAGGCTTCCCTATAGAAGACGGTCCAAATGAACAAGGCGCATCCCGTATTCATCTAAAAAACTCCATTGATCAATCACTAGAACGTCTTGGAACAGATTATATTGATCTTTACTTTGTTCATTTATGGGACGGGCGTACACCTATTGAGGAAACAGTTGAAACGATGACCGAGCTTGTAAAATCCGGTAAAATCCGCTATTGGGGCGTTTCCAACTATAGTGGCTGGGCATTAGCCAGAACGGTATCTATTGCCGAACAGCCTGGTTACATTGCGCCAATTTGCCAGCAAATCTATTACACACCAGAAGCACGTGAAGCGGAATATGAACTATTGCCAGCAGCTAGCGAGCTTGGGATTGGGTCCATGATTTGGAGCCCGCTTGGTGAAGGTCTTCTTACAGGAAAAATTGATCGCCATAACGAAGCACCGAAAAACACAAGACAAGGTGAAGGCTGGCCAGAGCCTTGGGTAATGGATGATGAGCGACTGTATAACCTAATTGACGCCTTAAAAGAAGTGGCAGAAAACCGCGGCGCAACCGTTCCGCAAATCGCGCTTTCTTGGATAAAGGATCGCCCAAATATTGGACCTGTCGTGATTGCCGCACGTAATGAAGAACAATTACGGGAGAACATTGATTCCTACGAGATTACACTAACGAAGGAAGAGCATGATAAAATCGAATCCATTGCACGACCAGCACCAATTTATCCATTATGGCACCGCGTGATGGCAGCCATGGAACAAGGCTCCCCTTCTGAAATGCCATATTTAGAAGAGTATAAGAAGACATTGGGTATTTAAGCTAAAAAAGCATTGGGTCTATCCCCAATGCTTTTTCTTATTCCTTATTTTTATTCCGAACCGAAACAATATGAAATCCTAAATATATTAGACCAATAAACAATGGAATCAATGGAAAATAATACACCGACATCTTCATAAATGCCAACGGCTTTTCTGGAAGGAACCATTCCCCATACAACACGATAATCCTAACAATAAAAAACATCAGCAGTGATGTTGCAATATAGATTGATGAAATAACATGGTTCATCAAGGTAACTCCTCTCTATTCAATCCAACTAATTATTTCTCCAATACCAGCATAATATTTTAAAAAGACCGGAGAGGAGAATTGCTCATGTATTACCCTTTTGTTTCAACGTATAGGCAAACACCACCGCAACCGCGTAATGGGTTAGAGCAAACAATGACAGTGATAGGAAATGGTAGCGTTTCTGTAGCACCAAACATGGCGACAGTAGAGATAGGCGTTATGACAGAAAACACCTCTCTCACAAACGCACAACAAACGAACGCTGCAGTCATGAATCAAGTGATCGAGACTTTATTAAGCCTGGGAGTTGCTCGTGAAAACATCCAAACAGCTAGCTATACCGTGAATCCTCGCTATGATTTTGTAGATGGTGAACAAATCTTTCGTGGGTACCAAGTGACGAACCTGATCAATGTAACGATTACAGATATCGACCAAATCGGAAGGATACTAGATGCCGCTGTTGAAGATGGGGCAAACCTTGTGAACAGTATTCAGTTTTCCGTCCAAAATAGTGAACAATACAAACAACAAGCCCTTCAGGAAGCATTGGCAAACGCCCAAGCAAAAGCGAATGCACTCGCTACATCCATGCAAGTGAACCTCAATCCAATTCCGCTCAGGATTAAAGAAATAACAGAAACGCCTCCAATTCCATTTTCAAAAATGGCCTTATCGGCGGAGGCTGTTGCGACACCAATTGAGCCAGGAGAGCTTGTGATTGACGCTATATTGGAGGTGAAATTTCAGTACTAAGAAAGAGCTTGTATCATAAGCTATATTTTTTCCAATGACTATAACTCGCACCCTAACTAGCCGTTTTCTTCCAAATCCGGATGCGGATCAAATCCTTTATTCCATGAAACACGATATGAAGAACGGCGAGTACTGTTATGATATTAAAATACGGGTTCTCATAAAAGATCAGCCACTCCACAAACCAGTCTGCTTCAACAATTCGATTTGCAAAGTTACCTAACATGCCATCATTGGGCTCCAAAAAAGTGCCATCAATCAAAACGAAAATAAACTGCATGACAACAAACCCACCAATGGTGATGACCCAATTCCGTAGCAGCTTTCTTTGCCTTATCTCTTGTTCTTTGTTCATTTTTCTATCTCTCCTTCTATATACGTTATACGCTTATCACCAGCCCTTTGATTCAAAAAATATGACATGGAAACTAACTCTTTTAAGAGAGTAGTATCCATGTCATGTGTTAATTCGCTATATTCGATTCTGCCCATATCCATTGATTATCAACAGTTAATATATCTGCCACTGTAGGGATTACAAAATCTGCTAAAGGTTGCAGGTGGTGCAGCTCACTTGCTCCTGATAGTACGCCTATAGCAAGACCGGCTTTCCCATTCCTTGCAAGGTTTAAATCTACACTTGTATCCCCGATTACGGCAACTTCTTCCGGCCGTAATTGATGTGCTGAACAAAAAACCTCTAAAATAAAGGGATCTGGTTTTTTTTGCGGAAAGCGGTCTGATGTTGCAATAAAAGAAAAATAGTTTCGTATGTTTAACTTTTCTAAACAAAGCTCTGTATTTGGATAGTCATCCGCTGTCGCGACCCCAAGGATAATCCCTTGTTTACCCAGTTTAGCCAGTAATTCTGTTAGAGATTCTGTTGTTGCTGTAACTTCGTCAATATGCTTTTTCGTAAGCTCGAGCATTGTCTCTGATATCCATGTAAAAATAGGAAAGGGGAATACATGCTGCAAGCCCAGATCTTTAATAACCGCTTCAAAGGCCTCTGCAATATCCTTCGTCGTTCCCCCAGCCAGTATTCCATTTGCATCGACTTGGTTGGCCTTAAACCCTATAGCTTCCGATAACTGTTTTGCTATTACTTCTCTTTGTGGAAAATAGCCGCTTAATTGTTCAATTAACTCTTGCATGACCTTTTCCCATACACTATGAAAATTCATTAAGGTTCCATCTTTATCAAAGAGGATGGCTTTTATATTCGTCAATAAGTGATACCTGCCTTTTGTTGTAATTGATTCCATGTACGAATTGCAGGCACTTTTCCTCCTTTGAAAACAGGGTTTGTAAAGGCCAATAATTCCCCGCTCGCACTGCGGATTTCCCAGCGGATCCATATAAATGCTCTCTGGCAATCTATTGTCATCGATTGTTCGCCCGCTTCTTCTAAAATGGTAATGCTTTGTGTTTTCTCTCCATTAACAATACACGTAAGCAATGATCCAGCAGGAATATCATGGTAATTGGCATGCAACGTAATCGTTTCTGCATTAAATTCATCACCAAACGTTACTTGCTTTCCATTCGCCATAATTTCCACATCTAACACAGGTCCTCGGCTCACATAAACCTTACCTTCCGACACTGATTGAAGAATTTCTTCCACGGATAACTTTTCGGCATGTACATAGGTCGCAGGATCTCCAATTACAGATGGTGGCCCACCTTCTTCATAGCTTTCGGTTGGGAGTAAGTGTGAATCCGATCCGCCAATCCCTGTAATGCGATAACCCTCATTCAACAAGCCATCCCATAGCTTAAGGGCCGTTTCCGTTGCTTTCACGTTATCCCTAAAGGTAGGATCATTCCATATTTCGATAACATCTACTTCTTGTAAGTCCGTCTCTTTAAATTGCCACTCCCATGGTACCAGTGCAGGGTGGTTAATCGACCGGAGGCCATTTGCCATCTTTACCTCCCGTAAAATTTTGTTCATGCCTGCTTCTGATTCCATGCCACCATCAGGGCGGATTGGACGCCAATCAATCCATCGATCTACCCCAAGTGCATTAAAGTGTCCTTTCGAAGAGGTCACCTCAATACCTGGTATTACTAAAACCTCTTCATCCAAAAGCCAGGATGTCGGCACAAGCTGATGGTCCGTAGCTACGAAGAAGTCTAAACCTTGATGCTTTGCTTGCTTCAACCCCTCATCTACGGTCATTTTTCCATCTGACAATGTCGTGTGGGTATGAAAATCACCTTTGTACCATCTTTTCTCTGTTTTCAACGACTTATTAGCAGCAAATCCAGTTAAGTGGAAGCTACCTGACTCACTAATTTCTGCCCAACTGCTCTTCTGCTGAAGGGATACCTCAAGTAATTCAGTAGCTGTTTCCACTTCGATGTTATATGGATTATCCTGTTTCCCTGCAAACATCTCAACCTTCCACTCCCCCGGTGGTATAGCGCCAGGGATAGCGGAGAAGGAAGAGGATTGCCCATCATGTGAGATAGTCATGTTTACTTCTTGTTCACCAACATAGACATATTGTGCTCGGAGATTTTCCTTTGGGTCCCAGACAAGCAGAACAACCCAGCCCTTTTTTTCAAAAGTTATCGTTAGCTTTAAAGCTTGAGCATCTTTTTGCTCTACAGCAAATGCTTGCGTTACATATGGCTTATCTATCATGCCGCTTATTTTCTGTGTAACTTTTGTCGTCATCCTACCCCTCCTTACTGATTAAGCACTTCTTCCAGCGCTATCTGAGCTTCTGCCTTTGCTTCTTTTAATGCTTCTTCAGCTGGAATATTTTCGATCTCTACTCGATCTGCAGCCTTCTCAATAGCATCCGTAATTTTTCCACCTGTTGGATCAATAAAAGGTTTGGAAGCGGTTTTCGCTTGTTCTAAAGGTACTAAAATCTGTGGGTTCTCTTTTGCATAGTCCTGAAATACAGGAGCATCCTGAGCGGAATCACGAACGGCAATATATCCAGTGTTAACAGACCAATCCGCAGTTATCTCTGCACTTGTAAAGAAAGTTAAGAATTTAAACGCTGCTTTTTGCTCTTCTTCTGGAGCAAGTGCTGTAATGGTTCCAAGCAATGCATCTGCTACTGGTGCTGCTTCGGAGTTTTCCCAGCCAGGCTGCGGATGTGCTGAAACGATAGAGAAATCTAAATCCCCTTGGTCACCACTTGAACCTGTATAACCTGCTGCACGATTTTGCATCACATCATCAATTGTTTTGTACCAGTATTCCCATCCTTGGCCACTATGATGGATTCCCATTGTTTCATCTTCATGAATAGCTTCACGGAAAAATTCCCATGTATCTATCCACTCTTTAGAATCAATTACTACCTCTGTTCCGTCCTCGTTTAGGATCGTGCCCCCACGGCTAAGTGAAGCATCAACTAAATTACCAGAACCCCACATAGGCATCCATCCAAAGATCCCTTTTTCTTCTTTAATTTTTCCTGCTGCTTCACGAAGTGTTTCCCAATTACTTAAGTCATCTGTTGAAATACCAAGCTCTTTAAAAACATCATCTCTGTAATACATCACTTGTGTCGTACCATACATAGGCAAAGCGTATTGCTTTTCATCAATCTGTCCTTGGCTATAAAAAGAATCAATGAAATCCTCTTTATTAAACTCTTCTGCTTCCGAAATAAACGAATCCATTGGAGCTAATGCTTCTTTTTCTGCTAATGCATTTACAGTCGTTCCCCCCATTAGAACCGCGGCAGGAACTTCTTTAGCGGCAATAGCTGCTTGCAGTTTCTGGTACGTTTCCGTGTAGTTACCTTGAGCTACTCCTGTTACTTTTACTTCGTCCTGACTACTATTGAACTCCTCAATTAGTCGTTCCATGTTTTCACCAAGATTACCTCCTAGCCCATACCAAAATTCAATTTCTACTGGCCCTTCACCTTGCCCCGCAGCTTCGTTATCCCCATTAGAACAACCAGCCATTACGAGGGCAATAATTAATCCCATCAACAAAAACTTAATTTTACCTGAAATACGTTTCTTCATTTGTAACTCCTCCTTTTTTATCCTTTTACTCCTGAATCCGTAATGCCAGATACAAACCACTTTTGTGCAAATAGAAACAATAGTAGCAGCGGCAGAATTACAAATGTGCTAGCTGCCATAATTAACGGCCATTGCAAGCCATAACCGCCTTCTTCCATAAAGAATTGCTGAACCCCTTGGGTGATCAGCATCTTCTCTTCACTTTTTATTAAAAGAGAAGGCCATAGGTAGTTGTTATACATTTGTACAAAGCTAATGAGTCCTAATGTAACGAAGGATGGTTTTGTTAATGGCAGGAAAATCCTCCATAATATCCACCAATGATTGGCACCATCTACCTTGGCAGCATCCACTACATCACGTGGAACCTGTAAAAATGCTTGGCGCAAGAGGAATATCCCAAACACACTAACGGCATTTGAAATAATAATGCCTGTGAAGGAATCCAACAAACCCAAATCAGCTAAAACAACGTAGCTAGGTACATAGGTTGCTGCTACCGGAAGCATGTACGTTCCGAGAATGATAGCGAATAAGGTGTTTCTCCCTTTAAAGCGGAACTGTGTAAAGGCATAGGCAATCATGGCAGAATTAACTACGATGATTAATACAATCACTACCGCTGTAAATACACTGTTAAAAATATATTGACCAAAAGGAGCTAGATCCCATGCTGATAAGAAATTACTGAACTGTGGGTCACTTGGCCACCATGTTGGCGGAAAGCTCCAAATCTCATCTTTTGTTTTGAGCGCACTAATTACCATCCACAGAAAAGGAAAGAACATTATTAAACTGAGAATGATTAACAACCCGTACTTGGCTATTAAAGATGAGGTTGCTCGAAGTCGTAGCATCATAGTTTTCATCCTTTTCTTTTATTGATAGTGAATCCAGCGTCTGGAAATTGTAAATTGTAGCAGTGACAAAATGACCGTTATGAGTACAAGCACGGTTGCAACTGCTGTTGCTCTACCCATATTGAACTCCTCAAAAGCAAACTGATAATACATGTAAAGCAATGTTCGTGTGCTGCCAGCAGGACCTCCCTGTGTCATAACTTGAATCTGATCGTAGGCTTGTAATGCCTCTACAGTTGTAACTACCACCAAGAACAGGGTAGTTGGCGAAACAAGTGGGATGGAAATATGTATAAATTGTCTCCACTTAGATGCTCCATCCATTGCTGATGCTTCATATAAATTTTCTGGAACCTTTTTCAAGGCATGCAGGTAAAAAATCATTGCCCAGCCTACCCCTTTCCATACCGTGACGATAATAATTGCCGGCATGGCCCATGTAGAACTGCTTGTCCATTCCAAGCCTGGCAGATTAAAAACAGATAATAACCAGTTTGCCAGTCCAGCTGTAGGTTCAAATATCCATGACCAGACAATGGAGACGGCTACTGTCGGGGTTACCCAAGGGGAAAAGAGAATGGTACGGAAAAAACCAATTCCCATTGCTTTTTTTACAAGTAGTAATGCGAGTAATAATCCCCCTACTACTGTTGGAATAACGGTAGCAACAGAAAAATAAAGCGTGTTCCACAGTACATCGTAAAACGCAGCGTCCTTAAAGAGATGGACATAATTATTAAACCAAACAAACTCATAATCAGGGCTAATATAATCCCAATCCGTCATGCTAATCCATAAAGAACGGAGCATGGGATAAATCCAAAACACCACCAGAGGAATTAATGCTGGTAAGGCAAACAACCATGGTGTTAACATCCGTGTTTTGCGCTTTTTCGCTCGTACTCCTTCCAAACCTTTCTTCTTATTTTTCGTTTTGGTGATCACAGTATCCAACAATAATCCACCTCCTTTAATCTATTTTCTACACTTTTGATTGTAGGGAATAAATATGGAGAAAGTATTAACTAACCTTAAAGTATGTGTAAATACCAACATTTTCCCACACAAAAACCCACATTAAAGTGGGCGTTTTGTGTTTATGTATTCTCTATTAAAAGTGCACCCACTAGTTAATAATAGTTGCACCGATATCCACGTATTTTTGTTTAATCTTCTCTGGTAAAGAACTGTCTGTAATAATGCCATTCACTTCGCTAAACGAGCATACCTTTAATAGTGATACAGCATCAAACTTGCTGCTATCTGCCACAACATAACATTTCTTAGACGATTCTAATAGCTTCTTTTTAATATTCCATTCCTGAATGCCATAATCCGTTAACCCTGAATGGAGGGAAATACCGCTCATACTTAAAAACAATGTATCAATATGAAATTGGGAGATAAACTGCTCACTCATATCTCCAACTACACACAACTCCTCATTCCTCAAAATCCCTCCAACCATAATGATTGTATAATGTGGCATGGTCGAGAGTTCATATGCAATAGGGAGCGAATTTGTTAGGATAGTTAATTGCTTAAATTTCTTTTTCAACGCCCTTGCAAACTCCGTATTAGTTGTACTTACATCCATCGCGATAGATTGTCCTTCTTGTACAAAGGAAGTCGCCAACTCACCAATTTCCTGCTTTTCTCGTACATTTATATTTTCCCTCGTGACAAAGGACTCTTCTTCAGAGTTATCCCTTTCTACTACAGCTCCCCCATGAATCCGTTTTAATTTTCCCATTGACTCAAGATACTCCAGATCACGTCGAATGGTTTCCACAGACACGTTAAAAAGGCCAATAAGCTCTCCAACTTTTACGAAATTCGACTCATGCAGCTTTTCGACGATTTTTTCCTGCCTCTCTTTCATTAGCATATCCCACACACCCTCTATATCAAATAATATCCACATAAATCCACATTCACATCGTAGCATTGGTCGGATAATATTTACCATTTATGTACTGTAAATTATGTATTAACTTTTCTTTAAAAAGGTTATTGTAGCTGGGGATTAGCTTACCTCTAAACAAATTCTGTGCTAAAGTTGAAGGTAGCAAGCCATAACAACCTGGAGGTCAACGCATGCAAGAGACCGTATCATTAAGAGACTTAAAAGCATTTGTGGAAAAGAAAACAAAAAAGAAAACGCTCCTGAAAGTGATATGGAATGAGCAAGAAAAGATAACGCTGCTCATCACCCCTAATATGAAAATTAATTCCTTTATAGTAGATGAGAAAGAAGGCTATTTGTTTTATGATGTGGCAGGAAAACCTGTCGAGCAGCCGATCCCTTGTGTCTTACCTGAATCGGTTATGCTTGGGGATCAGATAACCCTTAGCCAGATGATTATCGTTAATGGTCAGCCTTTAACGAAAGAAGATTTAGCTTCTTTAAAAGGATAAATCCTTACAGAAGAGAGGCATCCATTCATTGCCTCTCTTCTATACAGTCTCGTACACGTTGACTCTATTTCTACCATTCTGTTTGGCCTCATATAATGCTTTATCTGCACGATTTAATAAATCCTGTAATGTTTCTCCAGCTTCATACTTCGCTTCTGCCACTCCACTGCTAAGGGTAATAGAGATAACAGCTTCATTCGTAGCCAAAGGTTCTCTACTAATGGCCTGTCTTAATTCTTCAGCTATTGCTTCCCCTTCACCGGCTGTCATCCCCTTCAGCCCCACGACAAATTCCTCCCCTCCGTAACGGGCAAAAAGCATGTCCTTTAATCGCTTCTGGTAAAATTGGGCCACATGCTTTAGCAATTGATCACCGACATAATGGCCATATGTATCATTAACACGCTTGAAATAGTCGACATCCATAATAATAACGGTGTAAGCACTGCCCAATTCCTTTGCTTTCCTATATTCCTGCTCTGATCTTTCAAAAAAAGCACGGCGGTTTAACACTTGCGTCAACTCATCATAGTAAGCTTGGTGCTCTAATTGAACCTGTAGCTTTTTCACTTCCGTCACATCGGTAAAAATCCATAGCAACCCTTCTCGCTTGCTGTTTAGCTCAGCTTGTAGAGAGGCTGTGCGAATTTGATAAACACGATTCATTTGCTCATCCAGCTCTACTTCTCCGGTATAATGAGCTGTCTCCAAAGCTGCAGGGAGGGGTGCCTCAGTTAAAGCAAGCCATACCTCTTTAGCCTTCATTCCATACATGGACGATTTTAGACCGGGGAACAAAAGCTTTGCTGCATGATTAAATTCAATTAACCGAAACGACTCATCAAGTACCATAACGCCATCATTAATGCTATTAAATATAGTATTTTTAGCAATTGGTGTGATGGCAAGTAGACTTGAGCTACTAATTGACCATAAATAGAGAATAGATGTTATCCAAAGGACCATTGGGACAGGGTCAACACCTGGAGGGGTGGTGCCAATTAAGTATAAAAAGGCTGTTAGCATAGGAACGAGCTGGCCAATCAGCAGGGCGAGAAGCTGTGGACGATACTTCTTTGTTGTTTCCTTCCAGCGATAAACCACAAGTAAGAATGCGATAAACATACAAGTGAAGGTAAAAACACCATGAATGATGTACCAGAGGCCAATCTCTATATGAATAAAAGGTGTACCGAGACTAGGGTCAATTTCAAACACACGATAATGCAAGTGATGCAAATCATTCGTAGCGACCATAAAGAGGCTAATAACAGGGATGATAAGAAGGAAAATCCATGTCTTTCGTTTCATTTTCATTCCTAAGTAACGCATGGTAAACAATAAACCTAGCGGCGAGGAAAGAGGCATTGCTGTATATTGCATGATCGTCCAAAACTTTATCTCTTCCAGATTCGTAGCCATTAAGCTAAATGCCGCCGTAAAACAATAGATGGTAATAACTATCGTGTAAAGGACAAAATATGTAGCGACCCCCGTATATCGCCTGCGCCTTGCAAAGACACGGAAACACAAATACATATTGAACACACCAGAGGTACAAATAAGCGTTATATAAGCGGTCAATGCCGAATTCATTCTTTTCTACCCTCTTTTTAAACACTGGTTTTCCTTAAATGTAGCATAAAAACTAGTAAAAGTGGGGGGGTTTTGCAAGTATTTAACTAAGTTTTGAACTCCTCTTTTTCCTATACATGCTTAACCCTCATGTTTTATCAAAACTATTTCGGGTACAGAAACAATATAGGAGATATTAACTAGATTAGATAAAGTGAAGCTTCATTTGGTGGGGTTTCCCTTCCTCCCCACCAAATGTTAGTTGAACGAATCGGACCTTTACTGGCAGTTGATCCCCCACTTAATACTTGATTGCTTCCCGCCTTCTTGCCTTACTGCCAGTTAAGGCGGGGTAAATTTTGAAAGAAAGAAAGAAAGGATGGTAGCTTTATGCCTAGATTAGATGGAAGAACTGCAGTCATTACAGGTGGCGCAGGTGGTATCGGCAAAAAAGTAGCAGAAACCTTTTTAAGAGAAGGTGCAAAAGTACTATTAGTAGATATGAACCAGGAAGCGTTAAACGACGTGAAAGACAATTTAGACCAATATGGAGAAGTAGCCGTAATCGAAGCAGATGTCACTGATGAAGAAAATGTTAAAAAATATGTAAATAAAGCGAAGGAACAATTTGGGTCTATCGATATTTTCTTTAACAATGCCGGAATTGAAGGAAAAGTTGCCCCAATAGCTGAACAGAAGCTAGAAGACTATCAAAAAGTGATGGCTGTTAATGGCGAAGGGGTATTTCTTGGTCTGAAGCATGTCCTTCCTGTCATGTCTGATCAGGAAAGTGGTAGTATTATTAATACTTCTTCTGTTGCCGGACTTGGTGGTTTCCCTGGACTTGCTCCATATGTCGCCTCTAAGCATGCTATTATCGGCTTAACCAAATCAGCAGCACTTGAGGTAGCGGACAAAGGAGTTCGTGTAAATTCCATTCACCCATCGCCCGTTAACACACGCATGATGCGTTCCATTGAGAAAGGGCAAAATCCTAACGACCCTGAAAGCTCAAAAGAGGAACAAACGAGTGCTATACCACTAGCGCGTTACGGAGAAGCAGAGGATATTGCAAACCTTGTTCTTTTCCTAGCCTCTGACGAAAGCAAGTTTATTACAGGCTCTGAATACCGTGTCGATGGCGGCTTAACAGCAAGCACGTAAAAATATATTAACCAATTTTAAAAAGCATCCAATCCCTGTTGGGAGAGGATGCTATTTCTATTTACTCTTCACCGAATTTGTTTTCTTCAATAAATAAAGCAAATATGGCGCTCCAATTAACGAGACGATAATCCCTGCTGGAATTTCTTTTGGCGCAAGAAGGAATCTCCCAAGAAAATCAGCTGATAATAGTAAAATCCCGCCAACCGCTAGCGTTAATGGCAATAAACGTAGTAATTTTGGTCCGACAAGCTGTCTTGCAATGTGAGGGGCAAGCAACCCGACAAAACTGATGGTTCCCACAATGGATACACTAACAGCCGCCAATACTACACCAATTACGATCATTAATAAACGCATACGATCGGTTTTCACACCTAAACCAATGGAAATGCCGTCTCCAAACGTTAAGATATCGAAGGTTGTGGCAAAAGTAATGACAATGGGTAGGACAATGAGCATGACGATAATGAAAATAATAAAGTGTCCCCAATCGACCCCATATGTGCTCCCAGCAAGCCATGTTAAAGCCTGGCTGGCATGCACGTTGGCTTTCACCAATAGAATCTGAATAATAGCAGCCCCTACAGCCGAGAAGGCAATCCCCATTAACAGAAGGATCATCGGCTGGAAACCACTCCGTGCACTAATTGCTAGAATAATTCCCATCGTAATAAGAGCCCCAAGCAGTGCACCAAACGGTATGAACACAAAAGGTGCTTGAGGGAAAACAACGATAAGTAATACCGCAAAAACACTAGCCCCAGAGGTAATACCAAGCACAGAAGCGTCTGCAAGTGGATTTCGCAGTACTGCTTGCATAAGCATCCCGCTTATCGCCATCATCATTCCTACACCAAAGCTAACAAAAACACGCGGCACCCGGAAGTCCCAAACAAAGCTGTTATACATAATCTCCTGTGGCAATTCGAGCAGCTTCGTAAAGCTCGTGCCACCGAAGGATAGACTCAATACGATAATCAATAACGTCACTACGGCTAAGATTGGATAGAACAGTTTATAGCGGGTTATCCGAACTTTTCCTTCCAATGCATTCCCAGCAGCTTTTGTTTGCGAACTCATTTTCAATGCTAAGTACACAAGCCATGGAGCCCCAACAATCGCTGTCATTGCGCCAACTGGCAGTTCAGACGTTTGCGAAACAATACGCACTAAAATGTCTGCTGCAATTAACAAACTGGCCCCTACTACAATATTTCCCAAGATCATTGTTCGGTGCATTCGAAAGCCCATTAGACGGACTAAGTGCGGTGCAATAATGCCGACAAACCCAATTGGACCAACAGCAGTTACTGTTACGGCTGCCAGTAAAATCGCAATAACCCATCCTAACAGCTTGCTTAATGTAATATTTTGACCCAGGCCAATTGCCGTTTCATCCCCTAACAGCAAAATATCAAAGCGACGACTTACAAGCAGTGCAACGATTAACGTAATAATAATCCATGGTGCGGCAAATTGCACCCCGCCCCAATCAAGCTGCAATAAGGTCCCTGCTCCCCAGAGGAAAAGCCCCGAAACCTCATTTTGAAAAAGTAATTGCAACGCACTCGTAAACGAGGAGAACAGCATCGTTACAATCATCCCTGTTAAAGCAATACGCACTGGGTCTAGTGATTTCCCTACTAGAAACGTCACACAAAGTGCCGCCAATACGCCTCCTGCCATTGTGACAGCAATTGGAGATGCACCACTAATACCTGGAAAGAAAATAGTAAAGAAGACAACGAAAAAATACGCCCCAGCATGTATTCCTAACGTACTTGCACTAGCAAGGGGATTCTTCGTCATTGTCTGCAGTAGCATACCAGCTACCGCTAATGCAGCACCCGCAAGACAACCAATTACGAAACGGGGCATGCGACTATGTAATAGGAAATTCATTTGTTGTTCATCTTGCCAAACCTCTGTCCAAAAAGCGAAAAATCCTCCTGAAGCTTGCCCCTGGCTCACGTGAATGAGTCCAAGGACAAGAAACAATAGGATACTTCCAATGAAATATAGCGTTGCTTTTACATTCATAGCATTAGTTCACGAGTGCTTCTTCTAGCTGCTCAATCAATGTTTCCATTGATAACACACTACCGAATGTCCACACTCCTGCCCCCACGTCATACAATAAATCCTCTTCCACAAAATGTAGGCCGTTCCAGGCACTATTCCCTTCGAGGTTATCGAATAATGGATCGTCCTCCTGTACCGTATGAATGAATAATGCCTCTTCGTAATTGGAGACGCCTTCTACATTTGCTTCAATAAATCCACTAGGCTGAGGATCCTGATCCTGAATTTTATTTGTTAATCCAATACCTTCCAGCACATGACTAACCGTAGAGTTTTCTGTAAATAAACGGAATGTTGGTGCCTCATTTACAGAATAGGCTTGAGTGAAAACAAATTCGTTTGTTGGCAGGTTCGCCGCTTCCACATTTTCCTTTGCAGTTGCCATACGTTCTTCTAAACTAGTAATATGCTCTTCTGCTTCTTGCTCTTTCCCAACTAATTTAGCTGTTTGCTTAAATGTATGTAACGTATATGCATACAGGTCTGACATTGCTTCCTCTGTGGAGTTATCATACATCACAACCGGTGCAATTTTCTCTAGTTCTTCTTTCATTTCTTCTTGATATGTCATAGCAACAATTACATCTGGCTCAAGCTTGGCAATCTCTTCAATGTTCGGCTCTGTACGTAATCCAACTTCTGTTACACTATCATCTAATTCTGCATCAATATTAACCCATTTATTAAAGCCCTCAATATCTGCCACACCAACTGGTTGTACACCTACAGCCAATAATTCTTCCACAATGCTCCATTCTAGTGCAACGACTTTTTCTGGCACTTGATCAAATTCCTGTTCACCAAATCCATCTTCAATCACAATGCTTTCACTTGCTGCATCATCTGATCCTGAATCCGATGAGCCAGACTCGGCATTATCCTCTTGCATACAACCTGCTAATACTAAAACTCCAACAAATAAAATAAATAATAGCTTTTTCATGATCTATAACTCCAATTCTGCGTATATTTTTTTGTTTTTCGTTTTGAAGGATTCATGATGTGAGGAGACCATTGCTGTTTTAACAGCAGTAGGCTCAATAAATTGCTTTGCGCGGTTTACCGCATTTGCTGCATCGTGAAAAGCCCCGGCAATTAAATTTACTTTTCCGTCATAATTGATGGCATCACCTGCACCGTAAATTCCTGGTACAGAGGTTTCACCCATGCTAGTTCCTTGTATGCCATACTCTGGATGCATGTTGATCACTACATCACTTTTCTCAATTAAATCATTCTGTATGTCATACCCGTGGTTAATAATCACCTCTTCGACAGGAAGCTGTTCTGTGTGGTTTAACGTCACACTTTCAATCTTTTCTACCCCATTTAACCCTGTAATAACAGATTCATAGATTACTTCTACAGAGCTGTCCAAGAGCTTTTGGATGTCTGCTTCATGTCCTGTAAAGTGATCCTTGCGGTACGTGACATAAACCTTTTTGGCAATTGGTTCCAATGTGTTTGCCCAATCTACTGCCGATTTACCACCACCTGAAATCAGCACAACTTTATCTTTAAAACGCGCCAACGATTTGACTGTATAGTGTAAATTGGTATGCACAAACCTTTCCTCTTCTGGTAAGCCTACCTTTTTCGGTGTGAGAATACCGCTTCCTGTTGCGAGAATAACCGTTTTTGTGGAGTGATTTTCCCCATTCTCCGTAGATAGTAGGAATCCCTCATCCTGCTGTGAAATCCCTTCCACTTTCGAGTTCAGCACAACCGTAGGGTCAAAGAGAACCGCCTGTTCAGAAAGATGGGTAATAAGCTGCTCCCCTAAAAGTGGTGGCATGCCGCCAACATCCCAGATCATTTTTTCCGGGTAGGCATGGATCTTACCACCTAGTACAGCCTGACTGTCAATAAGCTTCGTTTTCATACCGCGCAGACCGCTATAAAATGCTGCATACAAGCCTGCTGGACCCGTACCAACTATTGTTACATCATACATAGAACTACGCCTCCTTCATGCCATAGGAAAGACATATCGGATTTTGGCTAAACGGGCAGACCGTTAACATCGCCTGAATCTGGAAAACATCCTGTAAGTTTGGCGCTGTCATCACTTGGTGTGGCGCACCTTCATGGATTACCTTGCCATCACGCATTGCAATAAGGTGATGGGAGAACCGTGAAGCATGGTTTAAATCATGAAGTACCATCACGATTGTTTTGTTTTGTTCTCGATTGAGTTTATCCAGGAGCTGTAAAATATCAAGCTGATGAGCCATATCCAGGTACGTAGTTGGTTCATCCAAAATGACGACCTCTGTATCCTGGGCCAAAGCCATCGCGATCCAGACGCGCTGGCGCTGACCGCCCGACAACGCTTCTACCGGGCGTTTTTCCAGATCACTTAACCCAGTTGCTTCAAGTGCCCAGTCAATCGCATCTAAATCTTCCTGCCTTTGCTTTCCAAATTTCGATTGATGCGGAAAGCGACCATATGTAATTAGCTCCCTTACCGTTAAACCAGCAGGCGCTTCTGCTGATTGCGGCAAGATGGCCATCTTACGTGCTATATCTTTTGTAGAGGTTCGGCTAATCGCTTTTCCATCCAAATAAATTGCACCGTTTTGGGCTTTCAATATACGGGCAATCGTTTTAATTAATGTGGATTTCCCACAGCCATTTGGACCGATAACCGTCGTTATTTTCCCCTTCGGAATTGTAAGGTTTAACGAATCTATAATAAGTGCATCGCCATATCCAACTTGCACATCTTCTACATGTATCATGTATTCACCTCAATTGATAATGATTATCATTACTATCGATACTATAGGTATATGCGTGATTTGTCAATTGAATTCGCAAAGTTTTCACTGTTCTGTGGGTCTTTTTTAGTAGAGAGGTGTAGAGGGTGTTGAAGAATAGCTTGGGTTAGGGGGGAGGGCGAGTTTATTGGTTGATTGGGTGGGCTGGTGGTTGATTGGGTTTTTCGGTGGTTGATTGCTCTGTTACATCGGTTGATTGGAGGACAGCCTTGGTCGATTACACTGCACCATTGGTTGATTGCACAACAGCCTTGGTTGATTGCGCTGCACTATCGGTCGATTGCTCTGCACCACTGGTTGATTGCACAACAGCTTTGGTTGATTGCGCTGCACCATCGGTCGATTGCTCTGCGCCACTGGTTGATTGCACAACAGCTTTGGTTGATTGCGCTGCACCATTGGTCGATTGCTCTGCGCCACTGGTTGATTGCACAACAGCTTTGGTTGATTGCACTCCAACATTGGTCGATTACACTGCACCCTTGGTTGATTGCGCTCCCCCCTGGTCTAATAAACAGCACCAATGATCAATTACACAACACCTAACCAATTGAACTGCTCCTCCTATAGATCCTTCCACTCCACCCACAAAAAAGACCATCTACACAAGATGGCCTCCTACAAAATTTTAAAATATGGAAATGAGCTCTTTCGTATAAGGGTGGCGAGCCTCGGAAAATATATGTTCTTGATCAAATACGTCGACCACAGAGCCATCCTTCATGACCATTGTGCGTTGGCTCATTTGCTGAACGGCAGCTAAGTCATGGGAAATAAACAAATATGATAAATTGAGCCTTTTGCGCAAATCGGTTAACAATTGTAATACGACACCCTGTGATAGGACATCAAGGCTGGCTGTTGGTTCATCAAGCACGATTAATTCTGGTTCAATACTGATTGCACGGGCAATGGTCACACGTTGGCGTTGTCCCCCACTCAATTCATGAGGGTAGCGGTTTGCTAAATCCCCCGGAAGTTCAACGGCTTCCAGTAATTGCTTTACAAACCCTTCCCTTGAGGTGTATTGAAAATAGGTTAAATCTGCTTCACCTTTTAGTTGATCATAAGCATCCATTAGAGAATCCTTTATTTTGAGTTTAGGATTTAACGAAGCAGTCGGGTTTTGAAAGACGATTTGCATATTTTTGCGAATGGAACGGAGCTTTCGTTCTGGCAGCTTTTCAATAGCTTCCCCGTTAAAAAGGATAGATCCTTTTTCAATGGTTTCCATACGCATTAAACATCTTGCTAACGTACTTTTTCCACAGCCACTTTCCCCAACCAGGCCGAGGCACTCTCCCTTGTTAAGCCCAAATGAAACATCGCGTAGGACCTTATCTTTTCCTCGATAGGATTTGGTTACGTTTTGTACATCAACTAACATAGATGCCCCTCCTCCTGATCTAATCCTGATGGTAAGCCTTTTTTCAGCAACGGCGCTGCCTCAATTAATGCCTTTGTATATGCATGCTGAGGATGATCCAAGATACGATGTTTTCCACCTGTTTCTACTATTTCACCTTCCTTCATGACCGCCAGACGATTGGCGTATTTTCGAACATGCCGCCAATCATGGGTAATAAACAGGATTGCGCAATTTGTTTCCTCCTGCTTTTTCCGCAAAAGCTCTAGAATTCGATGCCCTGACACACTATCTAAAGCAGTCGTCATTTCATCTGCAATTACAAGCTCTGGTGAAAAAAGTAACGCAAGGGCAATAGACGCCCGTTGGAGCTGTCCACCGCTAAGCTGGGAAGGATATCTTCCAGCCAAATCAGCAGGCAACCCAACGGATACAAGCGCCTCCGCTATCCGGTCTTTTTGCTCCCCCACAGACGAAATACCCTGTACCTGCATAAACTCCTTAAAATGCTGACCAATTGTCCGAAAAGGAGTAAAGGAACCAGCATAATCCTGAAAAATGTAGGTGACTCGTTTTCCACGAATCTTTCGGATATCACGCTTATCCAGTGAGGTTAAAGAGGTATCGCCCAATAAAATTTCTCCTTCTACCTGAAGAGACGGGGGCAAAAGCTGGCCAACTGCTTGAGAGAGCATACTTTTTCCACTTCCACTTTGACCTACAAGCGCAAACCATTCCCCTTTTTGAATGGATAAGGAAACATTGTCGACAATCGTATGTGTTTTTGTCTTAACGGATACATTTTCAATCGAGAGAATCATACGCTGCCTTCTTTCTTTACATCAAATCGATCCCTAAGGTAATCACCAAGTAAATTTGTAAAAAGAACTACTAATACGATAGCAAACCCTGGATAGAGCATTAATTGTGGCATCGAGCTAAAAAATGGACGCAATTCATTTAACATCGCTCCCCATTCAGGTGTTGGCGGCTGTGCTCCTAGGCCTATATAGGAAAAAGCAGAGATTAATAGAATTACCTTCCCAAAATCCAAGCTTGCCATCACGAGAACATGTCCGATCACGTGCGGAAATAGATGCTTGGACATAATCTTCCGGGCTGGTAGACCGTTCAGCTTTGCAATCCAAATATATTCCTTTTCTGATTCTGCCAGTACTGTACTTCGAACAAGGCGGGCATAATTTACCCACTTTACTAACGTGATAGCTAACACCAGATTGCCGATCCCCGGTCCTAGTAATCCTGCAAGGACAATGGCGACGATCGTGTCCGGGAAGGCCAAAAAGGCGTCTGCTATACGCATGAACACCCTATCAGTGATTCCTTTAAAATAACCGGAGATTAAGCCAATGGGAATGCCAATTAATAAGGCAGCAAATAATGCCAAGGAGCTGAAGCCAATCGTATATTGCGTGCCCATCCATAGCCTTGTCAGCATATCTCTTCCTAAATGGTCTGTCCCTAATGGGTGCGTAAGGCTTGATCCAGCCAACCGGTTGCCCATGTCTACAAAATTGGGATCATGTCGTAAGTATAGAAATGTATAGAGTAAACTAAGTAATAGGATTATAATCCCAACGATAAACGTTCCCTTTTTCCATTTGCTTAGCTGTACGGTATTATTCGTTATTCCTCTCATTCTACGTTCTCCTTCTCTTGCTGTCTTACCTCAGGGTGAAAAAATCGATAAGACAAATCTACACATGTATTTACAAGGAAAACCACCAAGCCCATAAGCAGGATGTAGCCCTGAATAAATGGATAATCACGTTGTTTTATGGCATCTACTACCATCTTGCCTAACCCAGGATAGGCGAACAGTACTTCAATAACAAGAACCCCACCAATCAAACTACCAATACTAACACCAAATACGGTGATAACTGGTGGAAGACTATAGCGAAAGGCGTGCCGGAAAAAGATCCGAGATTCCGGGATGCCTCGTGCCCTGCTTGATTGAATAAATTCCTGACCATAGGCATCCAGTAAGCTCGAGCGAAGCAAACGAACATAAACACTGGAAATGGCCAAACCGAGAGTCAAGGATGGTAACAGCAAGTGCAGGAATCCGTCTCTTCCCATTGTAGGCAGCCATTGCAAACGAACGCCGAAGAGATCAATGAGCAACAGTCCAAGTAAGAAACTTGGAACTGCTGCCCCTATAATGGATAATGAGCGACTTATCTGATCAACCCAGCTATTTCGATATAGTGCCGACAAGGACCCTAAAGGCAAGGCTATCAGGATCATCACAATAAGCGACCCAGCGCCAAGCTCTAACGTTGCCGGAAGCCCCGCTAACATCATGTCCGTTACCTTCTGGCCTGTCACGTAGGATTCACCAAAATCGAGCTGCACGAAATCCAACAGCCATCTTCCATATTGAACGAGCAAGGGATCATTAAAACCCATATCCTCGCGCAATGTCTCTATTTGCTCTTGACTCACAGAAAGCTCATCAACGTTCAGAATAGTTAATGCCGGATCTCCTGGTGCCATTCGTACAAAAGCAAACCCAATAAACGTGATAAACAATATAAAGAAAGATACTTCCAAAAATTTTCGTACAATAATACGAAGCATTTATTTCACATCCAGCTCATTGGTAATCATATAATACTCACTTTTTGTGGTGACCCAATTTTTCACCTTTTCATCGTTATAAGCAACAATTGTATAAGGATGAAGCACAAAGGAATTGATGGCATTCTCATCCACATAATCTGCTGCTTGCTCAGCCAGCTCATTACGTTTTTCCTGATCCACCGTTTGGTTTAACTCATCAATGATAGCAGTGAGCTCTGGTATTTCTGCTCCACTAAAGTTTAGTGCCCCAGTTGGATGATAGGTAGCATTCAAATAATAGCCCGCATCCCCGCGTGGTGCTGTTAAGTTACTATACGTGGCAAGGTCCCAGTCACGATTTGAAGCCATATATTCTTCTGGAATATCAATTTGTCTAATCTCAACATCTATTCCAAGCTGCTCTGCATCTGATTGAAACACTTGGGCAATTAATGGTAAATCAGCACGTGCTGGATAAGTGAGTAATGTAAAGGATAATTGTTCACCATCCTTTTGCATGACACCATCCTCCATTGTGTAGCCAGCCTCTTCTAAGTACTCTTTTGCTGCATCCGGTCCTGATGGTTTATCACCATAGCTTGGGGCAAATGGCAAGGAAGGCAGGAATGGCCCTTTTGCTGGCTCTGCGTGTCCTAGTAGAATAGAATCTACAATTTCCTGTTTATCAATCAAGGCATCTACTGCTCTTCTAACATTTACATCTTTTAAGCTTTCTCTTTCCATATTCATGGTCATTTGATGAACACGGAATGTGGCAGTGGATTCTACCGTAATATTTCCTTTTGCTTCAAGCTCTCCAAGGCTTTCCACTTCTGGACGGTACACAATATCTACCTGGTCTGACAGCAATGCCATTGTACGAGCATTGGCGTCTTCATTAAAAGAGAAGGTTACCCCGTCTAACGGAGATGCCCCGTCCCAATAATCGTCATAACGCGTTACTTCTAATTTACTGCCAGGAGAAAATGATGCAAGTTCAAAAGGACCTGTTCCTACTGGATGGTTGATGATATCTTCCTCTGTTACATCAATAATAGAAACATTTGGGTTTACCAGTTCTGAAACAAATTCAGGAAAAGGCTCTGATGTCGTGATATGTAATGTATAACCATCCGCTTCAATAGATTCTATTTTTAAGGCATTTTTCATTGCTGAACTTTCTTCAATCGTCCTCTCTAATGATGCCTTAACCGCTTCGGCGTCCATTGGCTTTCCATTATGGAATGTTATATCCTCCCGAAGATGCAGGATCCAATTTTTCCCGTCATCTCCTTCCCAGCTTTCCGCTAACCAAGGACTTATCGTTAGGTTTTCTTCATCTAAACGTACTAACGTTTCCGTAATCCCTGCTCTAATTGGTACATAACTAGAGTCTACATTTGGGTCAAGTGAATTGGTGGCGAAGTTATATAGAAAATGAAGATGCTTGTCCTCATTCTCTCCTCCAGTTTCGTCACTACTACAAGCTGCTAATAAAATGATAAGAAATGAGGACAAGCCTATAACACGAATAAACTTCTTAAGTAATAAATTTTTATAAAATTGCATGGTTTTTTATCCCCCCACCGTAATGATTACGATTTACATAGTACCGTAACAATTACGATTTGCCAAGAATAAATATACTTTTAGATTAAAAGTTTGCAGGTTTTTTTCCTTTTGGGTTCCTTGACATAAAAAAATCTAGCAAGCTGCTAGATTTTTTTATTCTATAATTTCTTTTATAAGGTTGCTTTCTGCCAACCGAAAGTCGCCCTTTTCAGGATCAATATAGTCGAGATTAATATAACTTGTTTGAGCGTCACTATTGGAAGCAGTCTTAAAATCTGAGAATGTAGTAATCGCTTCATCCTTCCATACCCAAACGGCTGCTTTATCCTTTTCTTTATGGAACACGTTACGAGATAATGTGTTTCCTTCATTTGTCTTAAAATAGTTGGCAATGAATAGATTGGAAGGTCCAGCAGTTAGAATGTTTTTTTCAATAATATTATCCTTTGTGTCATGCTGCATTAAAAGCTGCCCACCACCGAGACCTACAGTATCATTTCGGTACAAGACATTCTTGGAGATAATAGAATTCTTGGTCCCTCCACGTTCCTCATCATACCCGCCAATTGATATACCTGTATAAAAGTTATCATATACTGTGTTATGGAGAATCTTAATTTGGTCCGCATATTTCCCAGCATGCTCTGAAGCTACCTCGATTCCAATATCGCTATGATAGATCGTATTTTCTTCAATCGTTATATTTTTCCCACCATCGACATAGATCCCACCAGCACTATAGTCCTCGCCATATGCAGGGTTGCCGTATGAAGATATGTCATGTATAACGTTATTTTTCACGGACCCGTTTCGTACATAGTCACGTTCAGGGGAAATTCCTTCATACCCAATTAGATCGATTCCAATATTGTCGTTGTGTCGAACCATATTACCTTCTACGTTGAAGCCGTCAATATTGCCATTCAATACTAGAGCTTCACTTGCTCCCAGCTGCAAATCTTCTACTGTATTATGTGAAACGGTGATGTCTGTCATGGGGCCAGTACCATACACGGCGACACCGTGGGCATTCCCACCATCTGCATGGGTCTCCACCTGTCTTATATGGTTATTTTCCAATGTAATATGGCTGCTTGATCCCGTAACAAGGATTCCCATTACGGTTTCATCTGCTAAGTCTGTTGTAAGATCTTCCAGTGTAAAGCCACGAATCGTAATATAGTCTTGATTGTTTATTGAGACAAGAGCTGTATCACCTTCCATATTATCCAGTTCCTTACCGCTGATCACTACTTCTTCCTGCTTGTAAGGCTGGAAAACAACTGGATTTTGCTTCGTACCGCTGTACTCTACCTCGAGCTTTTCTTTGTACGTTCCTCCTCTTACATAGACCATTGCTCCTGGCTTCGCTTCTGAAGCAGCTTTGTTTAATGTTCGATAAGGTTCTGATTTTGTCCCATTCTGGTCGTCACTTCCATCTGTTGCTACATAGATATACTTGTCATTATCTGCACTCCCATTACTTACTATAGAAATACCAATGATAACAATGGTTACGACTATGAGAGTCATCGCTACAGTTACTTTTTTCATGATGTCGCTCCCTATAAAGAATCTCTTCATCTGTTATGCAAAAATTCAATGTTACTTTCTATCCTCCGCTTAATCCTGGTTAATCCCATTGACATACGTTTGGATGACATAGTCCAAGCTCTCGTCAATACTAATTGGAATACCAAAGCCACTCTTTTGCTCCAATGTAGCAAAGCCATGCAATATGCTTCGAAACCCTCTTATAAAATGGATCGTATCTTTTTCATTCAAATGATAGTCAGCCAGGATCCCCTTTAATAAATGAACAATTTTATCTCCTGTGTCTTTTACATCCAGGTTACGATTACCTGATTTAATTAAAGTTGCCTCATACAAACCAGGCTGTTTTTGAGCATATTCTATATATGCTTTGGAGATTGCAGTAAGTGCTTCAACCGCTACTTTTCCCTTCGCTACTTCTTCCATCTTGTTATATAGATCTATTATTGCAATCCGCGCTAATTGCTGTCGCAAATCCTCTAAACTTTTAATATGGTTATATAATGAAGGCGGCCGTACCTCTAGCTTTTTAGCCAAAGCATGCATGGTGACTGACTCCATCCCGCTGTGGCTCGCTATTTCAATTGCTGCATCAACAACCTTTTGTTGATTTAATCCTGGTCTAGGCGACAATATAACCTCTCCTTATTTGTTCTTTTGTAAGTTTTGTTCCGCATTAATTATTGCATATCGTATTTGGTTCAAAGGATTCTTTAACGGCCTTCCATGTCCTACAGCGAGACACGAAGGCTGGTATGATTCGATTTTACGCGCACTTTCAAGTGCCAGCTCTTTGTCCCATGTAGCCATTGCCGGAAATGGGAATGTCCACCTCATTTGACCTGCTACTGCTATACCACCCCGAAGTTGGAAAGCATCCCCCACTATCATAGCTTTCGTTCTCGTATCAAAAAATGACATAGATCCTGGTGTATGACCAGGAGTTAAAATTGAAACCAGTGAACCAATCCGATCACCTTCCTGAATCAAAACATCTGGCTTCGTTTTTATATTTTTAGGAATATCTCCCCGTACTGGGGTCTGAGGCTCATCAGGTTCCTGAGAACGGTCACCTGCTAATAATTTAGCGTCCCGCTCTGAAATAAATACTTTCGCTTGCGGGAGCAACTCTCTTATTTGATCAAGTGCACCAACATGATCACCATGCCCGTGAGTCAGGATAACTTTAGTTATAGGTTTCCCTATTTTCTGAGCTGTTTTCAAAATCTTCTTTGCACTATACGGCAATGCTGCATCAATAAGTGTTAACTCATGATCCTCTTCTATTAAATAACAATTAACGGGAAAAATCCTCTTTAAGAACATCACAGGATGTAGGTTCTCCACTGTATAGCCCTCCTTTTTTTCATTTTTAAATTTGTGGTCGGGGTAGTAAGGTTTGGTTTGTTTAAACTGCTAAGACTTGTGGGACCATATTGCATAGCGAACTAACTCAAAAACTAATAGCGTTAGTTTGATTATAAAACTAACGCTGTTAGTTTATCAAGCTTTTTATATTTTTTTTAAACTAATATTCGACTAATTGATTTATCAGAAATGAACCCAAAAAGCGCATCCATTTATAAGAATGCGCTCTCGCTACTAGTATTGAAATTTTTCGAAAAGCTAGTTAGAAAAACGAATAATAGGGGTTTACATTAGCCTAATGTAAATATTATAAATATTATATTAATTTCATAAATATTCGTTTACAATTCTTTTTTTGATTTTATCGCTTCATTAAAAATCTATATATATTCACTTGCATAACCCACAAAACAAGCAACAACAAGGGCTGATTCATCTGTACTGTTTTTCAGAAAGCCTGCCCAGCTAAATTGTATATTTATTCATTGTAACCTAAATCTATCTTTTAAAAAAATGCACAATTGAATGATAGTAGAAGTAATTTAAAGAGATTTAGAGCATTTTCGTTCTCTATTAAGAATAAATAACTATTTTAGAGCTTTAATACTAGATTAAGTCGTTATATACTCCAGTTGTTAGTTCACTAATAAGAACAAATCATCCCTTAACACGAACATAACGTTATAGTTGGTTGTAGATCCTCTAAATAGGGGATTTTCAATAAAAAATTTTAGGAGGATGAGAAATGGGATTAAAGAAGCGATTGGGAATGGGCGTTGCTACAGCTGCGCTAGGTATTTCTCTAGTAGGAGGGGGGACCTTTGCATACTTTAGTGATGCGGAAGTTCAAACAAACAGTTTTGCAGCGGGTACATTAGATTTGAGCGTAGACCCTGAGGTAACAGTCGATGTAGATAATTTGAAGCCAGGTGATACTATGCTTCGCTCGTTCGACCTTGTGAATGATGGATCTCTCGCAATTGGAGAGGTGTCACTAGGAACGGAATACAACGTTACAGATGCTGAAGGCAACCCTGTAAGCCCAGAGCTTGCTGAAAAGTATGGAGATACGATAATTGTTGATTTCTTGCGTAACACTGGCGGAAAAAGAGATTATGAAGTAATTGGTTCTTTATCTCTAAACCAACTAGCTAATATGGACCCAGGTGAAATTGACGATGTCCTTACAGAAACTGGCCTTACTTATGAGTATGTACCAATTGCTGGTGGATGGGCTTGGCATTGGGTTATCTCTGGCGAATACTATTACGGCGAAACGCTAGAAGCAGGCGAAAGAGCAAACTTTGATGTGAAATTCAGATTTAATGAAACTGGAGAGCCGCAAAACGACCTTCAAGGCTTACAATTAGACCTTGACTGGACATTTAACGGAATGCAAACAGAAGGCGAAGAAATAGAAGAAAATAACTAAGCCACTCTTCTATTTCCAAGCCATTACCAAAGCAGTGGAACAGGCAACTTTTTAAAGGACTTGTAAATCGAATATATACCCAATTTTATTGTGTAGCGGGATAACACCTGGCCGACAGAGTGCATGGTCCCGCTGCTTTTTTCTATTATATGTGGGCTTTTTATTAACTAGTACCTCTTCCTTTAGTCCGCAAATTCTAATCATCTATATAAATGAAAGATGTATTGCTTAATGTAAATAAAACATCACACTAAATTTACATAAAACCCCTCATTAATTGCCAAGTAGCAAAGTACAATAAATGAAAAGCATGCATAATCGAAAGGAGGAAAACGAAGTGCCCTTAAAGGTCCAAGCAGCCTACGCTAGTATGTTATCGTTATTGATTTCAGCCATTTTATTTGTACTTTATCCTGCCTTACGTCCTTTTTCAGATGAAAGCTCATTGCAAGGTGCAGAAGCATTCGCCTCCCCGGAATGGGTCCTATCACATGTATTTGGCATCATCGCCTTTATGCTCTTACCAATTGGGATATACGGCATTCACCGTTCTTTAGAAGGGACAGCTGGATATGTACTTGCTTATTGGGGGTTTTTGTTAACCGTTATCGGAGTAGGGCTAATCTTACCCTATTATGGTGGGGAAACTTATGGCCTTTTTGCCATTGGTCAGGAAGCGATCCATCGACAGTCTGCTGAGCTACTCAGTCAAGCAGATGTCGTGCGTGGTGGGGTGGGAATGGTTATGTTCGGAATAGGTCTATTCCTCTTACCCCTTGCATCTATTATACTTGCTATCGCCATTTGGAAGTCAGGTAGCTACCAGAAAGCGAGCGGCCTGCTGTTTGCGTTAGGCATGTGCCTATATTTGCCACAGTTTTTCTTTGACCAGCCAGTGCGAGTTGCCCACGGGGCTGTAGTAGCCATTGGCTGCATTTGGTTAGCCGTAGGACTGTGGAGTAGTCGTAGTGGATCCAAAACCGAACACATGTAAAGTGGGTTTTGCCAACAACCACGAACCTACTTTCCACTTCCTAAAAATACTCCCTTTGAAATCCGATATATTAACGTATTTAAGAGCACTCTACCTCCATATATAGAGACAATCACTACTAAAATGAAAATAGCATAGGAGATAAAGGTAGAGTTAAAATGCCCAGCGAGCCAGTGCCCACCATAATATATGCAAGACGTCACCACAGCCAATACTCCTAAAAAGGTGATAGCAATGCCAACACGCTGGAATTTGGTTAGTTCCTGAAGTTTGTCTTTGTTATCATTGATAATGAGTAGGATGAATAGTAGAAACAAGATGAAATTTAACAATGAAATCTCTCCTTATATGGAGCAAGTCGTCTCGTATCATTGCGCTAGCTACATAGAGGGCAGCGACTGTGTAGCATTAGGACTATTACCATTTTTAATTAGACAGGCTGATGCGGCTAGCATTTGCCTGCCTAATCCCTTATTGCTTTGCCAATGCGTCAAGCACCCAGTTCGTTCTTGCACCATTAGCCCCAGTACTAGGAGAAGTGCCACCTTTGCCGGTCAACTCTGCCACGATCGATGTGATGAGGGGTTGCTGAACATGCTCTGGCCGTTTAAAGCTCCATTCTTGTTGCCCCTGTGCTGTTATCAGGACAATCGGGTCATCCCCAAACGTAGAAAAGGTGATTTTCCCCTCACTGCCAATGATTTCATTTATGTCAACATTCTCAAAGGCTGAAAAGCACCAACTGCCTACACCATGCACACCAGAAACGAATTGATAGGTTCCTGTCACAATGTCTTCCGCCTTGTAATAACCCGCCTGATTGGAGGCAATTCCCTGTACGTCCTTTATCGGCCCGAGCAAAAAATCTAACATATCGAGAGTATGACTAGCTAGATCAAAGAATAATCCGCCCCCTGACAACGCAGGTTGCAGCCTCCAGGGAAGCTCTTTTCCGCTTTTCACCTCATTTGATACTTTACGATACTGTGAAGTGTTCACGAAACGAACATCTCCTATTGCGTTATTGTCCAATAGCTCCTTTACCTTTAAAAATCTGGACTGTGCTCTACGATAATAGGCAACGTACAACGGAACTCCAGCTGTTTTGCATGCAGCAATCATTTCCTCACATTCGGTAAAATTAACTGCCATTGGCTTCTCCACATAAACAGCTTTCCCTGCCGCGGCAGCCTTCAATGCATATTCTTTGTGTGAACCTGGAGGCGTTGCAATATAAACAGCATTCACTTCTGGATCATTTAGTAGTGCGTCCGCATCATCGTACCATTTCGGTACATGGTGACGTTCAGCATAGTCTTTCGCTAACGCTCCATTACGCCGCATGACGGCAACCAGCTCGGAATTTTCTACTTTTTGAAAAGCTGGGCCACTCTTCACTTCCGTTACAGCCCCACAACCAATAATTCCCCATTTAACCTGATCTAACTTCAAAGTAAAGTCCCCCTTTGTATGTAGTTGTAAGGCACTACAGGGATTAACCCCGTGAACCGAACAAATTCTGGATTCCAAAGTGTTCCAGTAAAGTAACCTTTCTCCCTTCCTCATGCCACCTGTGATATTCACGAAACACCTGCTTCATATCATCGTTAGCCCTATCTTCTACCAAATACTTAATTGCAAGAAAGCTACGCCAATAATCAAACATAATACTCGTTAAACTGCCTTGATAGCTAGTACTTCCAAACGCTTCTAATGAATGATCCCCGTATTTCGCTTTAAACATATCCACTAATTCTTCCTCAACAACTGAAATACTAGTAAATTCATCCTCATCTAATAGAAATTTACGAGGTAAATATTCACACATTCCCTCTTCAAACCAAATCCCGTCTTCTCTCTCTTCATCAAAATCCTCCAAGAAAAAATCGGAGTGGTGCATTAATTCATGGCCAACTATCGTAAATATATGATCTTCCGAGAGGTTTTCATAGAAGTCCTCTATTTTCGTGTTTGAGCGTCCCTCTAGTTGGCTAATAAATAATTCCCTCCAGCTCGATAAATCAGGAGATATATAGATAAGATCTCTATTGGTGAACGCAGGGATTGGAACGTCCGAAAAAGTTGTTGTAGCCAATTCCACTGATGTCCAGACAATTCCCTTTGGCAACTCACGTAAGGCAAAATCTTTCTCTAATATTTGTTGGAATTCTATTAATCTCTTGCGAAACCGTTCTATGATAGATTGATACTTTTCGTAGTCTTCTTTCTTTTCAAAAGCGTAAATGTGCTTCATGCTTTTTCACTCCTTTTTAAGATATCACAAACTCCTCAGATTGCAGAGATTGAACATTTTAGGAAAATAAGGGAGGCCTATAACATATACTATAAGAAAATATAAAATTTCTGTAATTTTTTGAACCATGCCTTCTTTATCTTGCAAATTTTAGTAAAATAGAACCAAGGGGGAGAGTTGATGAAAAAATTTACAAAGCATGAGACAAGCTGGATGTACTATGACTGGGCGAATAGTGCCTATTCTATCATTATTACGACTGCTATTTTTCCTATATTTTATAAAGCACAAGCAACAGCTGCAGGGATTGAGGCAGCAGATTCAACTGCCTATCTCGGATATACAATCGCAATCTTCACCTTTATTTTGGCGATGATTGGTCCTATCTTGGGAACCTTTGCCGATTATGAAGGATATAAGAAAAAGTTTTTCGTAGGCTTTTTAGTAGTGGGGCTTGTGTCTACCGTCTCGCTCATTTTTGTTCCTGAGGGTGAATGGTTATTATTACTAATCGTCTTTACGATATCTTCGCTCGGTTTAAGAGGGGCCAACCTTTTTTACGATGCATTTCTCGTCGATGTTACGGAAGATAAACGCATGAATAAAGTTTCCTCAAGAGGCTATGCGCTTGGATATATCGGTAGTGCCATCCCTTTTGTAATCAGTATCGGTATCATTTTAATGGCACAGCAAGAGATTCTCCCAATCTCTAGTACAGTCGCTAGCAAAATTGCATTTGTGATTACCTTTTTATGGTGGGGGATATTTTCCATCCCTATGTTAAAGAACGTTAAACAAATTCATGGCATTAAGCGTGATGCAAAGCCTATACGGACAAGCTTTAGACGGCTTAAAAACACCGTAACAAATATTAGACAGTATAAATACTTAACGATTTTCCTAATTGCTTACTTTTTCTACATAGACGGTGTGGGAACAATCATTTCCATGTCAACTGCATACGGTACAGACGTTGGGGTAAGCTCCACCGTACTGTTGGTTGTCCTATTGGTTACCCAAATTGTAGCAGCACCATTCGCTGTGTTATACGGCAAGCTAGCAGATCGTTATTCTGCAAAATCCATGCTAAATGTGGGAATTGTCGTTTATACGATCGTATGTATCTATGGTTATTTCCTTGAAACAGCATTTGATTTCTGGGTACTAGCAATGCTTGTTGCGACCTCACAGGGCGGCATTCAAGCATTAAGCAGATCGTATTTTGCAAAACTCGTTCCGAAGAAAAACGCCAATGAATTCTTTGGTTTCTATAATATTTTTGGTAAGTTTGCGTCTGTATCAGGCCCAATCCTAGTAGGGGCAACTGCGCAGATCACAGGACAGACAAATGCTGGTATCTTAAGTCTAATCGTCCTCTTCATTATCGGCATGATTATTTTAAACTTTGTCCCTTCTGATAAGGAAATGGAAAGCAAGCATGCTCCTGAAGTGAATATTTCTTAATTTAATACTATTTGAAGCTGGAAAGCCGTTTATCCATTGGGATGAGCGGTTTTTTTGTTTGCTTGGGTTGGCGCTCGAATCTCTGTGGGTGTGGCTCGACTTTGTTTGGTTGGCGCTCGTCTTGCTTGAACTGGCGTTAGTTAATTCAAACTAAAAGATTGACGTTACTAAAAGTAACTGCTATGATTATATTTAATTAAAGATATTTTAATTAAAATTAACTCTACGCCTTTTGAGGGAAGGGTTGCTTTATAGCACAAACCTAACGTAGTAGTGTTTTAAGGTGGGGAAGTAAGTGAGTTTATTTAGTAAGTTATTTGGAAGAGACAAAGAGGAGGAAACAACAGTGGAAAAATTAAACATTGGTATTATTTTAGGTTCGACGCGTGAGGGACGCCTAAGTCCACAGGTAGGAAACTGGGTAAAGGAATTGGCAGACCAACGCGGCGATGCAAACTATACGGTTATTGATCTAGCAGACTACAAACTGCCATTACTAGGCGAAAGTGGTGCAGACGCTTCTGGTGCTGCGGCATGGGCTGAGGTTATCGCAAAACAGGACGGCTTTGTTTTCGTCGTACAGGAATACAACCACTCCATTACAGCATCACTTAAAAACGCACTTGATTACCTACGTGTAGAATGGAATAACAAAGCAGCAGGTATCGTATCATATGGTTCTGTTGGTGGAGCTCGTGCTGCTGAACACTTACGTGGCATCCTTGGAGAATTATTAGTAGCAGATGTTCGCGTTCACCCGGCGCTTTCTTTATTCACTGACTTTGAAAACGGAGCAGAACTTAAACCAGCAGCAGTTCAGGCAGATTCCGTGAACCAAATGCTAGATCAGCTAATCCCTTGGTCTACAGCTTTGAAAACTATTCGATAAGTAAATAGTAACTTATAACCTCTATCCCCCAAGGATAGAGGTTTTTTTATAGATGGTGTGAATTAGAGTTTATAATAATAAAGGCATGAAGTTAGTCCTAGAGATTGATTTCATGCCTTTTTCATTCCTTAGTAATTCAATTACCGAGCATAATATTATACAATCCCCCTTTAATTTACTATTATGTCGTAACAAGGAGGGGTAAAAAATGAACCCAGAATACCAAGATATGTTTGCTCCATTAACATTAAAAAATGGAATTGAATTAAAAAACCGCTTGGTGATGGCACCAATGACGAACTCTTCATCCAACAATGATGGAACTGTATCCGATGAAGAAGTAGACTATTATGCTCGCCGTTCTAAAGGCGTAAGCATGGTCATCACTGCGACCACATATGTGACACCAAATGGCAAAGGATTCCCTAATCAATTTGCAGCAGATCGTGATGCGATGATCCCGAGTCTAAGTAAGCTAGCAAAAAGAATCCAAGGCGAGGGCGCCAAAGCTATCCTACAAATTTTCCATGCTGGAAAGATGAGTCCATCAGCTCTTGTTCCAGATGGCGATGTTGTCAGCGCTAGTGACGTACCAGCAAATCGAGAAGGTGCTCCAAAGCCACGAACCCTACGCGAAGAAGAAATAGAAGAAATCATTGAAGCGTTTGGTGAAACGACCCGTCGTGCCATTGAAGCAGGCTATGATGGCGTGGAGATTCACGGGGCTAACGGCTACTTAATCCAGCAATTCTTTTCTCCGCATTCTAACCTACGTGAGGACCGATTTGGCGGGAGTCTGGAAAAACGGATGACCTTCCCGCTCGCTATCATCGATAAAGTTCAGCGTGTCGTGAAAGCACATGCGGATGAATCCTTTATTGTTGGTTACCGTTTTTCCCCAGAAGAACCAGAAACACCTGGCCTAACAATGGAAGAAACACTTCATCTTGTAGATGTGTTAGCAGATAAAAACTTACATTATCTCCACGTTTCTTTAATGGACTTTTTCTCCAAGCCAAGAAGAGGGGTGGAGGATTTAGATAAAACACGAATTGCACATCTTCTGGAGACAATTGGCGATCGCGTACCTTTAATTGGTGTAGGTTCCATCTACACAGCAGAAGACGCGAAGCTTGCCTTTAACACAGGCATCCCACTTCTTGCCTTAGGAAGAGAGCTTATTATTGACCCGGATTGGGTTCAGAAGGTTGCTGAAGGAAGAGAAGCCGAGATTGTTACGGAAATTGATAAAGAGAAGCAGGAAGAATTAATGGTACCAGGCCCCCTATGGAATAATATCATCAACACGCCAGGCTGGTTCCCAGGAGTTTAAACAAATGAAGCCAGGTCACTGCCTTAGAATGCAGTGCCTGGCCTTTTTATTTATTCTTTAACACATGGGACAGTTCCCTCAAAGCATCATATTGCTTAATATGATACTTCCGCCCTTCCTTTTGTAAATACTGTTTTTCCGTAAATTGTGTAAGTACATGGAGCAAATGCCGATAAGATACGCCTAAATAGTCACAAACGGTAACGTGTTTCTCTTTATACACCCCATTATCCGCTGTTTGCAAAATAAAATCGGCAAGCCTGTTTTCCAGTGGGAAAGCGAGGCTTTGGGTATATTTCATTGCCATTTGTGTTGCCTTAACGCTTAAAAATCGCGTTAGTTCACACAAAAATTTCGCATCCTCCATCAGCTGTTTCCGGTAGTGGTGTATTGGCAGAGCAAAACAGACGGTCTTTGTTGACGCTTGGATACCTTTTGTGTAATAGACATCATGCAATAATTCCATTTCCCCAATAAATTCATTCGCATTAATAAAATTAATTAACGAGACTTTCCCATTTTGATGGGTGATATAGATCTTTGCTTTTCCTTCCACCACGAAAAATAAAAAGTCAGGTCTCGCCCCCTCTTTTATAATCCATTCATCACGCTCATATTCATGAATTTCCATATAATCCTCGACCGGAAAGGAAAATAAATGGGCAATTGAGTGCTTTTGCAAATATAGCTGCTGTTTGTCTGCTCTATAGATTTTCATAATCCACCTCAAAATAGGAGATATCTCATATTGTTTGTTTTCCTTCCATGATATCATGCAATCAATGAGGAGGATACATAATGAACACACAACGCTGGATGAGTATACGGTTTTTTAGTTTTTTCCTGACATGGGGGATTTTTCTACCCTATTGGGCTGGGTGGATGGTTTATACAAAAGGCATCTCTGTTTCAGAAGCTAGTCTGATCATGAGTGTCGGGTTGGTTGCAAGGGGGCTGTCTACTTTATTTGCCTTCCCTTACCTTTCCGAGAAGGTTAGCAGCAAACGATTATTGAACATAGCGGGAATCGGCACATTCATTGCCCTAATCGCTTACATTCCGGCAGAGTCCTTTGCGAGTTTAATGGGAGCCACCATTCTCCTGCACCTTTTCTACCCCGCACTAATGCCAGCCTTAGATACTGCTGCTGGTGTGCTTGTACAAAATAAACAATTAAGACATTACGGGAGAAGCCGTCAGTGGGGATCGATTGGATTTGTCTCAATCGGGATGGTGCTTACCCTTTTCACAGCGAGATTTGGCGATGAGATCATTTTTTGGGCGCTACTACTAGGTATTGTGGGTTTTGTGGTGCTTAGTCTTTTACGAGCGCCTGAGGTCTTGTCTGTAAAACCACCAATGGACCAAACACAAAAGGTAGGACTTTTCTCTGTCTTTAAAATCAAACATTTTAGCCTCGTGCTCCTGATTGTTGTGTTACTACAGGCCGCACATGCGAGTTATTACAATTATGGCTATATCTTTTTGCAGGATATCGATGCACCAACAATCATAATAGGCGTCATTATTAATATTGCTGTTATTGCAGAAATTATCTTTTTTGCCATTGCCGATAGAAAGTTTGGTCATTTTTCAGTAGGAGCCTTACTGACACTGGCAGCAATCGGTTCCTCTGTCCGTTGGATTGTTGTATTTGCTTTTCCAAGCGTAATTATCTTTAGTATTGCGCAGGTGCTGCATGCATTTTCCTTTGCAATGGCGCATTATGCCTTTATGAAATACTTAATCAACAATATTCCACAAATCCAGATACCAAAAGCACAGGGCATTTACTCAGCATTAGCGCTTAGCTGGAGTACTGCTGTATTTACCATTTTCGGTGGCTTTTTATACGAGATCGAACCAAGATATGCGTTTATTGGCATGATCGTCTGCACCATTCCAGCCATGTTCCTCGCATTGGTTTACCGGAAAGTGGAGGTTAGGAAAGGGTTTGAGACTGCTTGATGCTTCATTATAAAAAACGGTGGAATGCCAATAGGCAACCTTCACCAAGCTTATCTGTTTTTGGAGTATATATTTTCAATTAAACCCTATGTTATGATACCCGTATAAGCCGTGTATTCGATCGGATTCCTAATAAGGAAAATCACAAAAGAAAGTTGGTTAATAGATGGAGATAGCCCTATTAGTTGCCATTTTCATTGGTGTTTTTGCCGTGTATGATGCCATACGGAAAGTAAACAATAACATCCTTAGCCAGACAGACGAGCTAAAGAAAATACGGGAAGAATTAGAGAAAAAGTAGACTAGTAGATGTTGCAACGAACATACCATTCTTATATCGATAAGACCCACTTATGACAAGCATAATTTTTTCATCTTGTTCCAAAACAGTTGGTAATACTGCGATTTCCTTTTTAATCGAAGAGCGCATGGTATCATCTATTGCAGTTTCATTGAGCTTCATTTCTACTTCTTGTATAGTTGGCATACTTCCACCCCTGGTATTGAAGTTAAATAATTCCGTAAACCTTTAGCGCTTTCTTAATAATACGTAGTAATATGAAAATGTTTCAATTTACCAATTTGTTTATATAATATTTATAATTGCATAACCATAAAGTGGGGGTCTTACGGACGCTTGTTCCGGGTAAAAAAAAATGGTGTACCTGTCTTTATAACAACAGATACGCCATTGATAATGAGATCAAATAACTCCAGATGCCAGTTAACCTTGTTCTACATAGCTTTTAAAATTATCGAGAATCGCCTGCCACCCTTGTTGTTGAAACGCTGCTGGGTGCGACGTGTCTGCATCAAATGTTTCAATGACTTCAGTTTCTTCGCCCTGATCATTAAATAGGATACTCACTTTTCTTCCATCAGCCATCGTATAAGCAAGGTTTTCATGTACTTTTACTTCATCATAGACCCCACCAAAATCGAATCCAGCACTGCCATCTTTGGCTTCCATTCTTGAAACGAATTTCCCACCAACTCTAAGATCATTTTCCGCAAATGGAGTGTGCCAATCATCTGAAGCATTATTCCACTGTTTTACGTGCTCTGGCTCTGTCCAATACTCCCAAACCTTGTCTACTGGTGCTTGGACAGTTGTTGCTACTTTAATTTCTTGAGATGCTTCCATTTTAAAAACCTCCTAAACAAATTCAAATTTTTCTAACGTTTGTTTACACGAGGTGCATAAATATATTATAAGGAATTCCCAGTTGTTTTACTACTGGGAATTGTTAAATAATTTTCTTTTGCTAACGCATTCATTACCTTTTTTTACCTTGACAGAATTTTATGATAAGATCTTATACAGTAATTACTATTAAAGGAGGTTGTTCCCATGGATATTTTGTCCGTAGCAATACTGTTCATCGCCCCTTTTTGCTTAATCTTCACCTATGTGATCCTTAAATTTTCCTGGAGCAAGGAGGCTAAAGGTAAGCAAGGTAAAGAGATAGTAAAGAAAGCTTTTCTCTATTCAGCACCTATATTCCCAGTTGGATGGCTGTGTCTTGATATGTTTCACCGTTATATTCAAGAGCTGTCATTAGAAATCTACAGGGATTTTATGCTTCTCCTACTTTTAGTGATGATGACGGTTTATGGAGCAGGTATACACCTATTTAAAAACAATCAACAGCGTGGTCTAAGTTGAGGGTAGAAATATGAAGCAAAAACCCATTTATGTCGATTACCACTATGAAAACACTTTAAATCAAAGTCTCAAACTATGGATCTCTCTTCCTAAAGGAGATTACCTTTCATCCTTAAAACCAAACCACCTGCATAAGTTGCCTACAGGTGATAACCTGGGTTACTTTGTGCTACCTAATCATACCGCCTTAAACCTTCGTTATCACCAAGAATGGTATACTCCAGAGCATAGAACTACACCTCTGACGAAAGAAGAGGAAGCATACTACTTAAGAGATACTACCCTTTCACCAATTAATGATGAGATCGTGGAACTAGCCAAAACGATTACAAATGGTATTGAAAAAAAGAATGACCAGGCAAAAGCAATTTTTCAATATATTGTTACTAACTTCAAATACATATACCCTCCCAAGAGCCGCGGAGTGAAATCCTTCTTACGCTTAAGAAAGGGAGACTGCGGAGAATTTTCCTTTTTATTTTCGTCCCTGTGCAGATCTCTCGGCATCCCAACAAGAACGTTATTTGGCTGTTGGTCCATCGGCAAAATGAGCGGCCATGCATGGAATGAAATATATTTAGAAGATGAAGGTTGGATTGCTGTTGATGTTAGCATGGCAAACATACAAAAGTATCAGGTTTTTAAGCTTTTCACCAGCGATATTCGCACACTACGATGGAAAAATTACTTCGGTAAAACAGAGGGACAGCGTGTTGTTTTCTCTAAGGATGCTGAGTTTGAGCTGCTGCCTGCATTTGTAGAAAGCGAAGAGATTTCAACAGAGATTGAACCTCTAAGCATTAATGATGAGCCGTTTTACTGGGGGCAAGAATCCTTAAATGGCAAAGCACCCTATCTTCAACCCGCGTATGTGAAGTTTTCACCGGGAAAATTTCCTCCTCATACTTCCATCGGGGCAGAGCACTTGCTTGGATCCTGGAGAGCAAAGGAAAAGGGATGGCGTGGGATCGTTGCCCATTCAAAGAAATATTTCGTTGGAATCGGCCTTTTTGCGATGGGGCTAGATGTTATTTTTCACAATGACTTTCTTGATCTCGTGTTCAAATGTAGCTTTGTTGGGTTATTTTTATGCTTTATTTTGAGAAGAGAGCGCCTTGTTCTGTTTAGTATCGCCCTTCTTTTTATGGCGCTTTCCCTTGCAGCTTCATTTTCAGAATTGTTATAAATAATGGTTTGAAATCTGGGAGTCAATTACATCAAAAAGGCACACCCCCATGAGGTGTGCCTTCCGCTCTATTTCCGATCAAAACTAACCCGCTCTGTCGCATTTCCGAGCGTTATCGCTGTTTCACTCGGTTTTGTTTGCGACATCAACTTGCCATTTCTGAAAGAATAGCGTACTGCCGCCTGCTTGCGAATCACTTCATATTCATTTTCTGCTGTCATCACGATGAAATTTGCCGGCTTTCCTTCTTCAATTCCATACTTGTCTTCAATATGCAATGTCTTCGCACTGTTTTTCGTGATCAGATCAATCGAGTTTACAATTTGCTCATAACCCATTAATTGGGATGCGTGGATCCCCATATGCAATACTTGCAGCATATTGCCAGTTCCTAATGGATACCATGGATCAAAGATATCATCATGGCCAAAGCAAATGTTTAGTCCTGCTTCCTGGAGTTCTTTTACGCGTGTCAGTCCTCTACGTTTGGGATAGGTATCGAACCTTCCCTGTAAATGAATATTAACAAGTGGATTGGAGACAAAATTAATGTTCGAAAGCTTCAATAGACGGAACAATTTTTGTGTATAAGCATCGTTGTAGGAGCCCATCGCTGTCGTGTGGCTCGCTGTTGTTCGTGTGCCCATACCTCGTTCATATGCTTCTTTTGCCACTACTTCCACAAAACGTGATTGCTCATCATCAATTTCGTCACAATGTATGTCCACTAAACGATCATATTTTTCGGCGAGATCAAAGGCTGTTTTCATCGACTCTACGCCATATTCTCTGGTAAATTCATAGTGCGGGATGCCACCAACGACGTCTGCTCCCATTTTTAGTGCTTCCTCAAGCAGTTCCGCGCCATTTGGGTAGGATTGAATCCCTTCTTGCGGGAAAGCAACAAGCTGAATATCAATATAGTCCGCCATTTCCTTTTTCACCTCCAGCATTGCTTTTAATGCCGTGAGGGTAGGATCTGTCACATCTACATGTGTCCGCACATGCTGTATGCCTTGAGCAATTTGCCATTTTAACGCTGTTTTCGCTCTTGTCTTCACATCTTCCTCTGTTAGTGACTCCTTGCGCTCGGACCAGCGTTGGATTCCTTCAAATAAGGTTCCGCTCTGATTCCATTCCGGCTCCCCGGCCGTTAACGTTGTATCTAAATGAATATGCGGCTCAATAAAAGGTGGCAAAACGAGCGCACCTTTTACGTCAATAACCTCTTCTGTCGCCGGCAGTTCGTCCAAGTTTTGTGTAATGGCAGCAAATTTTCCATTTTCAATGGCGATATGCCATGTTCCTTCTTTTCCGCGTAATGATGCATTTTTTATAAGCATTTTTGAATCTCCTTTTTCTAATCGTAAGAATCTACTTGTAGACAGCCCCGTTTAGCAGCGTTCTAGTCGGCTTTCCTTAAGACGGGTACTTCTTCTTTCCTAACTTTAATAGATGCCAAATACATAAATACGGTATAAACAGCAGCTGTGCCAATCAGCGCATTTAATGGTGTGATCCCTGGTGCAAACTGTGCGATTGCCACACCACTTGCCCATGCCCCAATTGCTACCCAGTTTACTGTTTTAAATGTCATTTCTTTAAACGTACCATACTTCCTTTTTCTAACAAAGAAATAGTCCGCGATAATGATCGCCCCAATGGAAGGGACAGCAGCTCCCAATATATTTAAGAAGCCAACAAAGTTGTTGTACATCCACATGGCGAGCAATGTTCCAACAAGACCATTTACGATCACAAACACCTTTTTAGGAAGCTTGGTGATATTCGCAAATCCTAGACCTGAGGCATAAAGCGCATTGTCATTGGTCGTCCAAATATTTAATCCTAATACGATAATCGCCGGGGTCATTAATCCTTGTAAAAACATCACTTCTGAAATATCAGGTAACCCGTAAGACATCGCTCCGACTGCTCCGAATAAAAACATTAACGAGTTTCCTAAGAAAAAGGCAATCACAGTTGCGACAACAGCTGATTTTGATGTTTTAGCAAACCGCGCAAAGTCTGGTGTTAACGTTCCCCCACTAATAAACGAGCCGACACAAATCGTTAGAGCTGCAGCTACCGTCAATGTCTCTGTTGGTTCATAGCTCCATAATGCATCAAAGCCACCTAAGTACTCTGTTGCTTCAAATACCGAATAGCTCCCTAAAATCGCAATCGCAGGTACAGCGATAAACCCTAACACAACTAAAGCTTTCATGCCAAAAATGGCGGATGCAGTAATGGCAATTCCAAAGATAAAGATTAACGCATAAACATTCCAGTCCATAGCGGTTGCCACAGGCACGGCAAACATCGCTACCCCAACACCGAACCAGCCAACTTGCGTAAAGCCTAGTAAGAAGGATGGCAAATACGATCCCTTTTCTCCAAATGCATATTTAGCCAACAGATGTGTGGACAGGCCTGTTTTTGCTGCAATATAAGCAAGCGATCCAGTGTACATGCCAAGCGCTATATTACCTATTAACATGATGATAATAAATTGTGAGAAGGATAAGCCAGCTCCCAATTCTCCACCAGCTAGCATACTAGCAGAGAAGAATGTAAATCCGAGCATAACAGATAATGTTTTCCAAAAATTATTTCGCTCTGACTGTGGTACTGCCTGTAATGAATATTCCCCATCTATTTTTTTCATGTTCATTCCTCCAACTATGATTTTCCGGTACCAAAAGTCACAGGAACAAAAAAAGAGGCTAATTACCAGTTAACCTGACAATTAGCCTCTATTTCTATACAATACACCAGCATAGGGTAAAGCACACCTACCACTCGTGTATTGTAAAAATCCGCTGTCCTTGTCAGCCTCTCTGGACTGAATTAAAGGTACCATATTTAATTAAGTAGATTATGACAGGAAAAAGGAGTTGTGTCAATAAGGGGGGAGAGGGAAGGGCTCTTGGGGCACAAAAAAGTCTAGTTTCTATTCATTGTGCCATCCTTCATGGTTTTAATTATTATTTTCTACCCATCCGGTTGTTACTCCTAATAATTTAGTTTACCTTTTATAAACGATTCAAACATATCTACGCTATTTTTACGGAATCGTTGTTTTTTCTTCACAAGCCATAGATTACGTTTGAAATCGACATCTTTTACTTTCGTTTCACATAAGGTCCCTTGCTCAAGTTCTCTTGCGACCGCTAATTTCGAGACAATACTAATACCAAGTCCTGCCTCAACCGCACTTTTAATCGCCTGCGTACTACCTAAATCCATATAGCTTTGAATCTTGTCTAGTACGTTAAGCTCCTGAAGGAAATTCTCGATAATCAACCGCGTACCAGAAGTCGGCTCCCGCCAAAGCATCTGTTCACTCGTCAATTCGTTAATCGCAATGGATTCCCTTTCTTTCCATGGGTGCTTTGGTGAGTGGATAAGCACGAGCTCATCCTCGGAAAATTCTTCCACGATCAACTTATCTGTTTGGACAATTCCCTCTACTAACGCAAGGTCTATCACATCGTCCAGTAATGCGTCAATTACTTGTGGGGTGTTTTCAACCATTAAGGATACATTTACATTGTGATACTCCGTTTTAAAATCGCCCAGCATTCCTGGTAAAAGATACTCTCCTATTGTTAAGCTCGCCCCTACTTTAAGCGAATCATGAAACCCTCTTAAATTATCTGATACAGCCGCTTTGGAACGATTAAAATCTGCCACCATCGCTTTAGCAAATGGATAAAGAACTTTACCGCTCTCTGTCAGTGTTAATCTTCCATCTGACCGATTAAAAAGCAATGCATGATAGTAAGTTTCCAGCTGATTAATTTGCTTTGATACAGCGGGTTGCGACACATACGATAGCTTAGACGCTTGACTAATGCTCCCTGTATCCACAACTAGACAGAAGATCTTTAACGTTTCGATGTTCATACTTACGCCCCTTAAATACATGCTATAACTGTATTATAACGTAAATCATGATAGAGGCACTATTATTGCAGGAAAGCAACATTGACGATGTTATATAGATTTATAAGAATGATAATGAGGATGGTGACATGAAACAGCTTCTCTATTTGCTTATTCGATAGTTTAACGGTAATGGTTGAGCCGATAATTCCACCTAAAATTCCACCAGGTATCATGTAGAATAGCATAGACAAGTCATATTCTGCATAGCCCGTAGTAAACGCGATCAACAATAAGGCCGATAATTGGGAGAAAAAGATAATGAAAATAGAGTTAACCGCCGCATTTTTCGCCGTCATGGAAAACAGTAAGATTAATACCGTAACGTTTAATGGGCCTCCCCCAATTCCAAGAAACGCTGATAGGAAGCCTAAAACAAAACCTATTGCAAAAATGGCCACTCTATTTTTAAAAGCAAACGATCTGATGTTGTCCTTTTTCAAGAAATAAATAAAGACAAGTGTTAGCAGCAATGCCAATACAGATGACTGGATAATTGCTGTAGCTGTAGGAATATTCAGCGTAACAGCAATGACGTTAAAAATACTTTTCCCCACCACTCCACCAAGGATAGACCCTACTGCGAGCACAGAACTAATTACTTTATCAACCTTAACTTCTTTATTTCTTAGTTTGATCAAAGAAACCGTGGCCATTGCTAGCACTGTCCCAGCAGATAGCACACCAATTGTAGGCAAATCAAAATCACCAAAAAAGTCTAATACTGGTTTAATAATTACCCCGCCACCTAACCCGGCAATAGCTCCCAAGGTAGAGGCAAGTAAACCGATGATAAAATATAAAATAAAGATGATGAACAGCTCCCAAGACGAATTTCTACCAATATCAGCTTAGCAAACAACCCAGTAACAGCATAATAGCAAATTGGCATAGGGTATAACCTTTTGGCATAGGAAGGACCCGAAAGTTATGAAGCATTGAAAATAGTTCCCTTGAGTAAAACTAATCCTCGTAGCAAGGGGTCCGCCATTTCATTCCGACCACCTCTTTTTTTACCACGAAACCACCATTCTATAATTTCACCTATAGAGCCGCCCTCACTACTGCCGTACATCTTGCCATATCTAATGCCTCTTTTGTTAAAGTATCCGTGTTCAAGCAAAGGTCGTATTCATTCATGCTTCCACGTTTAATGTTTGAAAAGCTTTGGTAATATAATTGTCTTTGCTGGGACTGACTTGCGATAAATGACGGGGCCTCTTCTTCGGTAACTCCACTAACGCGAACACACCGCTCTATTTTCTTCGTCATATCAGAAGTATAGGTATACACGTTTAAAAAGTTTATTTTTCCTTTTAACACAATGTCGGCCCCTCGCTCCATCAGGATACAAGGCCCTGCTTCCGCAATCCGCATAATAGTGTTGGAGTATGCTTCAAAGATTTTCTGAGCCATTCCATCCTCTGCTTTCTCTAAATCCATACTTAGGTTTGCTAATTTCTCATCATAATCTCGGAATACTTTTTCCTCGATGCCAGATTCTCTTGCAGCCTCTTTTAACAGGTCTTCTTCTCCATAAAACTCTACGCCCAATTCGTCTGCTAATTGTTTAGCAATAAGCCTGGCTCCACTTCCCAATTCACTTGTAAATACAACTGTTTTGCTAGTCATCATTAAAGTCCCTCCTATTTTAAGTAGCCCATTTCATCTCAGGACATCGAGATGAAATGAGCTATTCGCTTAATTTAAATTTCCTCCATTTGTTGCAATGACTTCCTTGTACCAATAAAACGAATCTTTTTTAGATCGTTTGAATGTACCGTTACCCTCGTCGTCTACATCCACATGAATAAAGCCATACCGCTTGCTCATTTCCCCTTTACTCGCGGAAATAATGTCAATCGGCCCCCACATGGTGTAGCCCATTACAGGAATGCCATCTACGTCAATTGCTTTTTTCAATTCTCTAAGATGGTCCTTTAGGTAATCAATTCGGTAAGGATCATGGATACTTCCGTCTTCTTCCACTTTGTCTTTTGCACCTAGCCCATTCTCTACGACGATTAATGGAAGCTGGTAGCGATCATATAACACATTCAGCAAATAACGAAGGCCCGCTGGATCAATCGGCCATCCCCATTCACTTGCTTTCAAATGTGGATTTTTATAGCCTGTTTTTACACCATTCAGACCCGTAAAGCGTAAAGGGGATTCTTCTCCAACGACATGTGTCAAATAGTAGCTAAATGAAATAAAATCAACGGTGCCTTTTCTTAGCTCTTCTTCATCGCCATCTTGAATAGGTAACACGATACCTTCTCGTTCAAATTCCTTTAGCTTGTATGCAGGGTAATAGCCTCGGCACTGCACATCGGCATAAAATAACATTTGGTGCATGAAATCATTAGCACGCTTCACATCTTCTGGATCACTACTGGCTGGATAAGCAACATGTCCGTTATACATCATGCCAACCTGATTTTCCGGGTCGATAGAGTGTGCAAGCTGTACTGCCTTTGCACTGGCCAAGAAATGATGATAAGCACCTGTCATCCGCGTTTGCTCGTCATCTGTATGAACACCAGCTGCCATCCAAGGCTTGGTGGACATAACATTGATTTCATTAAAGGTCATCCAGTATTTCACTTTTCCTTTATAACGTGTAAATACTGTTTCACAATAACGTAAGAAGAAATCAACGACTTTGCGGTTTGTCCATGATCCATATTTCTGCAGACCGAGCGGTGTTTCAAAGTGTGATAATGTTACCATTGGCTCGATTCCATATTGCAAGCATGTATCAAAAACCTCATCGTAATGCTTTAACCCTGCTTCGTTTGGTGTTTCATCATCGCCATTTGGAAAAATCCGAGACCAGGCGATAGACATGCGATATGCTTTAAAACCCATTTCCGCAAACAACGCAATATCTTCCTTGTAACGATGATAATGATCTACTGCGTTGTGGCTCGGATAATATTTTCCTTCAATAACGCCGTCAGTAATCTCTCGAGATGAATCAGGCGTAGCAGCAGTCATAACATCTGCTGTGCTTAATCCTTTTCCGTCCTCATTATAAGCTCCTTCACACTGGTTGGCGGCAGTAGCGCCGCCCCATAAAAAACCTTTTGGAAATCCCATTAGATTTAACTTCCTCTCTAGCTGTATTTATTTCTTCTTCAAAACTTTCTTCTTACGGTAGCTTAATTAAAGCTTCTCCAGGCTCTACTTGCTTGTCTGTAATCCCTAATACATCAGAGAACTCACTGGAATTCGTTACGATAACAGGTGTAATGATGTCATATCCTTCTTGTTTAATAGCTTCCATATCAAACTCTAATAGTAAATCACCTTTTTTAATGGTTTGTCCTTGTTCAACTTTCGGTAAATAATGAAGACCCTCTAATTTCACAGTGTCAATTCCAACATGGATTAAAACCTCTGCTCCTCCTTCACTTGTAATCCCTACTGCATGGTGGGAGTCAAGTAATGCAGATACTGTTCCATCAATTGGCGCAAAAACTTTTCCTTCTTCCGGAATAATTGCAACACCTTTTCCTAATATCTCTTCAGAAAACACGCCATCATTTATTTCTTTTAACTCAACAGCTTTTCCTTTGATTGGTGCATAAACAACATCATCTGTAATTTCCTTTTCTTCTGGTTCTTCTTTAGTAGACTCCTCTGGTGATTCGTCTATTTCTTCTTTAATTCCAAGGAAGTAAGACACGATAAACGATACAATAAACGCAATGACAATCCCGATTACAGCATAGATTAATACAGCAAAACCATCTGGACCAATGTAGCTAGGTAAGGCAAGGAGCCCTGGTGGTACTTGAGCAAATCTGCCGACTTCCATAATTCCCAGGAATAATCCACCAGCTCCACCACCAATCATCGCTGCAATTAGCGGTCTTTTATATCGTAAGTTAACCCCATACAAAATAGGCTCGGTAATTCCTAAGAGTGCAGTAATCCCCGTAGAGGATGCTAATGCCTTAAGTTCCTTATCTTTTGCCCGTAATGCGACACCAAGTCCCGCGCCACCTTGTGCAACGTTAGATACGAGCATACCGAGGCCAGCTACAGGGTCAAATCCTTTTGTAGCAAGTTCATTAATTCCAATAGAAATTAAACCATAATGCATTCCAATCATAACGAGCAATGGCGTGAAAGCCCCTACTAGAGTTGGTACTAGCCAGCTCGCATAATCATTTAAGAAAGAAAAGACATATGCCAGTCCAACCCCTAAATAATTTCCTAGTGGGCCAATAGCAATTAATGTTACGGTCGCTACAATAAAGATGATAAACAATGGTGCTATTACAATACGAACGTTTTTATGAACGACCCTGTTAATAAATGGTTCCACATAAGACATAAACCAAACAGCTAAAATAATTGGTATTACCGTCGAAGAATAGCTTACCAAACCAACAGGCAGACCTATGAAGTTTATTCCTTCACCACTTTCCTGTGCTGTTGATACTAAGGCTATAAAGTTCGGATGTAATAGAATACCCCCTATTACCATGGCAAGATATTGATTTACCTCGAACTTCTTAGCTGCTGAGGCTGCCAGAATTATTGGGAGAAAATAAAATCCGGCATCCCCCATAAAACCTAACACTTGCAGGATTTGTGATTCTGGCGGGAGTAAGTTAAAGCCGTTTATGATGGCAACTACCGCCTTCAGCATCCCGGCTCCAGCCAGCACTGGGATGATAGGGGTAAAGATTCCTGCAATAATATCAATTGCCTTTGAAACCTTCCCTCTTTTATCTTCTGGTTGTGCATTATCGCTACTATCACCATCAAAATTACCTAATTTCATAATTTCTTTATGAACAAAAGATACGTCTGTGCCAATGACAACCTGGTATTGGCCACCTTTATTGGCTACACCGACAACCTCTTTTATTTTTTCCAGTCCTTCTGTATCTGCTTTGCTATCATCATATAAGTTAAAACGCAGTCTTGTTGCACAATGTGTCACATAGGAAACGTTTTCTTTTCCGCCAACTTTATCTAAGATAGTCGAGGCAAGATCTTTATAATTCATGACAATCCCTCCTAGTCTTCTTTTTCAAAGAAATAAAAAATACCCACCAATCACATCAGAAATCGATTCACGATCTCCAATGCAACTGATGGGTATAGCCTTTCGTAACAATCCCAATTTATATTAAGTTTATAGACTTTCTTCTATAACTCTTCTTATATGAATGGCAAGGTAGACTAGTTCGTCTTCTGACAGCTTACGATTCACTTCTTTATTCACGTACGCTTCAATCTTCTTGGCGCACTTATATTCCTCAGGATACTTTGTTTTGACGACATCCAGGAAACCTAAATCCTCACTCTTCACGGTTTTCCCTGTAGATACTCGCCTTACAAAGTATTTCAAGTGTGTCATAAAACGATCATAATGTATCGAACTTTCGTTTAACTCTAACCCATAGTGGTAGCGGACAATATCCAAGATTTTCTTTTGCCTCTGGACTAATTCCATTGTTTCTTGAACCTTTACCGAATCATCCATCTGAGCATTCACTAAATATAATGCAATAAAACCGGCATCTGAGTTAGAGAGTTCTACTCCATGTCTTTTTCGCACGATGTTCAAGGCTTCTTTGGCAATAAGATACTCATGGTTATAAAATCTGCTGATTTCCCACAAGAGAGCATTCCTTACCTGCTTGCCTTTTTTAGCACGGTCAATGGCGTGATAAATATGGTCTGTTAAACTTAACCAAATGGTATCATCCAGTTTTTTGTCAAGGGAGTTCATAGCATAACGAACAATTTCATTGGTTGTTTGAACATATGCATAAGGAATATTTGAAAGAAGCATTTCTAAATAATTGCTATTACTTTCTTCCTGATCTATGACATATACTCTTTCGATTAGTCCTTCATCAATGAGATCATGTTTATGCTTCTGGAAGCCTAAGCCCTTACCCATTACCAAAACTTCTTTACCATCTTTAAAGGATCGCACTAAATTATTGTTAATAACCTTATCTATTTTCATGAAATCAATCTTCCTTCAAGCTTGTTCCCTATTATTAAAAAGGACTAAAACGGTATAGCCTACCGATAGATAGTAACTATCCGGAAAACACTATAACAATAAAAATCTAATAAAAAACGTGCTAATAAACCAGTATAGCCTGCCTATAATACAGTAACTACCCAGAATATTTACGGTTTTATCATAACGTTAATTGATAACGTTGTCAATAGAGTCGTTTAGGTCTTGTGGCCTAGAAATTGCAGGCTTTTAAGTATCTGTTTCTTATAAATTCTGATCTAGATCCCCTACCTTATACTCTACCAATACCAAGAAAAAAAGCATCGGAAAACAAAATCCATGTTTCCCAATACTTTTCACTATGAACACGTTATATAAACAACGGTACAATTAAACCTGCGAGCAGTAAGATAATGGATCCGCCTAAACGAGAAGATATTTGTGAAAACGGCATGAGCTCCATTCTTTTTGCGGCAGAAAGAACGGCAACATCGCCAGTACCTCCCATATTAGCCATACATAGGCCCGCCGTGATGGCAGATTCTATTGGATAGAACCCAACAGCCTTCCCTAAAAGTCCCGCTCCAATTATTGCACCAAGTACCACACCAAATACGGTTAAAATATACTGCAATGTAAGGGCATCCAAAACAGTGCCTAAATCTGTATAAGCAACCCCAATTCCAAATAGCAGTGCGAACGTCCAGTTTTTCGCAACGAATTGATACCACTGGCTTGCACCTTCTACCACAATAGCAGGTAGTAAGTTTGCAATCTTAGCAACGGCTACTAAAATAATCATAATTGCGTATCCATGTAATGGGATAATGTTCGCTATTAACATACCTAGGGTGAAGAAGGATAATGCTGCAAGCAATCCTGCACCCATTTTCTGAATATCGTATTTCATTTCAGGCTTTTCATACGTAAAGCCTTGCAAAAGTTGCCCATTCCCAGATAATGATGGGTATTTTTCCCCGATTTTATTTAGGACACTCGCCAGGATAATCGCAAACACATTTCCTAATGCAAGTGCTGGAACGAGCATTGAAATATAGTAGCTAGGATCTTGACCAAGTAACTCAGAGTAAACCTGACTCATTGGAACTGCACCAGCTCCCATTCCACCACCCATAATTGGCATGGCAATCACAAGTACCGCTTCTTGAAGCGTGAAGCCAACAATCGACCCGATTAAAGCGGTTAGCGCCATCGCTCCAACCACTGCACCACCGATTGGAATAAAATAACGCAACCCTACTTTTACGAGTATTTTAGAATTCATTCCTAGAATACTGCCTGTAATCAATGCTGCGATATAAAAGTCTAAAAAGCCTCCTGTCTTCATGAAATCATTAACAGAAGTAGTGATGGTCTCAGGCAGCATTCCGCTGTAAACCATGTAAGCAGAACCGAAAATTGCTAAAATCGCTCCGCCCCCAAGAAAGGTCTTAACGATTGGTAATCGATCACCGACCCAACCAAAGGCCTCGCCTATCACAATCATGACAAGTAACGTACCAATCATCCCTCCTGGAAGATTTCCTGTATACATACTGATAAGTGTAATGGCTGCAAATAATACAAACCAGATAATGGGCGTATTAAAAATAGCAGGACCTTTATTTAGTTTAGTAAATGCCAACGTATTACTCGTTGTTTGTTTCTTATTGGACTCTTGATTATAGTTTCTTAGTGCGTCTCCCATCTACAAAATCCCCCTTTTGAAGTACCATTTAAGAAATGGATCTTCCTCCCTTTCTTTGTTGGTATGCTGTAACTCGAACTGCCTTAGCCACAAGTGGCGCTACACGCTTATCCAGTGCACTTGGAATAATGTACTCGGCATTTAATTCCTCATCCGTAATAACACTAGCAATTGCATGCGCTGCAGCTACTTTCATTTCCATGGTGATATCCTTAGCATTAGAGTCTAATGCACCTCTAAAGATACCAGGGAAAGCTAAGAGATTATTTACTTGGTTCGGATAATCTGATCTCCCTGTTCCTACGACAGCAGCGCCAGCTTCCAACGCATCTTCAGGGTAAATTTCCGGTAATGGATTTGCCATTGCCAGTACGATAGGATCCGCATTCATCGCTTTAACATGTTCAGGTTTCATAACAGCTGGGGCAGATACGCCGATAAACGCATCAGCACCTTTAATAACATCGTCTAATGTTCCGGTTATCCCTGACAGATTTGTTTGTTCCGCAATTTTTTCCTGCGCAGGATTCAACCATGCTTCCCCTTTACTAACAACCCCTTCAAGGCTTACAAGCGTAATGTCTTTATAACCAGCTGTTAGGAGTAATTTAGCAATGGAAATTCCCGCTGCTCCAGCTCCATTAATCACAATCTTGACGTTTTTATGCTCTTTTTTCACTACTCTTAGCGCATTATACAAAGCAGCTAATACAACGATGGCAGTACCATGCTGGTCATCATGGAATACTGGAATATCAAGTTCCTTCTTTAATCGTTCCTCAATTTCAAAACAGCGTGGTGCAGCAATATCCTCTAAATTAATTCCACTAAAGCTCGGCTGAAGCGCTTTAACAATATTGACAATTTCATCTACATTTTGTGTATCAAGACATAATGGGAAAGCATCCACATCTGCAAATTTCTTAAACAAAATACTTTTCCCTTCCATAACAGGCATCGCTGCTTTTGGTCCAATATCTCCTAGCCCTAGAACAGCAGTACCGTCTGTTACAACCGCTACCATGTTCCCTCTAGCAGTCAATGTATTAATCTCGTTAGGATCCTCGGAAATAACCTTACATACATCCGCTACTCCAGGAGTATAGACAAGACTTAGATCTTCTTGATTTTCTACATCCACTCTACTTGTTACTTCTATCTTACCTGCATGTTTCCGATGCAGTTCAATTGTTTCGTCTCTTAGGTTTCGTTTAGACATTTACAAAACACTCCTTATGGTAATCGCTTTCAAAATCTGAACTCATCTTACTCTGTTTTCAGTTCAAAGAATAGGTTTTGTAATTAATTCATTCTTTTTGTAACTAAAAAAAGCACCAGCTCAAATGGTGAGTGTGCAAAAAAAATGACCCAACAATCTGGGCCATCTTAATCAACATATTCTTTTAAACTCTCATCATTTCCCTTATACGTATAGTGATAGACAGGCCTTCCAATCCCATAGTTTAGCGTTTCCTCTAACACATCAATCTCCACTAAAAACTGCAAATATTTCCTAACAGATACTCTAGAGATAGCGGTAGTCTCAGCTAATTCATCCGTTGTAAAAGACTTCATTTGTTTCATCGCGTTTACAATTACAATTAATGTACTCTCCGTTAATCCCTTTGGCAATACCTTTTTCTCTTTCTGTGCTTGAATAGCTGATTTAAAAAGCTTTTGATCTATTAACGTTTGATCAAGGTTTTCTTTTTCATGAAAAATTTTATATTTCTCTTTATACTTTTCCAGAGCTTGTTTAAAACGCTCAAATTCAAAAGGTTTAATCAGATAATCTATTGCCCCGTAATGTAAGGCCGTTTGGATCTTGTCTACTTCTGACGCTGCGGTGATGAGAATAACATCAATCTCCAAAGCCTTATCTCTGATTTCAGCTAATAAATCAAGCCCATTTTGCCCCGGCATATAGACGTCTAACAAGATTAAGTCTACTCTTTTCGAGTTAATAATCTCAGTCGCTTTGCTTACAGTGTCAGCAATGCCTACTAAGCCATAGTCCTCCAGCTTGCTAAGAAACCGTTTATTAAATTCTGCCACCATGGGGTCATCTTCAACTATTAAAACATTAATCATCTATAATACCTTCTTCCTGATTTAACTGCACGTTTATATCAAAGGTAGAGCCTTCACTGCTTGTATTGATGTTAAGCTCTCCATTTAATTTTTCCACACTCTGTTTTACTAAATAGAGCCCGACTCCTCTGTTTGGTCCCTTTGTTGAAAAGCCTTTTGTAAAAATGGCATCTAGATTCTCTTCTTTTATCCCCGGGCCTGAATCGGCTAAGGTGATAGAAAGTTTATGCTCCTCTTCTTTTAACCTTACTTTTACTTTCTTCTCATCACTATGTGAAAGTGCCTCTATGGCGTTATCAATGAGGTTCCCCATAATGGTAATAAGCTCGTGGTTCATATCGGAATTAGGTGACTCTGAAATGGTGGATTCACATACCACCTGAAGGTCAACGCCCTCTTCCCGTGCATAGCTGAGCTTACCCATCAGTAACCCTGCGAGAACAGGGTCCTTAATGTTCTTTGCAACTTTTTCTACATCATGATTTTTATTATCTACTAATTTTCGAATGAACTCTAATAATTCATCATACGCTTCCATTTGTACCATTCCAAAAATAACGTGCAACCGGTTCATGAACTCATGCGATTGGGCACGCAAAGCCTCTGCATATGTTCGTATACCTATTAACTGCTTGGCTAATTGGTTTACTTCGGTCATATCTCGAAATGTGGATATAGCCCCTACAATTTCCTGGTTCACAACCAACGGCTCCCGGTTTACCAGGATGGTCACACCATTTATGCTTTGTTCCTCGTCATGCTCAGACTCACCAGTTTGCAAAACCCTTTCCAGCTTTGAACTGTACATGTAGTCATTAATATTCATCCCAATCGGCTTTTCCGTTAAGCCGGCTTTCTTAAAGATCCTAAGAGCGGATTTATTAACCAACGTAATGGTGGAATGTTTATCCACCGCAACAATTCCTTCATGGACAGATTGAAGCATGGTACTTCTTTCTTCCAGCAGCTGAGATATTGCCTCAGGCTCTAATCCAAATAGCTTTCCTTTTATATATCTGGCCAGAACGATGGCACCAATGACACCAACTAATAATCCAAAAATGGTACCTATTAGTATATTTCGATGGCTCTCTGATAACGTTAGCGCAATGCTCTCTAACGAAATTCCGACTGCCACCGCACCAATTTGCTCTCCGTCCGTCGCAAATACGGGAGTAAACGCCCTTAAGGAATCACCTAGCGTTCCTTCTGAAATGGAAATGCTCTCTTCCCCATTCAAAACACGATCTTCATCACCCCCAACAAAACTCTTGCCAATTCTATCAGGGTTAGGATGCGATTTACGAATACCGTTCATGTCCATGACCACAACGTACATGACCTCTGTTAGGTTTTGCACCTCATTGGTATATTCCTGTATTTCACCAGCCCTCTCCTCATTAGAGAGTCCCTCCACTACAATGGGGGAATCTGCAACAGTCCGGGATACGGTTTGCGCCTTTTCCTGCCTTTCCTGTTCAATCCTTTCACTGGTCGATCTACTGATCAACAAATCTGTAATTAATAAAGAAGACAAAACAACGATACATACAAACAAAACGATCATAGTGTTTAACTTCATGAATTTTTTCATATAGGACACCTCGGTGCTTGCCGTTATTTTAAGTAGCTTTATCTTATTATGAAGGTAACTTCCTTGGAAGAAAAGGGGCGGAGAATAAAAGACGAGAGCCATAAGCTCCCGTCTTTACAAGTTTAGCTTTTAAACACCTATCCTGTTAGCTTAGGTTTTTCACACCAGTCTCTAACATTTCCATCTGCAGCAATGTCTCTTCATCTGTAATGGTCTTATCTTTTCCATTTATAACCGCTTCGTACAAATCATCATATACACGACCATAATCCCCATTAACGGACTTCACTTTTTCTTCGCGAATGGTACCATCCTCATCGACATAGGTGAGCACACCATAGTGCTGTAATGTATCAATGCCGAAATCCTTGTTATCAGGCATGTAAAATAACTTCAAATGCTCTTCCTGACGATCTTTCGTTTCCTTGACAAAGCTACCTTTATTGCCATGCACGACGAAGCTAGGTCTTTCCTTCACTCTGAAATAACTCGATTTAACCGATACCTTTAATCCACCATAGTATAAATCCAAATCGAAATAATCATTTTTTCTTCCTTCTCCTAATAACTGTCTCACATCATAATGGATTTCATCGGGCTTACCAAAATAACTGATTACCTGATCTAATGTGTGACAGCCATGTTCGTATAAAAAGGACGAGCCAGCCTCAAAATGGTGAACAGATTCAGGTACTTCAGGGCGGTAATAATCATAATGCATTTCCACTTCCAGCAAGTCCCCTAATTTCCCTTCTTCGATTACCTTTTGTACGGTTAAAAAGTCGCTATCAAACCGTCTGTTCTGGTATGCCTGCACAATTAGCCCCTTCTCTTTGGCAAGTGCAAATATTTCTTTCGCCTGTTCGGAGGTCTCCATAAAAGGCTTTTCCACCAAACAGTGCTTGTTATGCTCTAATACTTTCCTTGCATAGTCATAATGGCTATCATGTTTTGTACAAATGACGATGAGCTGGATCTCCTCGTCCCGTAGCATTTCATCTAAATCAGAGGTGTAATGTACGCCGGCGATTTTATCCCAACTATCATTTTCAGGTGTTCTTCGATAAATTGTTTTTACCTTAATATTGTCTCGTTGCAGAACGAACGGCAGGTGATACCTGTTCGTGCTTTTTCCATTTCCGATATATCCGATTGTAAGCATAATGATCCTCCTGAAAAATTAATAACAGCGTGTATGTAAAAGTACCTCCTTAAATTGATAATTGCATCAACCTAGGAGGTACTTCTCTATTTGCATTTTTAAAGTAACATTACATTAAACCAATTACGTGGAAAACAATACCTAGAACGAACAATCCAAGGATCATAACAATTGGAGAAACTTTCTTTCTAAGTAACCACATACAAAGAAGGGTTAACGCCAATCCAGCTAAACCAGGAATTAAGCTATCTAAGTTGTCTTGTAATGTTGTAACTTGATATTCACTTAATGATCGCCCAGCGGCCTGCTGTTCGAGTGCCGTTTTAATCCCCTCTGCCCCAGATGGTAGGTTTTCCCAATCAATATAAGCACCATCATCGAGTTGAATTTCCGAGACGGTTGGCGTGAACGATACAGCTACCCACCTATTAACTAAGGCACCGAGTATAAACATACCGAGTATCGAGGCGCCCTTCGTAATATCTTGAAGCAATCCGCCAGATAGGTCATCCGTAATTTTCGAACCAGCCTTATAGCCAAGTTCTTGTGAATACCACATGAAGCCCATACGAATAAGATTCCATAAAACAAAGTAAAGAATTGGACCAAGGATATTACCGCTCATTGCAAGAGAAGCCGCTAATGCACCAAGGATCGGTTTAACCGTGAACCAGAACAATGGATCTCCAATACCAGCCAATGGTCCCATCATACCGACTTTAACACCTTGAATTGCCTTGTCGTCAACAGGGGCACCATTTGCCCTTTCTTCTTCAAGCGCCAACGTTACACCAATAATTGGTGAAGCTACATACGGGTGTGTATTAAAAAACTCTAAATGACGTTGCAAGGCAGCAGAACGGTCTTCTTTTGTTTGATATAAACGTTTGATTGCCGGAATCATAGAGAAGGCCCAACCACCGTTTTGCATCCGCTCATAGTTCCAAGAACCTTGCAAGAACATGGAACGGAACCAAATAGCTATACGATCTCTTTTAGTTAATTTCAATTGTTTTTCCATTTTTATAACCTCCTTCTTTTAGTAGTTATCAATAATGTCACCTAACGGATCGCCAGTGTTGCCGCCTCCGCCATTACCAGATCCACCTTGTTTTGATAATGTAATATAGACTAGGGCAAGTGCTACACCGATGGCACCTAAACCTAAAAGGGTCAGAGATGGGATTGTTGCAATTACGAAACCAATTGCCAAGAATGGCCATACTTCTTTCGTTGCCATCATGTTAATAACCATTGCAAAACCAACAGCTACAACCATTCCACCACCAACTGCTATACCGTCTGTAAGCCAAGTCGGCATCGATTCAAGAAGATCTCTCACCGGACCTGCGCCAATTGCTACAATCAATGCAGCAGGAATAGCAATACGCAAACCTTGCATAATGATCGCGATAATATGCCACATTTGAACCTTTGTGAAGTTCCCTTCTTTCGCCGCAGCATCCATAAAATGCACAAACGCTGTTGCAATCGTTCGAACAATAATTGTTAATAATAGACCTGCTACTGCAAGTGGTACAGCAATTGCGATTGCTGAAGATACACCTGCTTCACCTTGGCCACCCAAAACTAAAATAATGGCTGATGCTACGGATGCCAATGCCGCATCAGGTGCTACAGCAGCCCCGATGTTTGCCCAACCTAGAGCAATCAATTGAAGTGTACCGCCTAAGACTAAGCATGGTATTAATTCTCCTGTAACTAAACCAATTAACGTACAAGCAATAATTGGCTGATGGAAATGGAATTCATCTAGGATACCTTCCACACCAGCTAAAAATGCCACGATAACTATTAATATAATCTGAATAATAGTCAATTCCATGTTATATCCTCCTTTTCACCTAATCCTTATTTCTGTTTATCTAACTCCGCCTGTGCTCTTCTAAGAATGTCATCCATGTTGCCATATTGATCAGCTGGAACTTTGCGTACATCGAAGTCCACACCAAACTCTTTTAACTTGCGGAACGTATCGATATCATTTTGGTCAAAAGCTAACACCTTATTCGGCTGTACTTTACCAGTTGAGTGGGACATTGAACCAACGTTAATCGTGTCTAATGGAACTCCGCCTTCTACCGCTCGAAGCACATCCTGTGGGTTTTCGAAAAGCAGTAACGCGCGCTGACCGCCAAAGTGCTGATCATCTTTTGCAAGCTCGATCATTTTCTTGATAGGAACAACGTGTGCCTTCACCCCAGAAGGAGCAGCCTGCTGGATTAATTTTTTACGAAGTTCATCCTTCGAAACCACATCTGATACAACGATGATACGTGTTGGCTGTGTATTTCTTGTCCAACCAGTTGCTACCTGCCCATGAAGTAAACGTGTATCAATACGTGCTAACACGTATTCGAATTTACCTGGTTTGCCTCTACTTGCTGATCCAGCAGCTTCGGCAGGTGCTTCTGTTTCTGGCTCTAATTCTTCAGGTTTTACTTTAACTGCTTCTTTCGCTGTCCCTAAGATATGTGCAGCAATTTCATGTGCCGTTTCCATGGACATACGTGATGCATACGCTTCAATCAGCATGGCCAAATTCAAGCCAGAAACGATGGCCCATTTGTCGTGTCCTTCCATCAAGCCGCTCGCCTGATTGAAAGGAGTTCCGCCCCAAAGATCGACCAAGAATAATACTTCATCTTGATTGTCGAATGAGGAGATTGCTTTTTCCATTTTTGTCTTTACGTCATTAGGTCCTTCACTCGGCATCAACGTAACAGCGGCTACGTTTTCTTGCTCTCCAAAGATCATAGATCCAGATTGCAAGATGCCATCCGCAAATTCACCATGCGTAGCAATAATAATTCCTACCATCTTCTAACCTCCTACTAGTATTAGTTTTTTCATACTTCAGTCCAATGGATAACTCCTAAAGTAGTATTCTCTCTAAAGCGTTTACAGATTCAGCAAAAAGAATGAAAAAAGGCATGAGTAAAAAGCAGATTAAAGGAAGGCAGACCTGTAGTGGGACCATTATTCTTCGTTTTAATCAATACTTTTCACTCATGCCTGATCGAATCAGTAACACGTAAAAAATAAGTACTATATATTCAATTTTGCAAACGCTTAATACAAACTTTATAGCTTGTGAAGCATTTTGATTACTTTAATGAGTTTATCCAAAATCAGTATACCACTCCATTTTACCCATTTCAAGATGGAAGTTGATATTTTTGGTTTAGTAACTGCAACAAAAACTCCTTTTAATTACCTAAACAACATGCCCTTTCGATAATTCACTTCGTCTACTCAAACGACTACTTATTAAACTTACCTTTAAACCCTCGTTTAATAACATCAAAGAAGCCTAATGATTGAACTAAGCGATCTTCATCTACATATTCTCGAATAGTACGCAACACCTTCTTCGGATCTTTAGATGAAAAGATAAAAGTCCCATTCTGCTTCGTTTGAATGGCGTAGCGCGGGATCCATTTCCCTTTAAAGAGAACGGAAGCGATGACGTATTCAATTTCTTCCCAAGGAATTTGAATATACTTTCTGGCATCACGATTATTGTAGAACTCAAAACCTTTATCACCAAGCATGATTTTGCCATAATCAGAGGCTCTTATATGGGAGGTTGCATTAATCACTAAATCAACTTTGGTGTTGATAGATTGAACCATTTGATCTACCCCATTTCTTTCTATTACTAAAAATTATTATACACGTTTTAGAGGTTTAAGCAAAAGGTGCTTGGATTGTAGGATTATTTTTCAATATTGAAATACTTGGATTAGACCTGAAAACTATATTTTAGTACATTCACCCAAAGCAGCAATTGCTCATAAGCTATAAGAGACTTGCAAAACAGTCAATTATCATGCACAAAGGACGTGACTCCTTGAGAAACTATTATTATGTAACGGCGAATACAGCGGAGGGATTTTTAAACTTATTATCCTCCAATATAGAAGGCCTCGAGCAAATAATAAGTTTAAAACACCCTTCTCAAAAGGTAAAAGCTACAATTTTAAAAGGCTTAATACAAAAATATGAACCAACTGATGAATTGGAAATATTAAAAAGTGCGTTAGGTGAGGATTATCTGGATGGGATTATCATTCGCGAAAAAGGTATCGCCTTTTTAAATAATTCCATTGTCTTGGATGATATGAACGGGGTAACTGAACTGGATTTAAGCCATTTTACACAAAACAGTCCGGTAAATATGAATCAAAAAGAATTATTCAAGCATCACACAGAAAAGGCACATAAAAATCTCGAAACAGGGCTGCGCATTCATGATGACCTGGAAGAGATCTACATTAACGAAATGAATTTCGAGAAAGCGGATGAAATTACCGCTCGTTTTATTCAAGACAGATTACAAGGACAACCAAAGGTAGACCGAGATGCCCATGAGTACCACCGCCTTTTTGGGACGACAACCGTGGATGGCCCTGTTAACGTCATTCCGCATATTACAGAAAAGCTTTCTCGCGCTTTTTATGTAAAAGGACGTGCCGGAACAGGCAAGTCAACATTCATGAAAAAAGTAGCGAGTGCATGTACGGCACATGGTCACGACACAGAGATTTATCATTGCAGCTTCGATCCAAATAGCATTGATATGGTATTGGTGCCAAGTTTGAAGTTCTGCCTCTTTGACAGCACCGACCCCCATGAATTCTTTCCAACCAAGGAAAACGAAGAAGTGATTGATTTATACGAAGGTGCCGTCACACCGGGCACAGACGAAAGATATGCAGATGAGATTAACAAAGTAAACGACCACTACAAATCCTATATGAAAAAAGGCGTGGCAGAGCTGAAAAAGGCCGGGGAGTACTTGGAAGCATTGGAGCAGCAGTACTCTTGTACGGAACAAGAACAGAAAAAAATGCTTGAATATATTGAACAACAAGCTCGAGCTTAACATAGTATCTATTCCTATATTAAAAAATGGGGCTGAGACAAAAGTTCTCTCAACATATGAAAACCCGAACTATCTTGCAAATCCGCTAATAAAGGTTTGCCTAGTTCGGATTTTCTTATTTTAGCGTAGGCAGAACGCGGAGACTCCTACGGGAACAGCACGAGTCCGAAGACCCCGCAGTGGTGCCTTTCCCACGAGGAGGCTGAGGCCGTGCCCGTGGAAAGCGGAGTGTTCTGCCGAAGCGGTGCTAAAGCATATTATTCGTATTTAAGCATAGATGATTTAGTTAAGTCTCAGCCTCATTTTTTTGATTAAATACCTATAGAATTCACTTCATTTTGAGGCGGCTTTTAAAATTAATCAGGTGTTTACAGTTTCTTTCTTAATTAGTTCATAATACAAAGCTAAAGTGGTTTGAACCAATAAAATTACGAGCAATGAAAAGTACATGTTATAGCCATGTTGATACTGGATTACTCCCATATATTCGGACAATTTCTCCATGGATAAACTGATTATAACCCAACCTAAAATATAAAAGATAAAGCGCTTCTTATTAATATTTAACACTTTATAAAAATAAATAAAAAAGTAACTGAAAATCGGGAACTGAAAATAGGTTAATAAATCTGTAAACTCATAGCCGTTTGCATCATTAATTTTATAAAAATCAAGCATTCCTCCGCCAATCGTAAAATCAACTAACATGGATGTAGCAACGCCCCACGCTACTAACAAAACAGTAAAATCAAGGGGGAGTTTCTTAGGTAAAACAAACATAGCTGTATATCCCAAAAGCAATAAAACTATCGTATATATCTCGTTCTTATCAAAAGCTTCCCATAACATCATCTAATCTCTTGAGCCTCCTCTAATTTTATTGAACAAGGTGTAAGAAATAAGTCCAATAAGATTTAAGCAAAGAAGGTAAATCGCTTCTAACCAAAAGGCCCATTCTTTGAATTCTACTATGTTTAATTGGACTGACATAAAACTAATCATGAGCAAAATAAGTACGGAAGAAATTAGGACAATTCCTTTCCTGATATATGAACGAGCTTTTATAAAGAGGTTTACCTGTAACATGATAAGCACAGGTTTAAGTATGCTACGATCCAACAAGTATGCTGTGTACGGTACCCATTTTTCTTTCAACGTTATTAATTTTAATTCATCATTTAAAATCCATGAAAAATTTATACTTACGATAAGGATGACCAAAAAGATAAAGGTGTTCGTTACAATAGATAGCTCTTTAGTTATGATTGTGAATAGTGCTATTGCTAGCCAGGATAGGAAAAAGAATATAGCAAGCTCCATAAGACCTCCGTATTTGCTTTTCTTTTTAGTATGGCTGGTAGAGGGGCAATTATTCTCCGTAATAAATTTATTCCAGGTTTTAAAGGTGGTATCCCAACTAAAAATTACTACTTGCTAAATCACATAATACCTAGTAAACTATTCAAAGCGCCTGATTACAATAAATTTTAATAAACCTGTATAACCTCAGAATATGGCTTGAGGGTCTCTACCAGGAACCTTAAAATCCTGATTACAGAAAATGAATTGTTCATTTTTTGTAATCAGGATTTTTTATTTAATTTGGAAAGGACGTAAGAAAAACATGAATTTAAAAGTTTTTATCCTCGCATTATCTACAGTAGCTGTGGGACTTGTTGAATTAGTCGTTGGTGGAATACTTCCAACCATCGCTAATGATTTAGATATTTCTTTAAGTTCTGCTGGACAGCTCATCACGGTCTTTGCGCTTATTTACGCTGTTTCTGGTCCTGTATTACTAGTCTTAACGAGCAAAATGGAGCGGAAAAAGTTATACCTTATCTCGCTGTCTATTTTCTTTATTGGAAATATCATGACCTATTTCAGCGCGAGCTTTACCTTTATGATGGTCGCAAGGGTGATCACCGCGATGAGCACAGCACTTATCGTTGTGCTGTCCCTAACCATCGCATCCAAAGTTGTGGCACCGGCTCACCGAGCGAAGGCTCTGGGGCTCGTTTATATGGGCATTAGTTCGTCACTTGTCATGGGAGTGCCACTGGGAATTTTAATTTCCGATGCATTCGGCTGGCGCGTCATTTTTCTTGGGATTGCTGTACTATCGGTAGGCTCCTTTGTGCTTATCTCTATCTTTTTGGAGCGTTTTCCTGGCGAAAAGACGATCCCACTTTCCCAGCAGTTAAAGGCTGTAAGCAGCTTAAAGATTGGTAGTGCACATCTTGCAACCATGTTTATGCTGGCAGGGCATTACACACTGTATGCCTACTTTACGCCATTTTTAGAAACAGAACTTCATTTAAATTCCAGCTGGCTTAGCATATGTTATTTATTATTCGGGATTGCAGCCGTAAGTGGCGGGGCCTTTGGAGGATTTCTTTCCGATTCAATCGGAGCTCCCAAAAGCATTATTGCGGTAATTGTTTCCTTTGCTGTCGTGCTATTCATCTTACCATTTACGACGTTTTCACTTATTGTGTTCTTACCAGTTATGATGATTTGGGCTGCATTAAGCTGGAGTTTGGCTCCACCACAGCAAAGCTATTTGATTCAAACAGATCCTGCTACATCGGATATTCAGCAAAGCTTTAATAATTCAGCATTACAAATTGGGATTTCACTTGGGTCAGGGTTTGGTGGCATCGTGTTAAATCAGACCGGAAATGTTTCCAGTACAGCTTGGTTTGGCGGCGTGATTGTCATTATTTCCTTCGTTTGTGGGGTCGTTTCTTTAACAACAAAAGCGCATGGCGCTCGTTTAAGGAAGGACAACTTTGAACTAAGTACAGAGAAAGGGTATTAAAAAGGCTCACAATTTTATATGATATGCTTTCTAAAATAAAAACCTAAACCTGCAGGGAGAGTTCCAGGCAGGTGCAGGTTTTGCTATTTCGGGCTCACTAACTTATCAGGCAGTTGATATAACCTCAATAATTTTTCACTAATTTTTTCAATATCCTTTTCATGCGCTAACTCGTAGCCCTTTTCCGTTAAATCGGGCACTTGATTCTCCACGATGTTTGCAATTTTCTCCTTAAACGAAGGCAATTCCTTTGCTTTGTAGACGTGGACATTTTCCTCGAGCCACTGTTCATAAATCGGGATATCACGGACTAAAACAGGGACCTTTGCTGCTAATGCTTCAAGCAGGACAATTCCTTCCGTTTCTTCATGTGTTAAGAAAAGGAATAAGTCACTTCCGCAGTATGCATCACGGAGCTCCTCCCGGCTAATAAAGCCTGGAAAGTGAAGGTTCGGAACATCCTGCTTCATCGCGCGTTTAATCTTCGCTGGCACAAGATTCATACTCGTATGGCCAAACCAATAAAACTGGTAGGAAGGTAGCTGTTTCGCTAACTCAATAAAATCATCAATCCCTTTTCTCTCCATAAAGTGCCCGACAGAAATGATTACTTTTTCCTTATCGTCTATTTGATATTTTTCCCGGAATCTGTTTCTTGCTTCCGCATTTCGTTGGAAAAACTTCGTGTCGATCCCATTGGATAGACTGTATACAGGTCGTTTTAAACCATATGTATCTAAAATGGATTTCGAGTATTCGGTTGGCGTGATAATCAGATTTCCCCTGTTATAGCAAAACGTGATCCACTTTTTAAATAGTGGTGCGATGAGATTGGAGCCAATAAACGAATTTCGGAAATCTTCCATTGTCGAATGTGCATAATAGACAACTTTCTTCCCTTGTCGCTTAGCCTTCCAGCTCATGAAAAGGGAATTCGGGAAAATAGTATTTAAATGAACGATATCATATGCCTCGTTATGATTCATGGTGTGGGGAATATTTAAATATTCCAATGCTTTCTTCTGATGGCGGATCGCTTGCCCAATCCCACTTTTATTAATTAGCTTTAGTGAACCTGCGTACAGCAATACTTTCACAGTTTTTCCTCCCTATAACGTAAAACAATCTAACTTAAGCAAAAACAGAAATCACATGACGGAAAATCCACTCGAGTCCTAAACTGTAGATGACAATGGGTAATACTTTCCCAATAAAAATAATAGTGGAGAATTTACTTAATGACATTTTCGTCGTTCCGGCCACATAACACAAAAAATCATCTGGTGCAGCTGGAGAAAATATCATTAAAGCAAAAAAAAGGTCAAATCTTCGGTGACCGACCCAGCGGTGATACTTTTCCCGTGTTTTTGGCTTGAATAAGAAATCAATAACCGCATTCCCATATCTCTTAGCTATTAAAAAAACAATGATGGACCCTATGCAAATACCGATATAATTATAAATAAACCCCATTACAGGCCCGAAAATCAGTACACCACCAAGCAAGCTAATCCCCCCGGGTAAGATAGGGATAACCACTTGCACAACCTGCAGGAAAACAAACAATACAGCTGCCCATATACCAAACGGACTAAGAAACTCTTCTAACGCTTCTTTTGAATAAAAAATTCCACTTTTAATTCCATAAATTAAAAACAGAATACAACCAATTAAACCAATGGCTGTAATCATGTTCCATACTATTTTAAAATCTCTTTGTTTCTTTGAGGAGGTCATTGATTTATCCCGCTATTGTTTACATAAAAAACATTCTCAGTTGGATGAAATAATTCAATGGCATCATAGTAGACAGATTCTAGACTCTTAGCAAAAGCAGTGGAAGAATAGTTTTCATAGGCCTTCTTCTTGGCGTGGATGGATAGGTATCTATATTCCTCCTGATCGCAAAGCATCTTCTCCAGGTGACGTTCAAACTCCTCAAAGGTTTCAAACAGCCCTCCATTTGTTCCATCCACTATAACGTTTGTTAAGCATGGGTCCTTCCTGCATAATGCAGGCAATCCGCTCGCCAATGCTTCAATGTATGTTAAGCCTTGTGTTTCACTATTTGACGCACTTACAAATATGTCTGCTGCTTGATAATAAGGCGGGAGCTCCTTGGGATCTACCATGCCTGTAAAGATTACGTTATCTTCTATATTTAGCTTTCTTGCGTATTCCTCGAGCGCCTGGCGATGTGGACCATCACCGACAATAAGCAAGGACATATCCTCAAGTTTCACACGAGAAAAGTTGGATAACACTTCTTCCAGATTTTTTTCTTTTGCTAATCGGCCGACAAATATTAAAACACGATTCTTTTCTGGTATATTTAATTGATTCCGCACATCTTTTCTTGCCTGCATGGCATTACCTTGTTTATAGCTGGATAAGTCAATTCCTGTTGGGATGACTTTAATTGGTCGTTTCACCCCATAACCCTGTAATAGCGTACTGACCTTTTCAGTTGGTGCAATCACAGTGGTAGCGTGTTTAAGAACTTTTTTAGAGAAAAAGGCTACCATTGCCTTCCCCCAGCTTTGTTTAGGGGAAAAGTAATGTGTGTAATCTTCATAAACGGTATGATATGTATGGATAATTGGAACATGAAGCGATTTTGCTAAATGTTTGGCTAAACGGAAAGTGCTGAACTCACATTGTGAATGAATAACATCTGGACGCCATTCCATTAGCTCTTTAAGATACTTACATTTCTTAGATATCGTTACACGAGCACCTGGATAAATTTTCCCAACCCCTAAGGAACTGATATATGTAACATCCTGTTCGATGTATGATTTTATTTCGTTTGATAAGGTAAGAACGCGGACTTCATGACCAAACTTCTCTAACTCTCTCTTCAAGTTCACGATAGAAGTCACGACACCATTAATTACAGGAGAATACACGTCCGTTGTAATTAAGATTTTCATATATAATCCCCCAGTTTTAACTTCTGAATACTCTCTATATATAACAGCCTCTAAATAGTATAATAGAAAATTTTTAACTCTACACTAAAGTTATATAAAGATTAAGTAAAAACATCCTATATGATCCTTTTTAGCAGGCTTGCGCTATATAGATTACAATAAAGTGATATGTCTTAGCCGCATCATTAATGTCGATTACCGAAATAAAACCTTCCTATATTAATAACGCATTCCCACAAAAATACAATCCCACACATAATTTGGGAAAAGTTCACTTTTTATTAACCTATTTGTCTACGTCTCTAGTTGTTTTCCTTACTTCTATTCTTATATTTTTCGCACCTTACGTCAAGTCTCCGCTGGTTTTTTCTATCCTTTATAGTACATACTACCATGAACGGAAGCCTCAAAGGGAAAACCACTCCTTATTTTAGGTGGTTCATCATATTGAAAAAGCGGCCATTACTTGCCTAACACCCAAAAACACTGCCTCCCCCAATACAAGGGAAAGGCAGTGCTCATGATGTTGTTCGTATTTATGCTACATTCGTATCATCTGTTTTTTTGCCCGCTTTTGATTTAGAACCAAGGATAAATGGAATTGCCAGTAAAATGATAACTAACGCAAATACAATCCAGTTAGAGTTGACGAAATTAATCAGATTACCAAGCACGATTCCCACAACCCCAAAGTCGGCATCGCCAAAGGTTGTGCCTTGGAATCCTAGTGTACCTAAAACTGGAAGTAACAAGGCAGGCAGGAAGCTGATCAGCACCCCGTTGGCCATCGCACCGATAACAGCACCTCTTCGGCCACCTGTTGCATTACCAAATACCCCGGCCGCTGCACCTGTGAAGAAGTGAGGGACCAATCCAGGAACGATAACCTTCAATCCTAGTAAAGGCAAGAGGAGCATGCTCACTAAACCAGCGATAAAACTCATTAAGAAACCAATGATAACCGCGTTTGCAGCGAAAGGAAAAATCGCTGGTGCGTCAAGCGCTGGTTTCGCATTTGGCACAACTTTATCTGCAATTCCTTTAAACGCTGGCACGATTTCGCCAAGAAGCATACGTACACCAGCTAAAATGATGTAAACACCAGCTGCAAAGGTTAAACCTTGCATAAAGGCGAAGACAAGGAAGTTTTGCCCTCCACTCAATTCACCTTCCACAAAAGCCGGACCAGCCGCAGCTGCAACGACGAAGAATAAGATGACCATCGTTAAGGATACGGAAACGGATGTGTCACGAAGGAAGCCAAGTGATTTTGGAACTTTGATTTCCTCTGTCGATTTAGATCCCTTTCCAACGCTTTTTCCAACAAGTCCAGCTACCACATACCCGATGGAGCCAAAGTGACCGATGGCAAAATCATCAGAACCCGTAACTTTTCGTGTGAAAGGTTGAACCATCGCCGGAGATAGAACCATTAATCCTCCTAGAATGATAGAACCGAAGATAATCATTGTAGCTCCAGAGAAGCCTCCAGTTGTTAAAATAACAGAAATCAAACATGCCATGAACATCGTATGGTGCCCAGTCAAAAAGATATATTTAAAAGGACCAAATCGTGCAAGGATAATATTAACAACCATACCGAATAACATGATCATTGCCGTTTCTGTACCGAAGCTTTCCTGTGCCAGTGCTACAATTGCTTCGTTGTTCGGGATAACACCCTCCACAGCAAATGCTTCATCAAACATGCTGCTGAATTGCCCCAAGGACTGTGTAAGCACATCCGCCCCGGCCCCGAGAATAACGAAGCCCATGACGGTTTTTAATGTACCGGATACCACATCCCCGGAGTTTTTACGCTGCATAAGGAGTCCGACTAGAGCGAATAAACCAACAAGAATGGCAGGTGTACCTAGAATATCGTTCATTATTAAATCTACCATGTATAACGCCCCCTTCTAAAACTTAGATATTTTGTTCGAGTGCTTCACGAAGCTCATTTTTATCCATTAAGTTTTTTAATTTCACAACGTTTTTGGATCCATCTTCCAAGCTGCCTACAATATCCTCTGAACCTAGGAAAAGATCAGCCTGTTCTGTTTTAGCTGTGGTTAGATCTGTGTGGGAAACCTCTGCCTCTTTGCCCATATCCTTCAATGCTGCTTTCACGTTCATTTCGACGATCATGCTGCTTCCTAATCCATTTCCGCATACTACTAATATTTTTATCATGATAAATTCCTCCTTAGATGTGGTTACACTTCTATTTTTTGATTAATTAATTCGATAACCTCTTTACGATCATTGGCTGCAATCAGCTGGTCGATGTTCGCATCAGTTGATAACAGCTCTGTTAGCTGAGCCAATGCCGTTAAATGTGTTTGATTGTCGATCGCCGCAAGTACGATGATGAGCTGTGCTCGGTGTTTTTCTTGCTCTGAGAAATAAACCGGCTCTTTCAATTGCAGAAAGCTCATCCCTAGCCGCTCCACACCAGCTTCCGTTCGTGCATGTGGAATCGCGATTCGAGGAGCGATCACAATGTATGGTCCAAGCTCCTTTACATTGTCAATCATTGCCTGAACATACTCAGGGCGAATCGATTGTTGGTCGATCAGAGGCTGTGCCGTCACACGGATGGCTTCCTCCCAATCCGATACAGAGTCTTGTAATTGTATGGTTTCTTCTGTTAGTAATTCATTGAGCATAGGCTTCTTGTGCTCCTTTGTTTGCGGGTTATTTTGCTCCAAAAGGGATGTCAGCTCTTTTTTCAATTCAGCTTTTTGATGAATGGTCGCATAGCGTTCAATCACATCCATAACGTGATCCGCAGCATCTCTTTTGGGTGGTGCAGCTTCAAACAGCTCGTTCATGCGCTGAATGACACGCTCTTTTTCCATATTTGTTAAAATTGCAGGCACATGGATGACAGGGATGTCTTTTGGCTTCACATAGTTGGTGGAAAAGATAACGTCTGCCTCATGATGCCCCTTCTGAAATTCTCTCATCGACAAGGTTGTCGTCACATTCAGTCCTGCAATCAGGTTCTCCAGCTGGGTGCGCAGCATGTTGGAAGTACCAATCCCGTTTTCACAAACGATAATGGCGTTTAGCTTTGTTTCCACTTGCTTCTTCTCTTTCGTCAACCAACCGCCAAAGTGCAAGGTGATATACGCGACTTCCTCATCCGGAATAGGTTTGCCAACGTAAATTTCCAAGTGCCTCATAACCCGTTTTGTTAAGTGAAAAATGTCAGGGTATGTTTCCTGAATGGTGTTGGCAAGGTCATTGGCAATTTTCACGCCATATTTCAAACGGTAAAAGGTCGGTTTAATATGAGAGATTAGATTTTCTTCAAGTCCAGGCTTATCATCAAACACGACACAGGCATATACTTGGAAATCCGTAATCATCTCCTGCACAACTTCCTTCAGCCCTGATAGCTCCTGTGCAGAGTACCGGCTAAAATCATCATGCTGGACTTTAGAACCTAATAGATTCATTGTAATAAAACTAACTTCATCCTCAGGAAAGGTGATGCCCCATGCATTTCCCAGCTTGTTGGTAATGATGGATGCAGCTTGATACGCTTTTGTTTGCTTGAGCACCTGCTTTTCTGCTGGCTGGATGAAAATATAGTTCTGCAACTCAATTCGCTTCATAATCATTAAGATTTGCAAGGAAAGGACTTCCACCATTTCGTCTGTCAGCGTCAATCCTAGTTCGGTTTCCGCTTCAAAAAGGAGAGCTTTAACAGATCGACGCTGATCCGTTTCCTGTGACCAGGTATCAGCTTCAGGCTGAATCATTCTGTGAACCTGGTTTCTAACATTCTTCCAGTCTGGTTGTGAGAATATGGTTGCCAGAATGTTAGAAAGGACCGTTCGCTTCGCATCCTCAGAACCCCTTAATCGATAGCCGGCCCCTTTTTGATATAACAGCTGCAGGTCATCCTCCTGGAATTCCCGCTTCATTTTTTTCAACGCTTTGGAAATGGTGCCACGGCTCAGCTTCGTCAGTTCCATAAAGCTTTGCATGGATGCATCTTGTTCTTCTAATAAAATCTTCCCTTTAATGAGTACTTCGCGTTCTTCCTTCGATAATTGATACTGCCACTCATCGAAGCTTTCCTCTTTCTCCACCCATAGCTTTGATTTAGAAGAGGGTGGTAAAAATAAACCCTGCCCATGTTTGCTTTCGACAGACTCTAGGTTTTGCGTCTCCAGCCAGTGGTTAATCTGGTCTAAATCGTAATAAATGGTACGTTGCGATACATTCATCTTGGCAACGAGTTCATTTATTGCAATAGGCTTATTCGATTGTTGAATGATGGATAATAAGTGTGCACGTCTTTTATCCAGTACCATGGGGATCCCCCTTGCTCTGAGTTTCATGGTGATTCTCGCGGGTGACGTCTAGCTACAGCGGCGCTTCCGCTTTTGTTATATATGTTTGCAATTTTATACATTAGCTAATGGTGATGATCATCTTAGGTTTATTATACAACGCTTATTAGGCTATTGTAAGGGATTTCAGTGTGCATTGTTTGTATGGGTTAAATTTGCAAGATTGAACAGTTGGATGGGATGGGAGGAGAATTCCACTTGGAAAATAAGAAGAAGTTGGCCCTGGAGGCGGGAAAGTTAACAAGACACGTGTAGTAAAATTGGAGCTGGGGATAGACTTCTACCGACACAGGAGAAAGGACATAATTGAAAAAAACAAACCACCTAATACGCTGTCAAACACGTAATAGGTGGTTCTTTTTATAAGGGTTAGCCTAATTGCTTACATCCTCATTCGTTAATTCAATTAAGTACGCTGATAGTTGCTTAATTCTAACATCAGGCGAGTTGTCAAAGGTGTAGATATCACAAAATGCATACAGCTTTTCTCCAGCATCCTCACCTGTGAATTTCATCGTCCCTTCGATGACCGCATTGTTCCCTTGTACAATAATACTTTTAATTGTATTCTCCTCGGCTGCCATCCCACGCATGGACTCAAGCATATTACTAGCTGTTTCTCTTCCTCCTATTACGGAATCTCCCACAAAGTTCCATTGAACATCTTCCGTTAGATTTTCCACGATGTAATCTGTGTTACCTGTCACGAATGCCTCGTTTAATCTCTTTGCTTTGTCCTCAAAAACAGATTCATGTTTTAAATCAGAGCCAAAGTAGACCTTAATTTCACTTATTTTCCCGTCCCTAAACAAAAAATGTTCCATATTTTGGAAAGATGCATTGGATTTTAATAGACATTCATAACGTATGACCACTTCATCTCCATCTGTAACAAGATTTTGGATATGATATTCCTGGATATCTTTACAACTTGGCCAGCACCTTTCAAAGTAGGTCTCACGATTAATGTTGTCATCGACCGGGCTATTAAACGTGAAATCATGGCTTAACAATTCCTCTAGAGATTCCCTTTCCTTTGTTTCATACGCTTTAAAATAATTTCGCACAAGCTCTGATAGGTTGAATTGACTCATTTGTTTATCCCTCCAATAGTTTATACGGATAGGCTCCAACTATTTGATTAGCAAAAGCCGTGTTTTCCATATTCTAGCACGGCGGGTATTTTAATATTTCTTAAAAATTGCTAACGTAACTGACTGAACAAAAGCGCAAGCGCCCGTTTAAAAACGTAGCGAGTGGAGCGAATCAACTGAGATAATGTTTCATGCCCCTGCATCAGGGGTATGTCGGCGTTGGCCGGCAAGGCCGGTTTTAGTCGACCTTCCTTTATTTTACGAACCGATGATGACTTTCACCACAAGGGTATAAGTGCGACTAGGCCTCTGGTTCCCACCAGTCGGCAAGTCTTCTTTATCGTAGGGCGATTTCGTGAAGTCGCCTAGTTTTTGGGCGCTGGAGCTGGACGTGGCCATCGCTGTCTAAGAAAAACATACCGCCTATTTTTATACATTCTTATACTGTAAAAAATTCTTCATAAGTAATGGTAAAGAAATAAGAATTGGAGGGTCATCTAGGCGTGGTCTACGAAGAGTAAGGTTTTGTGTGGGTGTTTCTATCTTTGGATGAACGATAATTGGAGTATCGACTTTTGCGCGTAAAGTTTGATTGGGAACAAGTATTTCATTCGTCCTCATCTCCCAAGTAACTGCCGTCGCCATTAAGTAGTACGTTCTTGGGCGAACGTGTGGAAAGATATAATCTCCTAAAGCTGTGAGTATTGTGCCATATTGGGGAAGACCAGCAGGAATTGGTTTGGTAAATAAACCAACTAAAATAACACCTTGAAAAGGAATTTCCGCTTTAATTACGCCTTCTACTTTATTAGAATGTATCGCGACTTTTGATTGCTGTGCCGAATTGGAATGCGTTTTTAAAGACTTTAAATAATGATTGATATGTAAGGGAGATTTTCTGAACTGGGATGGTGAGATACCGACTTTTTCGGTGAAACGAGTCGTAAAGGTACCTAAGCTTTGTTGACCAATTTCCATCCCAATATCCCGAACCGTTAATTCGGTACGCAGTAATAAGTCTTTTGCTCTTTGAAGTTTTAAGGAAGATACGTAATGATGAGGGGAAAGACCAGTTTTTTGTTTAAAAATACGTGAAAAATGATAAGGACTATATCTAGCGTATTCTGCTAAATGCTGAAGCGAAAGTGGATCGTCAATGTTATTATGAATATATTTAATCACTTCATCTATTTCGGAATAAATAGGATTCATTCCCTTTTTCTCCTCTCTTTCCACTACCTTTAATTCTATTTTAACGCAATAGATTTTTGAACTCTACCATGTATATTTACTTTAGGAATAAGTAATTTACTTCACAGTTATCAAGTAAAACTTGACACCTCCCTTTTATAAAATTACCAACTGTTTATTCATTTTAATTATTACCATTATAGCATTTAACGGTTCAAGCCAGTAATTGTGAAGCTATTCCTGAAGCTCAACTCAAGTGGCAGCTGGAATATCTATGTTAACCTACTAAAATAAAGGGTATATACCTAGAATAATAGCTAGAAAAAATACATAAGGAAGTGAACAACATGAAAAAACTAGCATTGCTATTCTCAGGAGTGCTTATCCTTTTCTTCCTGATCGCATGTTCAGAAGAGACCACTAAAGAGAGTGAACAAAGTGATGAACCAAAACAGGAAGAAGACGCTTCAGATAAGAAAGAAGAACAGAAAGAAACGGCAGAGGAAGACAAACCTTCTCAACCTTTCAAAGCAATGGAACCAGCAGAAGATTCCACCCCTCTAAAAGAAGCGTTATCTGAAGAGGAAATTGCAAAAATGCCAAGTGCCGAAGCTCACGGAGGGGATCGTACTAGAATGATCCCATTTGGTGAAACACTGGTAAAAGGAGCCGAGGATCAAACCGATGGCCCGTTAAAAGATCATAGACTTGTAGCCTATTATGGACATCCGAATTCCAGTAATATGGGGATATTGGGCGAAATGGAAGCCGATCAATTAATGGAAAAACTAAAAGAGCAGACACAAGCCTATTCAGATGCAGATCCTTCGCGTCCCGCTGTTCCAATGATTGAACTAATCTCTACCGTGGCACAGCGAAATCCGGGGCCTGAAGGGAAGTACTACCACCGAACTTCATCAGAGCAAATTGACGAATATGCCAAGCTCGCTGAAGAAAACGATGCGCTGCTTATGCTGGATGTCCAGCTTGGAACAGATTCCGTCCTAAATCAAGTTAAATTACTCGAGAAATGGCTAAAGATGCCCCATGTCCACCTAGCCATTGATACCGAATTCCATGTAAAAGAAGGACAAACTCCGGGTGTCGATCTAGGCCAAGTAGACGGAGCTGAAGTGCAAGAAGCAGTGGATTACTTAACAAATTTGGTTGAGGAAAATGATTTACCGGATAAAATTGTCCTCGTTCACCAGTTTATGGACGAAGCATTAACAAACAAAGAAGCCATCCAACCAACTGAGAATGTAGAAGTGGCCTTGAACTATGACGGGTGGGGAGATGCTAACACGAAAATGTCACTTTACCGCAAGTTCGTGCGAAACGAGGCAGTGCAATACGGAGGATTTAAAGTTTTTTATAACAAGGATAAGCCTGTGTTAAGTGCGGAAGAGGTTTTGAAGCTGGATCCTAGCCCAGCGATTATTAATTATCAGTAAGAATGATATTACCATTGGTTTAAAAAGGGACTTAGGACCAAAAAAATCCCCGTTAAATGAACAGACCGGCAACTTCTGCGAGTTAAGGTAATCTCAAAATTTATGTTCCAAAAGAGAAAACAAAGCATGGGGGCGGCTTATCAGCCCTCCCCTGCTTCCCTTCCGTTCACTTCACATTTTCTTTAAACATAAGACTTTTTAGTGTTATTTCCAAGCCTTCTTTAAAAGGTGTTTTTGGCAATGCTCCAATTCGCTTTTCATACTTCTCCCCACTTAGAACAAATCCTTCTTTCGTAAGGTACATAATTTCCACAATTTCTCTCATAAAATCATCAAATAAGCCAATAAAACGAATCGTATTTTTAGAAAGTGGAATAACAATCTTGTTACTCCCTGTTACGTGACGAGCTATTCTGATAATATCTTTTCCCGAAATTAACCCTGCTCCAGGTATATTCCAATTCTCTCCATATGAATCGCTCTCTTCTGCTATATTGACAATCATTTGCGCAGCGTCCGGCAAATAAACATACTCTCGTGGTGTCTTCAAATTCCCAATAAAAACAGTAGCTTTATTTGCAGCCATCCCCTCTAATGTAGGTTGCAAATAAGAATTTTGTGAGGTGGGACCATAATAATCTGGCAGCCTGACAATTAAGGCTTTAGCATTCTGCCACCTCGTGCTGAAGATAAGTTTTTCAAAATCTACTCTGATCTTCCCTTTTTTAGTATGAGGATTGTATGGATGGTTTTCATCCCCTTTTGCAACTTGGTGTCCATATACGTAAATACCATCTACAACAACAATCTTTTTCCCCAAAGCATCGGCTGCTTTCATCACACTCTCCCCAAGTAATAAAAGTTTGCTCTCCATCTCTTGGTACTTGACATTCGCACACTGAAATATAACATCCACATCTTTTGCAGCTTCAATAATCGTCGTATAATCAAATATATCTCCCAGTTGGTAAGTTAATCTTGGGTGATGATCATGTTCCTGCATTAATGCATGTAATTTTTCCTTCGAACGTCCAAATGCAATAACGTCTACATCTCTGTCCAATAATTCAGAGACAGTAACTTGACCTGTCCCACCAGTTGCTCCTAGTACAACTGCTTTTTTCATTAAACACACCTCTTTTCGTTAGTGATTGATCAATAAATAATCAGTGAATTGAATTAATCCCAGAAAGTAAATAATACTACCACTACTGCCATAATTGTTAAGGCAATAGATAAAATGGAAACAGAGTTCTTCTCTATATTCATCGTTACACCTCCCGTTTTTTATATTGAGAATTAATCCAGCCAGCTTACGATACATACGACAATAATCCCTATTGATAGGAAATCTACTTTGCTGAGTTTCATTAACAGTTCACCTCCTCAGGCTTTAGTTATTAATCAATCAATAAATAATTTATAAAAAATAAATAACTTGTTTCATTATTTATTTTTTCCATCTATAAGCATTGGAAGTTCTAAGAAATAAGATATATTGCACAATATACCCCGGGCTAAAAATGTAGTTGCTTCCCTTTCTGCGTTCTCTATTCCCGCATCTCTAAAACGTTCTAAGGTGTAATTTCGAATGCTTGTAAGCCCTTGTTGGGTGGCATTTCGGATAGCTTCCTCCGTTACGGAAATCCCTATAACCTGTAAAGCAATTTCATTAGGATGGCGTTCCGATAGCTTATCATAAGCTTCAATCATATTTTCAACAAGCTGTTCTGCACTTGAATCCACTTTTTTAAAAGCATCAAGAATTCTTTCAAACGCACGATCTAGTGCGGCAATGAATAATTCCTCTTTCGTTTTATAAAATCGAAAAACATAGGGCTGTGAAATCCCCGCTTTTTCTGCAATATGTGCGGTAGTAGTATTATAATAGCCTTTCCTTGCAAATACTTCTAATCCCGCTTCAAGTATCTCTTCTTTACGGTTCCCCCCACTTGGTCGACCCATATTAAACACCTACTTGCCATTAGTTATTTATTGATCAATTACATTATAAAAAACAATACGCTTTAATTCAAGTATAAAATTCTCTTAGTTATTCTGTTCACACTAGCTATTAAGAATGGTAATGACATTAGGTGGTAACTAATACTTTCTGTAAACGTCCAAATCTGCAACTCACAAAATCACCCCTCGATTTTAACAAAAAACTACATTTTGTATTAAATATAGTTAAATAATATGTTATATATTGATATTTTTGTTAACTGATGTTAATGTAATCTCAAACAACAAATAGGAGCAATGTTAATTCATACTTGTATGAGAGATGATGTTAATCAGACAAAGAAATTGATGCTATGGAGTGGGAAAGCTTGAATCAAACAAAAAGACATGTATTTATTTTAGAAAAAGTAAAGGTAAATGGTGAGGTTAATTCAAAAGACTTAGCCGAGGAGCTCAACGTATCTTTAATGACCATTAATCGGGATTTGAAAGCATTATCCGAAAATGGTGAGCTAGAGTTGGTTTATGGTGGCGCTGTTTACAAAAAAACGGATTTATCCGAATATCCGATGACGATTAAAAGAGAAGTAAATGCCCATGGCAAGAAACTAATCGGAGAATACTGTAAGCGCCTTGTAAAACCCTATTCCTCGATTTTTATCGAAACCGGCACAACCACTTTAGCTGTGGCTCACGAAATATTTAGAGCAGAGAACTGCACCTTTTATAGCAACTCCCTAATGGTCCTTTCCACTTTATCAAAACATAAAGACATCTCATTGTTTAGCGTTCCGGGAGAGTACAGGGATTTATCGCAAGGATTTTTGGGGGTACAAACAATTGATTATGTAAAAGACTACCAATTCGATTTAGTGTTTGTAGGTACGGAAGGAATTACCCTTGAGCACGGTATAACATTACCCGACGATATAGACGCATTTACAAAGAAGGCGATTATCAACCAGGCCAAGCAAGTAGTTCTAGTTGCCGATAAGACAAAGTTTGCTATTTCTCACCTTTATAAGGCAGGGGAAGTGAAGGATTTTGATTTGATTATAACCGATTTACCAAAGGGTCACGAGAGCTTTAAAGAAATGAGTCAAGTGACCAACATCATCTCAGTAGCAGAATAGAAGGAGAAATTAAAATGGATATACAATTAACACCACTAACACCACCGAAGATTCACCAGAATATGCAATCTGTTATGTTAACAGACGAAACATTAGCCCAACGCCACACAAATTTCTTGGAAAAAATGAAAGAACACCAAGTGGATACAGCGATTATTTATGCAGACCGCGAACATGGTGCCAACTTCGAATACTTTACTGGTTTTATCCCCCGCTTTGAAGAGGCCTGTCTTGTTTTGCACAGTAATGGAGAAAGCTATTTATTGTTAGGAAATGAAAATTTAAAGCTAGCGAGTAAATCCCGCGTGCAAGCAGAAGCCATTCATGTTCCTTACTTTTCCCTGCCTAATCAGCCGATGAAAAATGAAAAGGAACTAGCTCAATATTTTAAAGAAGCCAATATTGCCCCCGACTCAAAAGTTGGGTTAATTGGTTGGAAGGTGTTTACGAGCACCGTTTATGAAAATAGCGACCTTTTTGATATTCCTTATTTTGTTGTAAATGAGTTGAAAAAGTATGTGGCACAAGGAAAAGTGTTCAACTTTTCACCAGCCCTTCTCTCTCCTCATGAGGGGATTCGCACTATTAATAATGCGAATGAAATTGCTCATTATGAATACGGAGCAACATTAGCTGGGTCTCGTTTATATCAAGCGCTACAAAGCATTGAGGTGGGAAAAACGGAAAAAGAAATTGCTTCCATCCTGGCGGCGGATGGACAGCCGAATTCCGTAACAACCATTACTGCTGCAGGTACTAGATTTACGAACGCTATTATCTATCCAAGGGATAAAGCAATCCATTATAAAGATAACTTTTCCATTACAGTAGGCTATAAAGGTGGATTAAGCAGCCGCGTGGGCTATGTAGTGGAAGAGCCCGAGCAGTTACCTGAAGAGCAAAAGGACTATCTTGAGCGACTAGCAAAGCCTTATTTTGCTGCTTATTGTACTTGGTTAGAATCCATCAAAATCGACCAACAAGGAAAAGATATGTATGCGATCATAGAAGAGATATTTCCTAAAAAGGACTTTGGCTGGTCATTAAACCCAGGACACTTTACCAGCGATGAAGAATGGCTATCCTCGCCCTTCACGAGTGATTCAACAGCTGTCGTTAAAAGCGGTCAAATGTATCAGGTTGATATTATTCCAAGTGTACCAGGCTATGCAGGAGCATCGTGTGAAGAACCAATTGCCATTGCAGATGAAACATTGCAGGCAGAAATTAAATATAATTATCCAGAGGTGTGGGATAGAATTCAAACGCGAAAACGCTATTTACGAGAAGTTTTAAATCTATCCATTAGTGAAGAATTACTTCCGTTAAGCGATACAGTCGCCTTTTACACCCCGCTTCTGTTGAATAAAACATTGGCATTTAGAAAAGCGTCGGTATGACCCGGATCCTCCCGCAGGAGATAAAGGAAACATGCCCCTGCATCAGGGGTATGTCGGCGTTGGCCGGTTTTAGTCGACCTACCATAACCTTCAGAGCTGATGTAGACCTTCACCGCAAGGGTATAAGGGAGACGGGGCTGGCTTTTATTTACCAACTGGGTCAACACAATTAGCCTTGGTTAAAGTGGATTCCCCTCAGCCCACTGAGTTTATTACCAAGGGCGAACAGAAGAATTCCTATTTTAATTTTGTCGTCGATGATATTGAAACTGCTCATCAACACTTTAAACGAAATGGTATCGTTACTACCGAAATCGATAATTTTGACGGAATGAGTTTTTTTGATTTCTTTGACTTGGACGGTAATCCACTTAGTGTGGTGAATGAAGTGGAAGGGTCTCCTTACCACTCAGATAATGTTAGAAAAATGCAAGAAAGCGATAAACACAATAAACAATAATTTAATTTATAGGAATTACCATTCAAATGGAGTTGGTAATTCTTTTTTGTCACACTGACTTCTGAAAGCAACTTAAAATCAATCCGTTGATAATCCCAGATACCCTCCCAATCTCTTTACTCTTTGTCAGCGTAGAGTAGGTATTATTGTAGATAGAATACTAGTTGAAAAGATATTTAGGATTATTTCAGCAGGTTGGCTCTATATGAATGACTTCTTTCACTTTTTTTAAAATTATTTCTGCCATCTGCCTATGACCCCGCTCATCCAAATGCATATAATCAATCTCGTTAACGGAAACCGATTCACTTGCATCTAAAAATTCAATATCTGTATCCATTAATAAATGCTTCAAATGGCCCGGCAGTTCTTTTGACTTCAAGTCACAGTTCTCACCCATTGAAAATTTAATATTAGTGTCAAAGTACTTCGGACCAATCAGTGTGGGAGCAACTATTAATACTTTATGACTGATCCCCCCTCTTCCGTTTTCAATACTCTTGGCCTTTTGTGCAAGTCGAACAATTCCTTGTGCGATATTATGAGCAGTTAAGCCAAATCTTTCCTTCGTATCATTTGTACCAAGCATAATGATGACCAGCTCTAACGGTGCATGGCTTTTTAAGCACGGTACAATATAATTTAAACCATTTAACCCTTCAAACAAAGGGTCATCCATGACGCTTGTCCTTCCAACAAGACCTTCTTCAACGACTTGAAAATCCTCTCCCAACCAACTCTGGAACAGGCAGGGCCATCTAACTTCTTCAGAAAATCTGCTTAAATCTTCTGCATTTAGTCCCCATGTATTGGAATCGCCAAAACATACAATCCGCTTCTTCACTTTAATGTTCCTCCCATCATTTAAAAAAGAAAATCACTGCATCAACAATGAGCAGTGATTTTAATACATTTCCATTTATAGTTCATTGATCAACTGAAATACAGCACCTTGCAGATTCGCATCATTACCATTTTGGGCAAGTTTTAGTTCTAAATTGCGTTGAAAGGAAGGCATAATACGAGCATCAACACTTTTTTTCAGCTTATCCAATAAATAATTTCCCTGCTCAGAAACCCCTCCTCCAATAACAATCAGCGGAGGATTGAAGATGTGGACAAGCGATTTAATCCCGAGTGCGACATCTTCCACCCATTGATCAATGATTGACTCTGCTATCTGATCGCCTTTTTTCGCATGATCAAATAACTCTGGCAACAAAATACTTTGCTTCAAGCCATTCTGTGCCTTTATTTCCAACGCTTTGCTGGAAGCATATTGTTCGTAGCAGCCTTTATCACCACAAAGACAGTATTTTCCATCTGGGTAGAGTGTCATATGGCCAAATTCCCCAGCAGAATAAGCAGCGCCGTTGTATACATCCCCATTTATAATAATGGCTCCACCTATTCCGGTTCCAAGCGTCATACAAAGAAAATGGTCGACCTTCTGTGCCGCCCCTTTCCAATATTCCCCCAGAGCTGCACAGTTTACATCATTATCAACAGTGACGGGAAGATTGAACTCTTCCTCTAATCTCTTTTTAATATTTTAACCGGTATAACCAGGGAGAGAATCGGTCGCATGGATGACTCTCCCCTCCTGCTTATTAATTTGACCGGCTGTACTGATAGCAATTCCGTTCAACTCATATTCCTCCAACAAATCTCTAGTAAGCTTTTTTACTTGTTCTAGTACAGCTTTACCGCCTTCGCTTGCTTTTGTAGGAGTTTTCGTTTTAAACAGGATTTCGCCTTGTTCATTTAGTACACCATATTTAATATTTGTTCCTCCGATATCAAAAGTACCTGCTAACACTCACGTTCCTCCTATCCTGCTCTACTACTTAATTTAAGATGTCTACTAGGAAAGTCGAGAGTTCAGGGAAAAAGATCAAAACAAGCATAACAATCACGATTGGAATAAGGAATGGCATAACACCTCTATACATCGTACCTACCGGGATATTGCCAACCCGTGATACAACAAATAATGCCATTCCCATTGGTGGTGTTAAAATTCCGATCATTAAGTTCAAGATGACAAATGCACCAAAGAAGATTGGATCAATACCAACACTTGTTACGACCGGGATTAAAACCGGAACGACAAGCACTAGTAAGGCAAGCGCCTCAATAAATGTACCAAGAACGATCAATAATAAACTGATTAACATAAGCAGAAGAATTGGGTTTTCTGTAATATCTAAAAACCCTTCAGCTACTTTAATTGCAACTCTTTCTCTGGCTACGAATTGTCCGAAAAATTCTATGGCAGTGAGCATTAATACAACGACACCAGTCATTTTCATCGCTTCTACAAAGTTCTCATACACTTTCTTTAACGTCAGCTCTTTATAAACAAAGAAACCGAGGAATAAAGCATAAACCGTACTTACTACGGCAGCTTCTGTAGGTGTGAAAAAACCTGAGAAAATCCCGATAATAATAATAAGAGGTGTTAGCAATGCCCAAAAAGCTTTTTTAAAATTCTCCCAAACCACTTTTAGATTGGCTCGCTTAAGGACTTTATAGTTGCGCTTTTTAGCAATAATAAACGTCGTTATGAATAAAGCGATTGCAATCATTATTCCTGGAACTAACCCTGCGATGAACATAGAAGCAACCGAAACATTGGCAATGGCTGCATAAATAATCATGTTTAAACTAGGTGGAATAATACCACTAAGTATCGCTGTAGCTGCGGTTAACCCACCATTAAAGTCATCATGGTAGCCCGCCTTCCGCATCGTACGAATCTCTAGCTGTCCCAGCCCTCCAGCATCTGCTAGTGATGAACCCGACATACCAGAGAACATTAAACTGGCAGTTATGTTTACATGACCTACTCCACCTGGAATGTGACCTACTAAAGACATGGCAAAATTAAAGATACGGTCCGTAATTCCTGATGCGTTCATCAATGTCCCGGTTAAAATAAAGAATGGGATTGCTAATAAGGTGAAATTATTAATTCCACTGATTAACTGAGAACCTGATGCAAAAACCAGGTTCCAATCACCCATAATAAAATAAGCAAGGCCTGCCATAATTAATGTGAAACCGACTGGAATACCTAGAAAGAGCAGGACGATCCATAAAATAAAAATAATTCCTATTTCCATTTATTTAACCCCCCCTGCTCTACTATTCCGCCATTCTTTAATTAGGCGTTCAATCAACCGGAAAATCATAAGCAGAGTGAGAATTGGAAGAGCTGCATACATATAGACATACGATATTTGCAACGTTACAATCGTCAAATGTTCCTGTCTTTCCAATATTGGTATACTAATGTAAAAAATGGTGATGAGTGCAGTAAGAATTAATAACTGGTTAAATATATACACCCATTTTTGAGCCTTGGCTGGTAGTCTTTTAACGAAAACATCAATGGAAACGTGACTGTTATCTTTTATACAAGCAACGATTCCCAAATAACCCGCGTAGATAAAAAGGAGTTTACTCAATTCTTCTGTCCACACCAAGGGGACTCCAATCCCCTGGCGTGTTAGAGTTTGAACAACTAATACGATTAGCATAATTAAAAACAGCGAGCTTCCTATAATCTCCTCAAAGTTGTTATAAAATTTCTTTAACATTAATAATCACCTTCATGGTTGTTTATTCTCGAACCCCTTCAATGATTTCCATATAATCTTCTGCACCATCACCGATCTTTTCATAATAATTAGGATAAGCTTCTGCAACGGCTTCTCTGAATTCCGTTAAATCTGGCTCCGTGATTGTTACCCCTTCACCTTCAAAAAATTCAATTAATTCTTCTTCCTCTGTTTGGAACAATTCCGTGTGATGGTCTGTAGCTGCATCAATTCCGTCAGCTAATATTTGTTGCAGATCTTCTGGTAGATCTTGCCATGTCTGTTCACTTACCACGTAAGTGTTATCGTTCACAACATGATTTGTTAAAGCAATGTAATCCTGGACTTCGTGGAAACTTTGTGCGCGAATTGCAGAAAGTGGGTTTTCCTGTCCATCAACCTGACCAGTTTGTAGTGCAAGATACACTTCACTAAAGGCCATCGGTGTTGGAGTAGCACCTGTGTATTCCGCATAATCAAGCAATGTTTGGGCTTCTGGTACGCGAAGGCTTATCCCTTCCATATCTGCAAGTTCACTTATCTCGGAGCTTGAAGATGTTACACGAGTACCGTTATATCCACTGTCTACAACACGCAGATCATGTTCTTCCACTAATTCATTACGTAATTCTTCACCAAAATCTGTTTCATAAACAACACGTTTAATATGATCAAAATCCTCAATTACGTATGGTACTGCCAATAGCTCAGCACGTGGCACCCATTGAGCAAAACGTCCCATTTCAGATAATGTGAGATCCAGTGATCCATCTTGCAATTGACCTAGCATTTCAAGGTCATTTCCGAGTTGAGCATCCGGGAAAATTGTGACTGTCAAACGTCCGTCACTTTCTTCTTCAACATAGTCTGCCAAGTATTCGACTGCTTCATATTCATTGGACTGTGTGTTTGGCTGCATCCCAAACTCTAACTCATATGACTCACCAGAGCTGTCATTCCCCTCGGATCCACTACTTTCTTCACTGTCTCCACATGCTGCTAATACTAGTAATACCAAACCTATAAACGTAATTAGTAACTTTTTCATTCAATATCCTCCTATTCCACCTCACACATTTTTTTAGAAAACGTCTCAGTTAACCATTGTGGTCTTGTAATAGCAGTTCCAACGACAACCGCATAAGCTCCTAGTTCAAGCGCTCGCTTTGCCTTTTCGGGGGTATTCATATTTCCTTCAGCGATGACAGGTATATTGGTTGATTCGAGAACTGCTTCCAAGACTTTTAAAGGGTTATCGCCTTTTGTAGCAGCCGTATACCCGACCAGCGTGGTAGCCACGATATCTACTCCACATTTCTCTGCAAAGATCGCCTCTTGTACGGTTGATACATCGGCCATGAATTTTTGATCTGGGAAACGCTCTTTAACTCTCTCGAAAAACTTCTCGAAAGATTCAGAATTAGGACGGAGTCGGTCTGTTGCATCGAAGCCGATGATCTCGACGCCTTCCTCATACAATGCTTCTACTTCCTCGATCGTTGGTGTTATTTTCACTTCACTGTCCGCATAATCCTGTTTAATTATCCCAATAATTGGCAAGTCGACTTCCTTTTTAATTGCCTGGATATCAGCAACCGTATTGGCACGTAAGCCACTTGCTCCACCCTGATACGCAGCCAATGCCATTTTGGACATTATATACGGACTATGGAGTGGTTCATCTTCTAATGCTTGGCAAGATACGATTAATTTTTTACTCATCTGCAAACTCCCATTAAGTTGATTTATTCCCCTGAAGATAGGATGTTGACAATGTTTTCTGCTTGCTTTCTTTCATCTTCTGTAAGCTCCCTAAAAGGGAATTTCATATAACCTGCTTCTATATCGTACTGTTTCAATACATGTTTAATTGCTTGGTAAACGCCGATATTTTCCAATTCTGCAATCACTGTGTTCATCTGTTTCTGTAATTGTTGTGCTTTCTTTAAGTCAGCATTTTGCACAGCTTCATACAATGCAATAGCTTGTTTACCAAGTATGTTGTACGTACTTCCTATCGCCCCATCTGCTCCAGATACAGCAAATTGGAGGATCATATCATCTGCCCCACTAAAGAACACCTTATCTTTATGAAGTTCTTTTAATTTGGTCAGTTTAGAAAGATCCGTATCTGTATACTTCACTCCAATGACATTTGGCAAAGCTAATAGCTCACCGTAGTCTTTGATCGAGAACTGAGCTCCAGTAAAAGCCGGATTAGAATAGATGACCATTGGATGGTCGGTTTCTTCAGTTATTCGTTTATAGTAAGCCTTTATTTCTTGGAAGCTAAACTTATAGTAATACGGGGTGATTGCGGATAACGCATCATACCCTAATTCTTTAGCAACTTTCCCTAGCCTAACCGCTTCTTCAATATTTAAAGAACCAATCTGGGCAATTAACGTTACACTATTACCGACTTCATCTTTAACGATTTTTAATAGATCTCTTCTCGACCTCTCGTCCATCAGGAAACTTTCCCCTGTGGAACCGCCTACATAAAATCCGTTTACTTTCATCTCATCAATATTATGTCGAACCACCTCCCGCAGCCCTTTTTCGTTAAGAGTTCCATCTTCATTAAATGATGTTAGCAATGCTGTCATAATCCCTTTCATTGTATACCTCCATCCAGTAGTATTTTTAAGAATGCGCTTTCATTTTCGGTGTTATAGGTGTATAATACCAATATGAAAGATCACTGTCAATGACAAATAAAAAAATGGAGTTTGTCTCCAAAAACTAAAAAAGGGATCTTTTCGAAAATTGTGCAATGAGATTTAAAAGGAGTCTAAGGAGGAGGAAGATGTTCAACTTAAACAACCCTATAGTGGATTTAACGGTTTTGATGGAGCAACACAAAAATAAATTTACAAAGTCGGAGAAAAAGCTATATAACTATATAACTGAAAACTTCGAAGAACCAGTCTATCAATCACTAACTGAAATTGCGATTGCCTGCCAAGTCGGGGAAGCAACTGTTTTACGCTTTTGTCGAAAATTGGGCTATAAAGGCTATCAGGAGTTTAAGCTTGCTTTAGCGAGAGAACTTTCTACACGTGAAAAAATTGGAAATGATGATTCATATATTGGTAAAGTAAGAAACAATATGGTTCAAGTTATTAATGATACGTATAAATTAGTCGACGAGGACCAATTACAGAAGGCAATCAATCAGATCCATGACGCAAGGACGGTTGTCGTTTACGGCGTTTCCTCTTCTGGGATTGCCGGGTTGGATATGCAGAACCGATTAATGCGGATTGGCATCAATATCCAGACCATCACTGATTCTCACAACCAGGTAATCCGTTCGAATTCCGTTGATAGCGAAACAGTGATCATCGCGATCAGTTTGACGGGAAGTACCAAGGATCTCGTCGATGCTGTAAAAACAGGGAAGAACCATGGAGCTTCTATAATCGCAATTACAAACTATACAGAATCTCCTTTAACTAGATATGCTGATAGTGTTTTACTAACCTCCGCCAAGGAAAACCCATTGGACAGCGGGTCACTTGTTTCAAAGATCTCACAGTTGTTTGTAATCGATCTATTATGTACGGGGATCACGATGAAAAATTATGAAAAAGCAAAACAGACAAAGGAACAAATTGCCCAGACAATATCTAATAAATTATATTGATACTCTTTCGAGAGCCTGAATCTTTTTTTCATTGAAATGAAGAATATAGTGCGCTGTATCACATTATTGAAAATTACTTTTGTTTATACTGTATGTGTAGGACAGAGAAGACTCGATTCCTGTCCTTTTTCTCGTTAATAAATCTCCCTAATATGGGACGGGCTCCATGAGATATTCGAATGAATGGTTTTATTCTCCGTCATTTTGGCAATTTTAAAATTAACTAAAGATAAAGGAGTGACATAAGGATGAAAAAGAGAATACTCTGGATAGGGAGTTTTATGATTTTACCATTATTACTCGTAGCTTGTGGGGATAATGATGAAGTAGAAAACCCACCACAAAACGATACAGGGGAAGAGCAGCAGCACCAAGCAGATGAAAACAGTACAAACGTGACTGACAATACAGATACTAATACAAACACCGAGTACGGTTTTACGAAATTTGATCTTGAGGCAGATTATGAAGATACAAATGATGCTCTTGATGTCGACTATGAAAATGAAGAGAAGGACAAAATGGAAGCATCCTACCGAAATAAGTCACAAGATATCGATTTAAATGGTGATCAAGCGATGGAAGAACTAGACAGTATATTTTCTTCTTTTAACTTTGATGAAAGTACACCCGAGGAAGAAGTTTTAAATGCAATTACAGAGGCGTTTAATATACCTGAAGAGGCACAAAATCTCGAGCTAGAGATCGAATTTAGCGATGGCACCGAGAAAGAATATCGAAAGTAAATTTAAAACAGGCTTGATTTTCAAGCCTGTTTTAAATCTTTTCTGCTATTGAAATCAAAATTAATCGATGTTACATAAATATCTGATTGTAATATTCCTCTGCCCACCGACAGAATTGTGTCCAAATCAGAAAATGGGGTTGAGAAGGCTGACAGATGAAATATTTAAAAACTATTCGATTCATCCTGATACCGTGATTGAAACAAAAAATATTGAAAGTGCCTTCCGTAGTAAATAGTGGTATCGGACTAACACTAATTCCTGAATGTATTATTACAAGAGATCGTGTTCAGCTATCTGGTTACTAAAATATTTCCTTTTATACGATTTTAGCCCATAGGGGGTTTCATATCATCTATACGAGAAGGACACGACTTGTCCTTGTTCGCCTTTATGACCAGCGAGCGAAATTAACTAAATAAGTGGACCTAATCAATAGCAAAATTCAAATACAGTACTTGCACGGATAAAAAAAAGTAAACATACTTTACTATGTGAGCGTTTATGCTATCATGAAGTTGTATATAATAATAATGAAAGGTATAAACCATGGGCGTATACAAAGTAATTTTGGCAGATGAAAATGGAGCCGTAGGAAGGTTTGAAGATCTTCTAATATCGAAGGCTGAACAGTCATACAGAACGGGGAAAAATAAGATATGGGTAAGGATTGCAGAACTATATCAATTCCAAAAAGAAAGGCTTTCTCATCATCCATATCCAGAAGAGTATAATGAAGCTCTCTCCGAAGATGACACCCCACCTGTAATCAAAAAGATAGATAAAAACACTTCTTTAAAAGAATTGTACCGTTGGGGTATTCAAGGCGGTAAAACAGGTAACCACCGCATTTTGTACACACTCCATAATTACGAAAAAGTCGTTTTGTTGCACTACTTTGACAAACGGTATAATGGAGCAATTAAAGTTAAGAATATTTTACCGGCAGAGAAGAACTATTCTAATTATTGTATTGATGACCCGTCTCATTACCCCATTTTTTGAAAGGATGATCATTATGAGACAAGATTTTTCTAAAAGATTAGCCTCTATTGTAGGGCAAAAACGTGTAAACCAAATTAATAAACAAGCTGATGTCGCAGCACAAATCATTCAGGCGAGGTACCAACAACAGGTCAGCCAACAGAAATTAGCGGATGCAATTGGAGTCGCGAAATCCACCATTGCACGTATTGAAAGTGGTATGACTCAGCCGAAGACTTCTACACTGTATAAAATTTCAGATGTATTAAATATTCCTATTATCATCGATGCCTCACAAACACACTTGGATGATCCCAACGAAAGTGGCAACTTTATTAAAATATAAAAAGGCGGCTGTAGCACTCGCGCTTTTTATGTTTTTTGCGGACCTCTATTAAAGTTGTCTTCCGATTAATTGAGAAGTCCACCAATCATAAAATGTTCGCTCCCCTTTAAGATGACCCTACTAACGGACTTGTACCGCCTTATAATCAGTTGTTTATCCCATTTTCTAAAAATCTCAACGCACTACTAAACGCAGTAGGCACAATGGACATATGATTTTCACCGGAACTTGTGAAAAATCCAATCTCATTCAGTTTGTCCGCTTCCTTTACGCGTTGATATAATGCTTCTGCTTCACTGTACATCCCGAGTGTATTTGAATCCTCTACGGCAATAAACAGACGCTTGTCTTTGTTTGCTTTTAGATCGGGTTCTTTTGTTAAAATAACGCGATCATTCCACCAGATGGATGGACTGAAGGCTAAATATTGCTGGAATAAATGCGGGCGAGTAAATAATCCATATAAGGTCAATAAACCACCAAGCGAATGCCCAAACAATGCCTGGTTCATTTGGTCAACGGGGTACGCTTCCATTATTTTAGACTGAAGAGTATTCTCAATAAAGTCTAAAAAGTGCTCTGCTCCACCTTGTTCTGGCCAATCCAACCCATCAGGCCTTTCTGGGAGATTGACCGTTTCCGCTGGAGGGGTATAGTCATAAAATCGTTCTCTACTAAATGCATCCGGACCAGGATAACCAATCCCAACCAGGATCATTTGATCGACCCCCGTTTTTTCAGGTCTTCTTTCCTGTAGCTTGGTTATTTCTTTTACTAATGGAAAATAGGCGTTCCCATCGAGAAGATATAGAACAGGAAAACCTTGTTCTGGTGCTTCACCTTTTGGAACGGAAATATCGATCTTATATGGTTGATGCGAGCTATCGATTGTGAATTGTGTAATGTCGTAATCTGGCAATTTATTTAACCTCCTGATTTTTTGGTATAAATAAATAAGATATAAAATGATACTTCACGTTCAACATATCTCCTTCGCTTAGTTTGAACTACTCGGTTTTTCCGAATAGTTGCCGATTCCTGCAATTCACTCTAATCATAAATATTTTATTTAAAATGGGGAGAAAGACAGAGCTAGGGCAACTAGAGGAGGTTAATCCCCTCTTCACTTTCTTCTCAAAAGCTTCTCTTCTACATCAATCAAACAAATCAAGCTGTTGTTGCTCGGTTTGGCCTAAACGATCAATGACGGCAGGTTCATGATCCTGGAAGTAAGCATGATGTAGCCATTTATCGGTTGTCATGACCTTTTTATTCGCATCCTTTGACGCTCGTAGTCGACAACTATAGATGATAGGGAAGTAGTCTTGCAGGAACTTTCCTTCCGCATGTGCAGTTAATGCAATAATTTGAAAACCTAACTGCTCTGCTATGAAAAAGACTGGGCTTAAAACATGATCACTTGATGCTTTCCCAAATGGATTGTCTAAAATGACCGCGCGATCTGTTAAGTTTGCTTTTTTCTTTTCTGCGACATATTTTTGTATGCCTAAGAAAAGGGTCATGTTTTTGCTCCACTTCTCTCCACCAGACCAAACATTGCTTTGTTCCCATGTATAGGACCTGTTCGATACTTGGTTGTCGTTCGTTACTTTACGACAATGCACCTTCATGACATCCCGGTCCATTACTACCTTTAATAATTGTTTAGACTCCAGCCACTTTTCTAAATCGGTACGTATTTTATTCATATTCTGATGTCCCTGCTCGTCTCGATAAATATCACTATCTAATTGGTTAATGATCCATTCTGTGTGATTTCGAATACGTAACCGGCCATCCTCAGGCTCCCATTTGGGAATGGAGAAGCTATAAATTGGCTTCCAATTATCCACCTTCACTCTCGTTTTCTTTGGTATTTGTTCAAGCTCGTCTACTAATGTTTCAAGATGTGTGTAAATTTGGTTTATAAAAAGCTGAAGCTCCTCGTCACTTTTGCGAATATGTTCATTGGCATATTTCGTAATTCGTTGAATGCTTGCAAACATATTTTGCTTAAAGGTGATAACTTCCTGGTAGTCGCGCTTTTGCTCGACTCCTTGAATAGCCATCTGCTGTAGCTTTTTATCTGTTATTTTGGAACGGCAAAATGTACGAAATTTATCTTTGGCAGCATGGACAAGCTTCCTTTCTTCCTCTACACGCTGCTTTCTTCCTCTTAACTTGTCCGTAGCTCGTTTTGCAAAATATTCCCGCTGGTATTGAAAATCAAGCGCCTCTTGACCATCTAACGTAATGCTTGCAATTCCAGGGGCGTTGAAGTGATAGCCCTCGATAAAGTTCTCCAAGAGGCGGTGTGCTTCCTCCAGACTATATAATTCCTTGTCTACGCGCTTAAGTTCTTGCACCAGAAAGTCCTTGCGCTTTTGAAGCTCTATTTGCTCTGCTTGAATCTGTTGTTTAACCTCAGTTAAATTTTCTTCAAATTCGATAATCCCATCCTCTGGAAAAGTTAACCGGAAATCTTTGTGTGCTTGGTCAAGCAAGACTTTTTTATTACTAAATTCAATTTTAAGCCCTTCGTATGTTGCCGATACCTGAGCTAATCCCCTTTCACCTTCTTGTATTTGTCCTCTTAATCGATCTATATAATAGTCACCGTCAGCAGGGAAATTCATATCTTTGTCTACAGTTGGATGATCTTGGTCAATTTCATGCATACGTTCGTTTGTAGTCTGAATTCGCTGCCGCTCCGTTTCTCGCTTTGCCTCCCACTCCCCAATTTGGCGTGAAATGTGGTCTTTTTGTCTCAGTAGTTCCTTTCGTTTTGTTAAAAGGGTTGTGACATCTTCTCCGGTGTACGATGCGGGTAACCCAGATACCTCTTGATAATACGGATTGCTATAAACCTTTTCCTTTTCCACCTTTAACTCACGTATCCGCTCATCCAACAGATTCATATCTTCCTCATAACGATCCATCGAACGTGTCGTCTGCACGAGTTTTCGTTCCACTTCCTGTTGTTCTTCATTATGTTTCTTTACCTCAAGGTTATATTTAGCTATTTCTTTTTGGTAGCTTACATATTGCTGTCCATCCTGGAGTTTCTTGTCCATGCCAGTAAGCTCTGCTGCTGCCTCTTCTACCCGTTTTGCGTTTTTATTTATCGACATATTAAGATCGTCTAAATATTTCTCTGCTTGTCGTATCGTAGCTTCCGTTTTTTCTTTCACTGTTTGTAGGTTTGACAGGTCTTCTTGCCATGAAACTACTTGGTCATAGGGATACTTCGTTAAAAATTGATGAAATTGGTTTAAGGCTTGTTCCCATCTCTTCAACTCATTTTCGGTATGTTCTCTTTTATTCGTAATGTCTTTGGCCTCTTGCTTTAACCTTTGTTTCCATGTCGAAAACTGAGCACCATCCATGTTCTGACCCCAATGCTCAGGTACCACCCAGTTGCCTTTTTCCATGTCGGTAAGGCTCATTGCTTCCTCTGTTGACACAATCATTACGGGCATCATTATTCGGTCAGAGACTTGCTCCAATCGATCCATTAAACGAGGCTTTGCCTTCTCTGTTGTCACGATGATACTAGGCCATAAAGCCTCTTGCTTTAACGATTCTTGCTTTTCACTTGGGAGCTGGGATAAATAATCAATACCTGTCTCGATATAATCAACTTGATTTTTCCAGATTTCAATTTGCTTTGCTAAAAAGGGATCACTAAAAAATGTCTTTTGGTCGCCATAATCATCCACATAACGCAGCGCGAGACGTTCCTTGTCAAGCCATTTCTTACGCTCTACACGTTGCTTTTCTACATTGCTTTCGATTTGCCCTAAAATGGATTCCTGTTGTAAATGAATCCCGGAAATGTCCTGCCAGTTACTTTTAAGCATTGCTAAGGATTGAATCAATTGCTGTTCATCTTCCCTCATGGCATTTAAGTGTTGGTTTACTTGTTGTAATTCCAGTCCATTCTTTTGAAGGGTCTCTTGTAATGCTTGTTTCTCTTGCTGTTTTTCTTTAGCTTCACGATCTAATCTTTTTCTGTCTGTTTTCAATTGCGTGATCTCATCATCCAATGTTTGATATCGCGTTTCCCATTTCGGCAATTGCTCTTCTACTTTCTCCTGTCCTGGATTGGCCAGAAGGGATTGGCGCAATTGTTCACTGTCTTTTTCTCGGTTTTCTATATACGAGGTTAGCTTTATTACCGCATCATTTAAATTTTGCTTCGTTTGTATAAGATTGTTGTGTTGCTGCTTTAGTGAATCTACTTGACTCTGCAAAGGACTTTTCTCTAGCTTCAAGTCTTGCATGTCTTTGTCAATTGCATCTAACTGAGATTGATAGGCACCATGTAAAGCTTGTTCAACTTCAGTCAATTGATCCTGTATTTCTTCTACGTCCGACTCTTTTTCAAAAGTAGCGATCTGTTCTTGAATAAAGCTGAGTGCTTGATCTGCTGCATGTTTATCCTTGGCAAACTTTGCGTAACGCAGTGCAGCATGGCGGCCCTTTAATCCATCGATCTTTTCCTCTTGCTCCTGCAAAACAAGATGCGCATTGTCGTGCTTTTTCTCAAACTCCTGAGTTTCCTCCACTTTTTCAGCAATCTCATGAGAGGCCCGCTTCACCTCATGTTGATGCATCTCCTGTTGCAGCCGCATTTCTTTCGCTTGTAGAGACTCCTTTTCAGCTTCGAAAACTTGCTTCTGCTCTAATGTTTGTTCCCAAATCCCTTTTGATTGTTGTTTTGCTTCAAGAAAGTCCTGTTCTTTGGAATGGAGTTTTTCAAAGGCAGTTGTATAACCTGTTAACTCCTCTTGGATCTTCTCATTCTCTTTGATCGTTTCCTTTAGCTTTTGATAATTTTTAAAGCTTGTATAACGCTGTTCAAACAAATCAGCAAAGAGTGTCTCATCATGTCCTGCCATTGCGCTCTCCACAGTAGGAATAAGCAGTCGATCAAAAAGCTGATTGGTCGTTTTACATGCTTCGAAAAACGCCTCCACTCCGCCCTCTGAGCTGTTAATTTTTACGATGCTTTCCCATTCTGTAGAGATTATCTGATAGTTGTCTTCTATGTATTCACGATAATCTTTTATGGTAGCAAAAGTGTTTGCAGAAAGGGATTTATCCTTCATTGCACTATAATAATCTTGCATTTCCCCACGCTCAGCAGGACGTTTCCCACCCTTTACTTCCCGTACAAATGGAATTTCTTCAATTGCATGTGAGTCACCGTGCTGGTATTCATATACATAACGGAGGGAATCTAACCCATGCTTATTCATAAACAGCGTAACAGCCGTCACAACATAACGCCTGGGATTATCGTTAATGATCCACTCCACAGCAATATGGGCAGGTGCACTTGCGAGGGTTAATGTGTTGCCCATTTTCCGACTAGCCAGCTCTGTATGTGGCAGCATGGCTTGAAGTGCGGTTTGGATGAGTACTGTTTTGCCACCACCATTTTCTAATAAAATGGCGCCATTATAGCCATCAAACAAAAACAATTCATCGTTATAACGCTTATTCCCTTCCTCATAAATAACGTTGGATAATCGGATCTTACTAATCGCTGGCATCTGTTTTCTCCCCCTCCATTTCATAGATAAATGTAAAGATTCCTTTGTTGTATTCCACTTCCATAAAATAGCGCTGGATAATGGTTTTCGCCTTTTCTGTTAAGGCTATTTCCTCATTTCCCTGATCCATCACCAAATCTTGATCAAGTAAAAATCGTTTCACGGTATCTAAGAAGCTATAACGACTTATCGTATTTCCTGTTTGTCGCTTAACACTTTCTTTAATATCATTCATATCCACCCATTTATCGACAATCTGCCGCCAATTATAGGAAAACTCACTTTCTTTTTGCTTTAATACTTCCTCATCTAACGCCTGCAATTGCTCAATGCGTTCTTGAATTTGGTGCATCCATTCCTCTACTCTTAAAAAATCACGCGTAGGCCGGCCGCTTTGGTACGAATTATAAAAGGTACCAAATAGAATGATAGTGGCGAAATAGAGTAAGTAAATATCTCCGTTTGTTGCCCCAGAGCGTAAATAATGACGCTTGATCCAATCATTGCTGACATGAAAAACTGATAACTTCGTCTCTGGAATTAAATATAAATGTTCGCTCGTGTTTACGATGACAGCATCCACTTCTTTTGCATACAAATCTAACAAACTGCGAATATCGTCATCTGCTCGGTATAATTGCACTGCTTCCTGGTCAGTAACTGCTGTCCTTGCTAATTTTGCATAAATTTGAAATGCCTTTATTACTTTTTCTTCACTGTAGTTCACTAGGATTCCTCCAATCGAATGACCATCTCTTGAATGGAATAACGTTTATATCGATTTAGAATGGCGTTTTTCTCTGTAATGATCAGCCGATTGTTACCGAGTATGTATAATGCTTCTGTTAACAAAGAGTTACCATCTTCATCATGCTCCATATCACCACGAGAGATGGGAGAACGCTGGTGTAAAATTAGCCAAAACTCATAAAAGGACTTTGTTGTATAAAGCTGGGCCAGGTTCGTTTCTGTTAAATGGTCAAAAAAAGCAGATAGGGTTATTTCCGGCTGCTGCTGTAACAGGCTTAACAATTCCTCCATTAGCTTTTTATATTGTTTACGCAACAAATTATTCCGCGCATCCATTTCCTCGTCGCTTTCTGCTTCTGGCATTGTAGCCTCTTTATCCTCTTGTTGGTCTTCTACTATATTTTGTTCCGCAAAAAGCGTGAAAGGTGACCAAATCCTCTCCTCCTCTATTTGTAAAAAGGGATGTAGCACACCTTTCATCGCCTCAATTGGAAGAGGCACAGAGATAATGTGAGAGGTAATCTCATGGTCAAAGTTAAAGGCCTCAATCCCTGTATAATACAAGGATTCCTGCGCCGTTATTAGGGTGGCGTTTTTGAGTGACAAGGTTTGTTCTAGTAATCTCGAATGATCATAATGGACGGATTCCAACTCTCTCGTAATGGTGAGGATAAGATCATAGGTTTTCTGCTCCTTACGGTGAATGTCCTTCGCATAAAGTCTATCTTTTGTTTCTTTCACAAATTGTCGTAGCTCCTTGAACTCATCGTCCTCACGTTGCAGGCGACTGTAGCTCTCCTCCAATAATTCTTTATAACGATTAAATGTTTCTTCTGAGACAATGCTTCGCTGAATCTCCTGTTTAAGTGATAGCATTCGCCCATCAATATTTTCAACAGCAACCCGCATTTCATTAATCTGTCGCAGGGCACCATTGAATTCTCCCCTTTCCAATTGTTTGCGAAGCATTAACTGATTAATCGATAATTGAAACTCACTATAAAACTCTCTTGTCGCAAAAAGAAGCTCGAGCCCATCATCGTCTAAGGTGTAATATTGTTCATTTGTCGCTTGATTGAATCGGTTCGTCTTTAGAATGGAATATTCCAGCTGCTCTTCTTGATTCGTTTCCCAGTTATAGAAGGAATACGTACGCTTCATACCGGTTCCCGGGCGAAAGTTTTCGATAAGCGTTCCAGCCATGCGATGGTATTCATTTGCTTGTAACTGATACTGTTCTGCTGTTACGTCATGAATAAAAGCAGCCAGCTGTTTTAAACCAGTTTTATATTGTCGCATTACCTTTTGTTCAAAGAAAAACAGGAGAGTTAGTAGACCTAATCCCTTCATATCAATAACTTTGCCGTTCTCATCCTTTTCGCGTTTACGGTCTAAGTCTGTTAAGGGATCAAACAAAGCGAGTCGACGGATCCTCTCATGATAGCCTGACGTGATGGTTGCTATATCATGTCGTTCCAATGCGTTCCCTCCCATATCTTCTGTAATTCCTTTGTTTTTAGTGTTTCCTGTGGGTAATAATAGCCTGTCTCCAGTAGATGCTTTATGCGGTTTCGCTCTGCTTTGTCAAAACAATTCAAAAAGGCTTCTTCTGCTTCGGGGCGTGGTCTATGGTATTCCTTCCCCCGGGCAGGTTGCTTCTCTAAGCATGCTCGGTAAAACGGTAGCGCTAATCGCATCTCAAATTTCTTCGAGAGGCTATACCAAATGGCAATTCCTTCTCTGTCCATATCCCCAAAATAAAAGAAGTGGTGAATAGCAGAAACCGGGTATTGCCGATTAAATTGCTCCATGCTCTGAATAATGCCCTTTCCCCTCCCATAAATAAGGGTGGCAAAAGAAGCCTGTTTAATGGATGGCAACAAGCCTTGATAGGTCGTTTTATTCTCCACAATTAAGTGCATTTGTTCTGAATGCTGTATTTTATTGGGATTAATCGCGAACTGTAATGGCTCAGATACAGGGATGACTTGCAACTTATCGAATAAACGAACCCGCTCTAATAGTTCTTTTCCTTTTCTTTCGGTAATCCACTTCTCATCTCCCGCTATTTCATAGCTTCGTTCTGGTGCTGGGATAGATTCATCAGGGAACCCATCCCTTTTTATGTATTGATCAATTTGTTGTAGGTAAGGCAAATCCTCATGCCATTGATTGGGGTCATGTTGGTAGTAGTAGTCCAGGTTAATAGCAGGGTGGAATTGGATACGGTATTGTTGTAAGAGATGGTGGTGGTCTTTTTTTAACTTTGCTGTTTGAATACGATAATGAAGGGCAACAGATGGCTGTCTAATTGAGCGGCCTTTGCTTTTTACCATCGTCAGGATCCCTGCATTCTCTAGTGCAAGCACTTCTTCCGCAAATGCCTCATAGCTCTCAAAAAAAGGGGAGGAGATTTCCTGTAATGTATTAATATCAATTGTTTTCTTTGGATATAAAGCAATGGCTTCTTTCAATTCTTTCATGGCGTGTCCCGTCCTATATGGTAAAGTATGTTACTTTTTAAATAATTGTTCTTAATCAAGGAAATATTTATATGTGGATCAAGGTTGTCGCTTTTCTTATATTTGATACATACCTTATCTCGTTCTGCTTCTAATTTTAATTTGTCTAAACATATAATTTTAAGTTCCACTATTTCAACCTATTAGTGGAGAGTTTTCATTTTAATAAACTAACCCTTTATTTACGCTTTCTATTTTACCACTGTTTGTTATATTTAAAAAATGAAGTAATAGTATCGCTTGGTGCCTTCCACATCAACCTTTAGACTATAATAATTTAATTGTTTTTCATGTTAAACTTTAAAAAAATAAAAAAAAATCATTTTCATTTTGCTTATTATCTAATAGAATAGAACCAGATGTATACTTAATGAATTGGAGTGATAGGGGCATGGAACAATACAAATTCGATTCAGAACAAAGTAAGATGATAGTCGAGGCTATAGTAGAAGGTTACCGGGATTACATCGAACATCGAAAAGACAGGAGAAAAAATATGAAGATCAGCTCTGCCTTTGCTTGGACTAAGGGAAACTTTATAGAAAGTAAAGTTGCAGAGGAATGTAGTGATCATGGATTTACTTACAAGAAGTCAAAGGCAGGGTTAACATGGGACTATCTTCAATTTGTGCATGGAGATTCTAAAATACTTTTTTTAATTAAAAATGCTGCCTATTTTAATAAAGAAAGTTTTTCCCAAGCAAAGCTAGCCAATAAGCGAAATGGGCGTATACGAACTTATCTTCACGAACTATCACAGATCAATAAAGTCTTAGCATTCCCTAATAAAATGGACGATGCTTCAGCATTTACTGGGGAACGCTCTGAACAACTATCGTTCCTGGTCCCAGAAAATCGGGTAAAGAGTGAAATAGAGAGTTTTAAATCCTCTTATAATGAATTTCATATACTTACTTACGCACTGGATGAAGCATATCAAGTATCTGAAATTATGCATTATCTACCAAATCCAGGGGATAATGTAGCTTACGAAGTAGAAAATCTATCAGCTTATATTTCTGGAGCAGACTTAACGGAAGAAGAGCGCGAAGTAGTTGCTCCAGATGCAGGTGATGAAATAATGGATCCAGCAGCGTTTGACATTGGTATTCTTGAGGAAGAAGAAGAGAATGACTGAAATAGCAGTTTGTTAAAGTAGTTAGATAAGGAGGGAGCAGCATGTTTGTTGGTGAAAATCTAACCAATCTTCGTATCATGCATGGGTATTCGAGAAAACAGCTCTCTGATATATTAGGTGTAACAGAACAAGCGGTTTGGCAATACGAAAATAATTACACATCTCCAAAAATGCAAGTTATTAACGAATTAAAACAGGTTTTTAATGTTAAGAATAAGTATTTTTACACGAATGATGTACTGAAGAAAACAAACAAACCAGAAACTGTCAATGTTATGAACATAGCTTACCGTTCTAAGATCATGAATGTGATCTCAAAGACGCAGGCCGAAGCCAAACATATAGAATATTTAGATACGTTTGTTGACTATTTAACGGCAAAAGTAAGATATCCCACTATGCAGATTATTCAATTAAGAGACGACGTTATTCATTATCTAAATAATTCAAACGATGATAGGTTGGTTCAAATTAATAAAGTAGCTGAATTAGCTCGTAGAAAACTTGGTTTTAGGAACGATACTAATGAAGATTTGATGTTTTTAGTTGAGAAAAGTGGTGTATTTATTTTCGAGAAGGCGTTAGGTGAAGAAATTGATGCATATAGTTTATGGACTAATAATGATCGTCCGTACATCATTTTAGGAAATATGAAACGTTCCGCATTCCGAAGGAACTTTGATATTGCCCATGAGCTAGCTCATATACTACTTCATTATCGTATCGAATTCACTAACCTGGATCGCAAGGAGCATAAGAACATAGAGAATGAGGCAAACATTTTTGCAGGTACATTCCTTTTGCCAGAGGATGAGTTTAGGAATGATATGAAAGACATACTTCATATTACTAATCCAGATGCTTACATCGATTTAAAAAAGAAATGGAGTGTCTCCCTACAAGTACTAGGTTACCGGGCGGCCAAACTAGGAATTATCGAACCAAGGGCGCATCGGAATTTTTATGCTGCACTTCATAGGAAGGGATATCTAAAAAAAGAACCTCTAGATGACTTAACACCTATCCAAAAACCGATGAAGGTAAAGTCAATAATTGATTTGGTTTCAAAAAAGGGCCTACTGGACATTCGCCGGATGATTGAAGCCGATTGGAAAGTTGAAGTTTCTTTTTTCTACCGAATGACAGGAATTGAATCAACTTTCTTTGATAAATATTTTATTAGCAAGCAAGATTTCGGCCTTGATAATGTTACAGATTTTTCACCCCGTGTTTCTGAGAAATAGAAAATTTATCTTAACGATGTTATTAAGCATCGGCTATAAACGCAGCTATAAAGACTCGAAAACTGTGCATGAAGAAATTTAAGGTGACTAAAATATGAAAGAGGATAACCAACTAAAACTGCCGGCGGGATTAGAAATCTATTGCGATCAAATTGAACAAACAATGACACCATCTATCCAACTATCAACCTCAAAAAGAAAAACAAACCCTTATGAGAGCAAATTTGCAGGTGAACCCTATTGGCCAAACACAATGTCTTATCCGAGAGATAAGAATGATAAACCGATGATATTGCTGGCACAGTTAAATTTTGAAAAAATAACAAAGCTTGAAAACATGCCAGAACGCGGGATTCTCCAATTTTTTTGCATCAGCAGAAGATGATATTGCAGGCATGGATTTTGAAAATCTGACAAATCAAGAAAATTTCAAGGTAATCTATCACGAGCAGCTTAATAAAGATGCAAGTGCAATAGTACAAGACTTTTCGTTTTTAAAAGGCTTAGATACAACTTATTTTCCGATCGAAGTAGAGGAGCTAGCGTTATCTTTCAAATCTGAAATTGAACCTGTATCGATCAATAATTTTCGAAACGGGGAGCTTCTTGGAGAATCGGTTGATTTATTTGCGGAGACTGATGATGGGACTGAACTCTTGGAAGTCTATTCAGATACTTTCTTAGGAGATGTAAGTTAGGTGGCTGCCCTTTTTTCACACAAGAAGATCCCAGGGTACACCAATATGAAAAGCATGACGTACTCTTGCTTCAAATAGATAGTGATTCCGACCATGGGATTGCAGTTGAAAACTAAAGATATCACTCTGCTCTTTAATCCCTTCAAGGAAGTCTATACTAAACTATGAGTATATTACTTACAGTTTAGATTGAACCAATTATCAGAAAAAGTATCTGGGCCAATATTAAATACGAAACATCAATTAATTGAATGGTAGAAGTTAATGATTTTAGCTACTAAATCTATAAATGACACCGAAGACGTATCTTAGATGAAATTCGAAGAGTATACAATGCAATTCATTTAAGACTATGGACATGCCATTTATTTGGCATGTCCTGACCTTCAAAAAGCCTAAAAAAAGATTTAAGATTCGATTCACCATCTTACTGATTTACGTATATTAAATAATTGTAAGAGAGACTCTTTTATCTTTCCATAGTATTCTTCCACTCCGAAAGCTTTTAGTACAGCAATATCAAATTCATACCGATCTATTTGCTGTAACTCCATTAATAACGGTTTTACATCTCTCTCTTCTAATTTTGCATACAATTGTATGATCTCTTTCTTATTATCTTCAGAAACAAGTTTAGCGTTGAGTATTTTAAACTGAGCTTCCACTTTATTTTTATTTAAATCTAATGCACCAAGGCCCCTACCAAAGCCTATGGCTTCTATATAAAAAACACCTACAATACTATTTAATAATGCCGAAAGCAATGTTAGATCATCATTGTCATTATGTCTTACTAATCCTGTTAAACGTTGATCAAAGAAAACAGGTTTTGGAGCCTTTGAGAAAAATAACCTTTCATCTGGGTTAATCAATAATCCCAAATCAAACTTACTTTTTAATGACATTTCATACCAATGAAGATTTTTACTTTTTAAACCTTCTTTTAAAAGGATACCTTTACCATTTTTAACTGTTTCGAAACTGTGAATCCAATCTATTGCACCATCGTGCTCTAAACACTCTAATTCTTCAATAGTTTTACTACAGCAAAAGCCATCAATTGAGGAATCAAGGTTCATTAAATAAGAGGAAGTATCTAATCTTTTCATTACAGGAACTATATAGTCTGATTCAATGTTATGGTTTCGTGGATAGAATAGCCTGTTCCAACCACGACGTTCCCCTCGTTTGACCTTAAAATAATCCGTTAGAGGTACGAGCCTATTCTCAAACTTAAATAGCCATTTACAGTCAGCAAATAGTGCATTTTTTATTACCCCCATATCACTCAACTGTTCTATTTCAGAGTATTTATACTCCTGACTATTAAATAATTCCGAATCAATGCCTCTTCGTACTTTAGCAACCAGCCTAGATACATTATCAAACTGTTCAGCTTTCCCACTGTTGCCGACTATATCTTCAACCTTTTCGTTTAACGATATAAATTTAACACTGTTGTCTGAGGGTAAATCATTTCCTTTATGAAGAACAACCATATTAGTTACTACTTCAGCATTTTTAAACCATCTTCCGTTTGCAGATGTAACAATATATTTGATACTATACTTTCTTCTAAGCTCATTAAAGAATTTTTCTCCAAACTCTGTTCCTAACCAAGAGTTCGATATAATTAATCCAACTGCACCATTATCAGTTAATAAACTATCTAACTTCAAAGCAATGTACGTGTATAAGTCACTCCTACCATTAAATTTTTCATCCATATTTCCAATAAATTTTATTGCTTCAGAATTTAACTCTCCAAATGTTTCCTGTTGGACAAAAGGGAGATTTGATAGCACAACATCAAACTTTCCAAGCTCAATATCTATTGTTTCACTTTTATTTGGGCTATGTAATTTAACAATCTGTTGTGGGTTAAGGTTAAAAACATCTTCCTTAAATATATTAATTTGTTCACCAATATTTTCAGGTGATGATAGGGCTAACATAGCAAATTGCAATGGATATCGAAACTTATCTCCAGCCCAAACTTGGTCGATTGCACTTGGGCTCTCTATCCCTGAGAGAGTTTTAAAATCGTAAGCAGTTTTAACTATAGTACCCGTACCGCAACAAGGGTCTAATATTCTTGACGATTTATCCGTGGTTGTTAAAGCAGTTAATATCATTGCTAGTTCCTTAGGAGTAGTAAACTGCCCTGAGACCTTTCTCTTACTTCTAATAACCACTTGAGTTAACAACTCTTCTAACAATTCATTACTGTAATTAGTGAAGTCTAATTCCATTAAGTAGTTGTTAAAACTTAGTAAAACATCAAGTGTATTGTTATCAATATAACGCTCTCCTAGTTTTTCCTCGAAAATATTATAAAAATCGCAACTTTCAGAAATGCTAATGAATATATCCAAGCACTCAGCAACGCTTTCGGCCCGACTCACCTCATTTACAATTAAAGCCTCGGATTTAAATTTTTTCAGTATGTTAGCAAAGATTAATTTATTCATAAATGACACTATTGCTAGCTTTGAAAGTTCCACCCATTTCTCCGCTCTGTTCCCATAACTAATAGATTCCGCCTCCCACCAAAGAAGAACGTTATCATTAAAATCACTATTTTTTATTGCTACCTGTTCAAAAGATTGTGCGCACATTTCTATATTTCTAAATGCGAATGTCAAAATATTGTCACTGACTATCGAATTAAAGACCTTTTCAGCCCTAAGTTTATTATTCCTAAAATAATAATTTAAGTCATCAATAATTCTATTTAAAACTTTATTTATTTCAGCCATACAGTAGGCAACTTCGTTTCTTTTAGTTATATGTTTAAGATCATCCCATTCTTTTAATATAACGAAATTGTTAGTATCTTCATCTCTGACGTATAATCGTGCTATCGTTACATTCCAAAGCAAAAAACTATTGACCCCTAATAAATCAGCCTTTAATACGGCATTTGAGAAAAGATCCCTGTCATCTATTGATGTATCAGGATATTTTAATTCCCAACCCTGTAATACTTTTGTTTTAGAACTATCGCCAAATAGTAATACATCCGGGAATAAGGATCCACCTCCGGTGGAAAGACTCATCTCACCTCCTGCACGTTGCACAATACTTTCCTCTCGTACCATTGAAACTAGATTGTTGATTTGCGAAATTAAATCTATTGCCCAACTTCGCTCATTTTCTTGCGTATGTCCAATAGTCATTTTAAACGCTCCTCATAAATTTCGAATAAGCATTTTCTATTCTTTCATTACAAACCTCAATAAGATCAATCTTTTCATCTTTATACAATTCAACTTCTTCGTTCTTTTCAATACCAATAAAATTTCGATTCTCTAATATTGCGGAGACTAAGAAGCTACCACTTCCACAAGCATTGTCTAATACAACGTCACCTTCATTTGTATAAGTACGGATTAAATATCTACCTAATTCTACTGGTTTTTGAGTAGCATGATAAACCTTACCTTCTGATTCTGCAGTTTTAAAATAAATTACATCTGTTGGATAACGTTTTCCTTCACTTATTACATGGACAGGTTTAAAGTCGCCATAACTGCCTGTAAGTTGATTTTTACGGACTCCTTTATCATATGGCAACCCTTCAATCATTTGAGGGTTATACACTGGTTGTTTTTTGTAAAACACACAAATATCTTCGTGTTTCCTTAAAGGTTGCTTCTTAGCATTTAAAAAATTGGTTGATTTAGATTTCTCCCAAACAATTTTATATTTAAACCATTTTTCATTACTTAAAATAAGTTTGGCAGTAAATAATCCATGTGATGTAAGGACTATAGCACCGTTTTCTTTTAAAACTCTATTATACTCACTCCACAACTTGTCTAGAGGTATAACAGAATCCCATTTGTTTTGCGTGGTTCCATAAGGCAAATCACAAAGAATCATGTCAACCGATCCATTTGGAATATCCTTCATAACTTCTAGACAATCACCTTCGATGACTTTATTTAATAATTCGTTTAACATATCTTTTCCTCCTGTTTATAACATCTTATTTTATCATAAAAGCAAAATGAGATGTTATAAATCGCAGAATAAAGAATATCCTTTTAACTATTAATATTCGTTGTAACCAAGGCGTAATGTTTGAAATTATGTGCTTATAATTATTGCAAAAGAAATCAGCCGCTTATGCTTAGTTCATAGCCAACCGTTTAAGAAAAGGAGCCACTAATTTTAAAGTCAGAGCAACAGTGGAAGTTTGTTATTGATTATTGCACCAGATTATTTGAATTTGTTAGTGGGGCCTTGCCCCACTAACATGAATCGGTTTGTCCATATTTATCATAGTATTCTTTTTACCCTACCTTTTTGCTTTTAATATCCAATGCACGGGTACATTATATTACCTATTGTTTTTGAGTGATTTTCTAGCATTAACATCTAATACTCCACATCTAATATTTAGGGCTTGATATTTAAGATTGATTTATAAGTTATATTTTGCTTTCCTCATTTGAAAGGCGATATTTCCTCCTTCCAAAGTATTAATTACTGCATTCTTAACATTTGGATTATCTACTGAACCCATACAATTTTCTGCTATTCTTCCTTGTCCATCAATTTCTTCCATTACAACAATAAGTTCGGAATCACCAAAAACAGGGATGTTTGCATTATGAGTAGCAAATATAAACTGTCGGTTTAATTTGTAATCTCTTAAACCGTCTACAAAATTATTTGCTATATAAGAGTTATCTAAATTATCCTCTGGTTGATCAATAATTAAAGGATCATTGTTGTCCAACATTAATATATTAAGTATTGCAGTACATTGTTGACCTTTGGAAAGTTTATTAAGAGATTTAAAATTTTTCCCTTCAGTTCCTTCACTAATAGTATTTAGTTTTACATCTATAACATCTAGTAAAGGTATTAATTCCAGCTCAAGTTTCTTTTTTAGTGATAACTGCGCCAATATATCAGCCTTTGACTTAGTTAAACTATATTCCTCCATTAATCTTGTGCTACCTTCTCTAATATGGTTAATAAACGCTGTTAGTGAAAAATTTTCCTGCTCTCTAATCCATCCTAAACTTTTAGGACCTAATCCATCAATATCTGACAAAAATTCAATTAACTCCTCTCTGTTCCATCCTGAATGGACGTCTACTTGTACCTTTCCTTTTAATTTCCCTTTATTAATTTTTTTGACTGCTTTTCTTAGGGAATCGTAGGATTCATCTTGATTTTTCTTTAACTTCTCTAACAATGTTCTTCTTTCTTTATTTATTTCTTCTAGCTCTTCTGCTATTCTTTTAGATTCATTTTTACTTGGATTTATTCGTGCAATCTCAGATACTGTCTCTCTATATTCTAAAGCAATTTCTGGTCCAGTTTTTCCATTCAATCCCTCTAAAGTCTTGATTGAATTCTTAATTTCTCCTTCAGAGCCATTCTTAATTTCTTGCCATTCAGCCCTAACTTCTTCTATTTTCCCAGCACTGTCTTTAACAAGTTTTTCATATATATCTTTTAATTTAAATAATTCTAAATTAAAATTTCTTAATATTTCTAATAATTTGTCAAATTTGTCTACATTAGCTGTTTTATTAACGAATTCTTTCGTAAATGGAGGATCAACTTCAGTAAATTGTACTGAATGCTGTATAATTACTTCTAATGATTTTCTTATGTATTCTTCCTCAGTTGATAGTTGTTCTATAGTACTAAGTTTGTCTGCTATCCCATTCTCTTTAAAGAAATTCACTTTCTCTTCAAGTTTTGGCAGATTTGAAACCTTCTCTGAAATTTCATCCTTTTTCTGAATTCTATCTAATAGCAGGTCACCATTTTGTTTCAGACTTTTAATTAATTCTTCTCTTTCAGAGATATTGTCTGCCTGATTAGGAAGAAATCTACTTAAAATATTTAGCTTTGCCTCTTCGTCAGATACTAGCTCTATAATTTCATTTTGACCGAAAATTTCAACATTTGGTAAGATATCTCTCACATTCAAGCTTGAAACAGAACCATCATCATTTTCAATTACAATAGGGTCTTCAAACCTTTTAATTATTTTATATTTTTTTCCATACCGCTGGTTGGAAGTTATATATAATTCTATTCTCCCATTGTCCAAACCTAAATTCGATTTAATCAATTCCTTAAAGTATTCTTTCGAGTCGCGACCCTTAGGAACGCAATCAAGAGCATACCTAATTAATTCTAGTAAGGTAGATTTACCTGTCCCTCTTCCTCCAATAGTAGTATTTAAATTTCTAGACAAATCAATAGACAAACCATCAAGGTATCCTCCAAACACCTCTATTTTATCAATACTACTCTGAAAGCGTTCATTTTGGTCGTATGAAAGTTTCACTCTAGCACTCGGGTCTAGAAACCCTTCTTTAAAACATGTAAAATTTAAATCTGACATTTTAACTAAACAATAAGCATTCTTTTCAAATAAATCTTCAGGGTTACAAATATCTTTTGCGTTAATGAATGCAAATGGTGTGTTTTTTTTATACATAGGCTCTTTATTCTTAATAATATTATTATACTTTGGGTCAACTTCTGCTAAACTATATGGAATCTGTGCTGCTTTAAGTCTTGGGTTAACCCAAATGTGATTCATTTGTCCCATTTTTAAAATACCGTTATCACTTGTAATATGGGCTACATACCAAAACCCTTTTAACTCTTCCTCTACAATTTTGGCAATCTCCAAGCAAGAAAATTGACTTGGCATAACTCCATCATCCATATTAGTTAAACCTAACCTACCTAAATATCTATTTAGTTCTTCAGGCGGTGTATTTTCAGAGAATAAGCACACTATATGGATTTTTTCTGCAGTGGCAATTTCAAACCCCGGAAAAACCGTAATATCATTGTTACTTAATAAAATTCTAAGTTTCTCAGACTTTTCAACATTTCCATGGTCTGCTAAACCTATTACTTTAATGTCTTCTGAAAGAGCATTATTTAAAATCTTTTGGTTATATTCATCTTCACTTATTGTATGGTTTTTACCTCGGTATGCTAAATAACTATAAGGATTGACTTGCAAGGCACATTTGTAGAATTCGGCAAATTTCTTCATAATATTTCCTCCCTTTTTTGATTTCAACATAACTTATTCCATTATATAACAAAACACCAGATACACTATCTGACTTTTACAATTTTTTCATAATTAAAATAACCATGTTGAATCAGCATCCCTTTTGAAAAGATCGAAATTTTAATTACCAGAATAATTTTTTAAACAAAACTTATCTTGTATCCTTATCTTTTGGATTTATTACTAATACCGGTAAATGCATCTAGAAAGCTTTACTTTTTACTAACCTTATCTAAATATTTTTTACCAGTTACAATCTCAATATTTTGTTTTACCGCTATTTATGATAAGGTTCCCCCCGATTTATCCGAAAAACCCGATAAACCTGCTCCAACAATACCAACCTCATAACCTGATGAGGAAACGTCATCTTAGAAAAAGACAAAGCCAAATCACTTCGCTTCTGAACCTCATCACTAATCCCCAAAGACCCACCAATCACAAAAGCTATCTTACTCTTTCCATATGTCGCAAGCTCGTCCATTTTTGCTGCAAGCTGCTCAGAACTTAGCATCTTTCCATTAATCTCAAGAGTTATGACATAGGTGTCCTGGCTAATATGGGAGAGGATGCGCTCGCCTTCTTTTCGTTTTACTTCCAGCATTTCCGCTTCACTCATATTTTCTGGTGCCTTTTCATCTGCTACTTCGGCTATGTCTACCTTGGCATACGCACTTAGCCGTTTCATATACTCCTGAATGCCTTGCTTGAGGTATTTTTCTTTTAATTTTCCAACTGATACGAGGGTTATTTTCATTGTCGTTACATCCTTTGCCGTCTTTTATCCCCTATAGTTTATCATAGTTATTCTGCATGTAATGTTAACTGCAATACTTTCTAAGGATCTCTAACCCTCTTTTAAAGTTACCTGTTGCAAATTCTATTTCGCTATCCAAATCTCTACTTTCTAAGAAGCCTTTTTTACTGCCATTAATATTATAGTAATGTAAAATTTCCATTGCTATAAAGCCCCCACCACGCGGAGGGGCATCTAACTTAAGAATTTTCTCTTGTATTACCCTATGGCTCTTTTTTTCAATTAAATAAGCTTTTATTACTTCTGCATGTTTTGCTTCATTAAATTTAGTAATATCCACACAATAGCTCCTAACGTTAAATAGTATTTAACTCCTGCCATAAGTCCTATGTTCCTATCTAATTCAAAACTCTCAACCTTAAGCAAATAGTCCTACCCCAATTCTACACCACTTCCCAAGTTTTTCCCATATAAAATGGCATAATTCTGAATTTAGTCAGCTAAGTTTGCTATAATACAACCAAACGCAATACGAAGAGGTGCACATGGCAGCTATGCATTGGATGATTAAACGAGTACGGCAGAAAATAATGGACCGCCAATATGCAGTCGGCGAAACGCTGGCTAAGCGATATAAAATAGAGAAAGTGTTACAGAATGGGAGTTACGGCATCATTTACTTATGCTGGGATGAGGACACAAGCCAACGATGTGTGGTCAAACAAATGCGACGCAGCAAAAAGAAAGAAAACGCGGAGAATTACCAGGAGGAGACCACAATCCTGCAAATGCTCGACCACACCGCTGTCCCCAAACTGATGGAAACCTTTGTGTATGAGGGCAATCCATTCTTTTCCATGGAGTTTGTCGAGGGGAAGAATGTAGAAGATACGTTATTTGATACAAAGCAGAAGTATAGTGAGAAGGAATGTCTGGAGATTGTTCAGAAGCTCACCGCTATTATTTGCTATATTCATGAGAAAGGTGTGTATCATGGTGATATCCGTATTCCGAATGTGCTGATGCATGGGGATAAGCTTTACTTGATTGACTTTGGGTTGGCGCACAACCTGCATGCACACAAGGAGGCAAAAGAACACCAAGAACAGCTAGCAAAAGATGACTTTTTTGATATTGGGGATTTCCTGCTGTTTCTTCTTTATTCTTCCTATGAAGGGGATACGAAGCGTAAGAAGCCGTGGACCGAAGAGCTGACCCTCCATACGAAAACGACGTATATTTTAAAACGTTTGTTGCAAATTGAACAGCCTTATCAGCGATGTGAAGAGATCCTGGTAGATATCGAGCAAGCGATCATTATTCTATCATAGCCATTCAGCAATGCCAGCAAAAGAAAGCGACTTTAGCCCTTAAGCCAAAGTCGCTTTCTTTTCATATCATCTACTCCTCCAAAAATAAGCCAGGAGAAGGGACGACAATTCGGATTTTATTGCCTGTATTGTAGGGTGGAAAAGAGTTAGGAGATACGGCGAGAGCAGAACCGTTGTTCCACTTGTACTACAACCCGGATTGCTTCTACGCTAAAATCGTACACTTCCTAACACATGCAAAAGCTCCATCCAGTGGGGGTTGTTCAGTTTTCCACTAAATGGAGCTTTTGCAATTTATTCATCGTCTAATTTTCTTTTGCATAACATCCCCCTATAAGCTTTTTCATGTAAAGACCTTAATTCTATATTGTTGAAAGATTAGTACAATGGAGTAAGACAGAGATAAAAATGAAATGGAATTAAGCTAAAAACGAAAAAGTAAAAGCCATCCTTTAAATGGGATGGCCATCAGAAATTTTGATATTGCTAAGAAATCCATTCCAAAATACCTTGGCCCTCTGATTGTTTTATATATTCCTTAATTCCTTCAACTATGGAAGTGGCAACACGTGATTGAAATTCGTCAGTCCACATTTTGGATTCTTCTTGAGGATTCGTCATATAGCCTACTTCTATTAAAGAAGCCGGCATTTCTGTATCTTTTACAACAAACAGTTCTTCCTTCTTGATTCCTCTATCCCTAAATTCAGTGGCTTCCACCACATGCTTCTGTATGATCTGGGCCAATTGGCGGGAATGTTTATGATAATAAAACGTTTCTGTGCCCGAGACATTGGGATCGGAAAAAGTGTTCCCATGAATAGATATAAATATATCCGCATTTTGCTTGTTGGCATATTTTGGTCTGTATCGACTTTCTTGGGAAAGAAAACTATCATCTGTTCTTGTCATCAAAACTTCTATTTCTGGCTCGTCCTCCAACAGCTTTTGGACCTTTTTGGACAAGCTTAAAGTGAAATTCTTTTCATACTGGCCACTGGCACCTGTTGCCCCGTTATCTTTACCACCATGCCCAGGATCAATGACAACCTTAAAAGCGGTATCACTGCTTTTCTCGTTTCCCTTGTCAGGAGTAGCGTCATCTTCATTACTGTTTTCAGGGCCACTCGTACAGGCTGATAGTATTAGCAGTGGAAATAGGAGTAATAGGATTAACCATCTATTTGTTTTCGTATGGATTCCTTTAATCTTTAACTTATTTGCCCAATGATTTCTTTTATGATTTCGTTGTAATAACATCGTTCATCTTTCCTCTCTTTTTTGAACTATTTACAAATTAATAGAGAGAGGTAAAGATTAGGTGCAGATCATAACAATATCAAATAAAAATTTAGGAATATGCAGGATTCTCGTGATTATATGGGCTTAACAAAACAAAAAAGCTTGTCCGTTCATTTTTAAAAATGAATGGACAAGCTTTTTTCATTCTTTTCTATCTAAATAGAAGAAAAACATCACTCCATCTTCTGTATTCAATACACCATACTCCACACCATGCAGCTCTAAAATATTCTTTGAGATAGCAAGCCCTAATCCTGTTCCACCCTCCGAACGATTGCGGGACGTATCTCCTCGATAAAAACGATCCCAGATTTTATCTAAATGCTCCTGTACGATAGGAGCCCCGTTATTTTCGACAGATACTTTTACGCGTCCATTGTCTTCGATCGTCGAAATAAAAATATGTTGATTTTCTGGAGTGTAACGAATTGCATTGGTAATAAAGTTCGTTAAAACTTGCTCTATTCGATTTTGATTTGCTAATACCTTATTATTGGAAAGGTGTTGATGGATATGTAATTGTTTGTCTGCTATATCTAAAGCCAATTGCTCACAAATGTATTCAATGCTCTCGTCAATAGGGAATACGTCCATTTCCATTTTATACGTACCAGACTCGAATTTTGCTAATTCGAGCATATCCACAATGAGCAAATTCATTTTATCTACTTCTTTTCTTAATGCATTAAAATAGTAATCTTTCTTATCCGCAGCGACACCATCTTCGATAATGGAGATACAGCTCTTCATAATACTTAAAGGAGTCTTTAATTCATGAGAAACTCCGGAAATAAATTCTTTACGTGTAGTTTCCAGTTGCTTTTCTTTCTCTATATCTTGTCTCAGCTGATTAATGTACGAATGTAAGGTAGTAGAAAGCGTGTTAATATTTTGTGATAATGCACCAATTTCGTCTTTTGATTTAATAGGGATGTTCTCAGAAAAATCTAAATGTGCCATGTTATTTGTCGTATCATTTATTTGTAACAATGGTTTGGTTATTTTTTTGGAATAATAAAGGGATGCTAGGACAATGAGAAGTAGTACAAATAGAATAAGGTATAGATAATAATCCTCCAACATTTGAACAGCTTCATCCACTGGCTGTAATGACGTCATCGCAAAAATATAAGTGGTTTCACCAGTCGTATCGGTGATAGGTTTGATAAAGAGCTTGTATTGAATATTATTTTCCTCTTCATCCATTGTTTGGACATGGCTATGGTTGATTTTATCTAATAGTAATTTTACTTGAAATTGTTTTATTTTTTCTATAAAAAGACGATTGTTATAAATAGTTGAACCAACTGGTAATTGTAAATTCGTAATCCGTCCTTTTAAAAATATCTGTGAGCTTTCTAATAGAGAAGGCTCTGTTTCCGTTCTTTTGCCATATAACTCTTCGGATAAAAGCCTATTCTCCAATGAAAAATTACTGTTTTCTCCTGTTAAAATAGTAGGGACAACGGTATTACCTTTAACGATTCCATCAATAAAAATATCATTTACTTGTTCCAAATTAAACCTTAGCCTATCTAGCTCTTCTAAATCAATGAAGCTATACAATGGAATGTTGATGATACGATTAGAGAAATTCTTATATTTGGAGGATTCTATATCTATTTCCACAGAGAAGTCATTGGCGTATTTAATATTTCCTACACTATCTAATGTGGTAATCCATGTCGTATTCTCTTGTTGAAAATCATGTTCCAATTTTTTGATTGCTTGGACGTCTCCTTCAGCCTTTAAGTACTCTTTCTCAAAAGATTGAATACTCGTGTTTATTTCCTTTACCTTTTGATTAGCATAGTATTCCTTAAAGAATATAGTTTGTCCAATGTAAATAATGACCAAAACCAGCATACATAACAGTGTTGTCAGCATAAATAGTTTTAATACAATTCCTATTCTCATGCTTTGGCCTCAAATTTGTAACCAGCCCGAATAACCGTTACTATACTAGTTGCTTTATGACTTAATTTATGACGTAGGTTGCGGATATGACTGTTGATGGTGCGATCATCCCCGGCAAATTCATAGCCCCAAATCTTCATAATTAGCTGTTCTCTTGTTATAATATTCCCCTGGTTTTGCATTAAATAAGTTAATATTTCAAACTCTGTGTATGTTAAATCTATCTGTTCTCCTTCTACTTTCACGGTTCGTGTAGGGTAAAGAATATGGATACCATTAATATTTAAGCTTTCATCATTAGGTAGCCCATCCTGAGAATATCGACTATTGATTAACCGCTTTACTCTTGCTAATAAAATGGGTGGGCTGTAGGGTTTTGTCACATAATCATCTGCTCCCAATTCAAATCCAAGTAGCGTATCGTCTTCATCCGAACGAGCTGTCAACATAATAATAGGAACATTAGATGTTTTGCGAACTCGTTTGCAAACAGACCATCCATCCAACTCTGGGAGCATAATATCGAGAATGATTAAATGTATTTCCTGTTCTTCAAATATCGCTAAAGCTTCTTGCCCATCTACCGCTTCTAATATGTTATATCCTTCATCCATCAAGTAATCTTTCACGATTTCCCGTAAAATGTCTTCATCTTCTACAATTAATATATTCTTTTGCATTTTTCTCCCTCGCAATGCCGAAAAAGTTAGAGTTAATGATACCGTATCATACTGATGTAAAGATGAAGTGAAGAAATTCTTGATAAACCTTCTAATAGTAATTGTTGACAATATATTTTATCCAAAAACATGAGAAATGTAGAACAGTAACAAGGTTCCTAAATTAAATGGAATAAAATTACCACAATGCCTTGCAATTTTCATATGGTACTTCTTACACAATTGCTGTATGGTTATGCTGGTTGATCAGTTTATGTATTGCGGAAACCATGATAAGAAAAAAAGTATTTATATAACTAGATATTATTCAGTAACATAAATCTATCAAGTACCTATACACGTAAGGATCTTGTTAATTATGAATCGATTACAGAAAAGCATGTTGATATGGGGGTAACTCTTAAGAAGCTTTCTGATGCTTCTCTTAATATAGTGGCTATACTGCTCAAAACCTTATAAGACTTAAAATTAAAAATAAGTAGAGAATAATTGGCTAAAAAAGGTTACTTAAAGTAGCCTTTTTTAGTAGTTTAATTCTTATAGTCCTTGCCCTCCAATAGTTGCGGATCAAGGAGTAAAGAGCTTGCAGTTGGAGGTGTTTTCTAAACGGTTTTATTTCACCTCATCTATAGCGATAACCTCCCTTACTGTTTCTATGAAAGATAATATGATTGGTGAAAGCCACTTTTCTTTATGCCAAGCCATATGAGTATATACGTGTAAGTCTGAAAGTTGCCACGGAAGAGCAACAAGATCACCCCGTTTAACCTCTGCTCCCACTGTGATTTCTGGAAGAAAGGCAATACCAATTCCAGAAATTGCACATTGTTTAATGGCTTCGGCATTTTGAAACTCTAAATAAGTAATACTATCAATGCCCTTTTTCTCAAATGATCGGTCAAACATGGTTCGATAGGGACAGCCTTTTTCATTAACCAGTAATACTTCTCCGTGAAAATCTTCCTGTTGCAGTACAGGTTGTTTTGCAAGTGGATGATCAGGAGCGACAAACAAGCGGAAAGTTTCATCCAGTAACGGTTCTACAGAAAGTCTCGTTGAGAGAATGGTTTCATCCAGCATAAAGGCGACATCGGCGGTTCCATCAAAGAGTGTTTGCTTGAGTTCCTGATTTGGAACAGAGCGGAAGATAAGCCGAACTCCTGGATGGCGGGAACGAAATAGCTTAAAGACAGCTGGGAGGCGATAGGCACAAAGAACCTCGTTGGCACTTATTGTAAGGGTGCCTCTAATATCTTCGTTGTCTTGAACGGTATTGCGTGCTTCATCTAATTTTTCTAGAACGATTTGGATGTGAGTTAAAAAGCGTTTACCCGCAATGGTGAGGACGAGCTGCTTGCCCAAGCGGTCAAAGAGAGGAACACCAAGCTCATCCTCCAATGCTTTTATTTGCATCGTAACGTTGGAAGGGACATAGTTCAGTGCGTCCGCAGCCCGACTAAAATTTAAAGTGGAAGCAACTGTGCGAAATGTTTTTAGTTGGCGCAATTCCATTATACTTTCCCCCTATTCACTTTCAATATTATTGAATGTTAAGTTTAATTTTATTCATTTTTATTGAGAGTACCATGGGTTTATACTTATTACAAGAAACATATTCTAGATGTGTTTCATTTTGAAGGGAGCGACAATACAATGAATTATGAGCTTTTTGATTTGGGTGACGTAACCTTGCAATCGGAAGTAACGTTACCGAACGCATTTCTTGCATATAAGACTTATGGAGAATTAAATGAAAAGAAAGATAATGTGATTGTCTATCCAACTGCTTTTGGCGATTATCATGTTCAGAATGAATGGTTGATTGGTAACGGTATGGCACTAGATCCGAGAAAATATTTTATTATCGTTCCAAATCTACTGGGAAACGGGTTATCTTCGTCTCCCAGTAATACCCCTGCTCCATTTGACAAGGCTAATTTTCCTCAGGTAACCATTTATGATAACGTTAAATTACAACATCGGCTGGTGACCGAAAAATTCGGCATTCAAAAGATCGCTCTAGTAGTTGGGTGGTCAATGGGAGGTGTTCAATCATTCCAATGGGGGGCAAGCTATCCCGACATGGTGGAACGAATTGCCCCTTTCTGCGGAGGTGCAAAGACTTGGCCGCAAACGTATATAGTTCTGGACGGAATGAAAGCTGCTCTGATGGCTGCAGTTGGCCATGATTCAAGTAAACTAAACGATTTGACTTCATCAGACATGCGCGCTGTTGGTCGTGTCTATGCTGGGTGGGGCTTATCTCAAACCTTTTACAAGGAGGAACTTTATCGTGAGATGGGATATGACTCATTGGAAAATTTTGTGGCTGGAGTCTGGGAAGACAGCTTTATGAGGATGGATCCACACAACGTCCTAGCCATGTTATGGACTGGACAAAATGGAGATATTAGCGCAAACCCCGTCTATAACGGAGATTTTGATGAGGCGCTTAAAAGCATTAAAGCGCTTTCCAGTGTCATGCCAGGGAACACGGATCTCTTCTGCACTGCGGATGATAACAAATATGAGGCTAAGCATATACCTAATGCTGTTTTTAATCCTATCGATTCGATTTGGGGCCATTTTGCCGGCCGCGGAATCAACAGTGCCGATAATAAATTTATTGATGACAACCTAAAACGCTTATTGGAAACTTAAATTTGCTTAAAAAGAAACCATTTTGATAAAAGACTCTTCAAAATGGTTTCTTTACTTTTCCATAAAATATGGGTCTAATGTTTTTAACCAGAGGAAACGTCATCTTTGAAAACGACAAAGCCAAATCACTTCGCTTCTGAACCCCACCACTAATCTCCAATGCCCCACCAATCACAAAAGCAATTTGTAATGCAATAATAGAAGATATTAATCTGCTTTTCAAAAAGGCAGCATCATAGCCACAATAAAAGACTCCATTCAGCGGAAAATCATTATCCCGCCAAATGGAGCCTTTTTAATTTATTTAAACCGATTAACTACTAGAGTAACGTCCTTTTCTCCTGTAATGATGTGATCCACGGTAAGCATCGCGTCCGCGTCGGCCGCTACTGCTGCTTCCGTAATAACGTCGCTTTTTTCCACTGCTGGAGCCGTGGCGGTAATATCTTGATCGGCCACTACTTGAGCCGTGACGATAATGTCTTTTTCGTCCACTTCCGCTACCCATTTTCTTCATCTCTTTAGAAATGCCTTTTAGGAACTTTTTAAACATGGAGCTCCCTCCTTTAAAGGATATACGTTTTTATTTTCAGAGTGGTTTCATATTTTTTGCTAGCATACTATCTTTCTTATAGTTGTTCAAGCATTTTGGATAGGATCTGCTTTAGCTGGATTGCTTCGTCTTCATTAAGATTCGTTTGTTCAATAAATTTTAATGGGATCTGGGCTGCCTGCTCTTCTGCTTGCTTTCCTTGTTCGGTTAAGACGACTTCCACAACTCGCTCATCCTCTTTGGAGCGCGTCCGCTGCAGGAAGCCATGCTCTTCCATTCGCTTTAGCATTGGTGTGAGCGTTCCGGAATCCAAGAATAGCCGTTCACCTAAGGCTTTTACGGAAATACGGTCTGTTTCCCATAGAACAAGGAGCACTAAATATTGCGGATAAGTGACGTTTAACTCCTCCAGTAATGGGCGATAGCGCTTCGTCATTTCACGGGTTGCTGCATATAGGGGAAAGCATAGTTGATTATCTAATTTTAATATATCATTTGCCATTGTTTGATCACTCCTGGATTTATTATAGCAAGATCAACATTAAAATTATAATAATTGACGCAACACTATTTAATTGTGTACAATTTAATTGTAAACAATACAAAATGAGGAGTGTTTGATTATGGGAGTAGCATTATACACAGCGTCTTCAACTGCAGCGGGTGGTCGTCAAGGAACGGTCAAATCGTCTGATGGCACATTGGATCTAGCTTTATCTTTACCAAAAGGGTTGGGTGGAAATGAAAAAGAAGGCACCACAAACCCAGAACAGCTCTTCTCAGCCGGCTATGCTGCCTGCTTTGACAGCGCACTGCAAATGGTTGCTGGAAAAGCGAAGAATAAAATCACTTCAGAAGTAACTGCAGAAGTAAGCATTGAAAAACAACTGAAAGGCTTTGGCTTGAGTGTGAAGCTAAAAGCAGAGATGGAAGGCGTTACACAAGAAGAAGCAGAGGAACTAATGGATAAAGCACATGAAGCTTGCCCGTACTCTCGCGCCATTGAAGGAAATGTGAAAGTGAAGAAAACAGCAATTGCGAAATAAATAGCGTGTGAAAATTGATGTTTTCACCTAACGCAAAGGCCCCTTAGATGGGGTTTTTGTGTTGGTTTATGTTTAGGGGTGTGTAGGCCTTCCCATCCCTGTTCTAAACACCGTTATCAGCGTGTATTTCCTGCATGACCTGTTTGTATTCTGCATATTCCACCGAGTTTTTGTAGTCGTGATGGTCTGCTATTTTCTTAAGCGATCCGTATACATACGCCTTTAGCCTATTGTCGGGAACCCTTCGATCATTCTCTACGAACTCCCTTGCGTATTTTTCGATAATTTTATGCCACGTTTCCTTTGCCCAACGTCTTGCTGCAAACTCTGCATAAAATTCGTTGGCGATTTTAATAATTTGCTCCGTTTTGTTGGTTGGCTTGTTAACAGTTGCTAAATAATCTTTCTTTGTATCTGTTTCTTTTGTCTTTGTTTCATTTGTAGTAGCACTTTTTGCACTGTCCGCTTTGAATTGTACATTTTGTAAATCAGAAAAAAAATCAGGTACAACAAAGGGCGAGTCCTTGATCGCTTTAATATTAAAAACGGCTTGACCTCCCTCTTCCAGCTCTTTTTTCTGTTCCTCAATAAACGTTTCAAAGTCAGTTTGGGCGAACGGTTTATCAGCTGCCTTATAATAATACTTATGGTGTCCATCCACATGACAGAAAAAGCCCATGATGTATCGATGCTCAAGCAGCACCTTCCAAGAGCTATCAACCTTACGCCGAGAGAATTGGCTATGTAGCTTTGATTTATGGATTTCCCAAGTTGGACCATGACTCAAAATGTGTGTGAGTAATCCAATTGCTGCCAAGTCATTTAAGTCGTCTTGCACTGTTTTGTTATCCATTTTAACGTAGCGAGATTCGTTACTGTTTTTTACAATATAATTCATATTTATCCATCCTTTTTATTCGCAGGTGAAAGGGCTCCTCCTCATAATGATGAGACAGGCACCCTTGCTTGCGGTATTTTAGTTTGATTCAATTTTTACATCCCTTTTCCAGCCCAAACGTCCAGCGACTCCTTGGTGAAGATGACTTTATTGTGAATAAGCAAATGTGGCAGTTTATTCAGCTTCACCATTACGTACACCATGCTTTTATGTATACCAAGATAAGCCGCAACTTCTGTGACACTTAATATCGTTCGTTGCATGATTCTCCCTCCTTTCACTTGAGGCTAACAACCTCAATAATCCCTTCATTTTTATAATCGAAAAGAGGGTGGTAAAGGGGGCATTATTTTTTAAATTTTTTTTGGGGGAAGTTTTTTAGGCGGTTGTGTGGGCAGGACTGCGGGCTGAAGTGTGGGTTTGATTGTGGTCTGGTATTTGATTGGTGCGCGGCCTTTCTTTGCTGACGCTCTAGTTCTCTTTGCTGGCGCTCTACTTTCTTTGCCTGGTGCGCCTCTTCCTCTTGCCGACGCGCCTCTTCTTCTGCCTGCTGCGTCTCTTCCTCTCGCCGACGCGCCTCTTCTTCTGCCTGCTGCGTCTCTTCCTCTCGCCGATGCGCCTCTTCTTCTGCCTGCTGCGTCTCTTCCTCTCGCCGATGCGCCTCTTCTTCTGCCTGCTGCGTCTCTTCCTCTCGCCGATGCGCCTCTTCCTCTGCCTGCTGCGTCTCTTCCACTCGCCGACGCGCCTCTTCTTCTGCCTGCTGCGTCTCTTCCACTCGCCGACGCGCCTCTTCTTCTGCCTGCTGCGTCTCTTTCTCTTGCCGACGCGCCTCTTCCTCTGCCTGCTGCGTCTCTTCCTCTTGCCGAGGCGCCACTTCCCAGACCTGACGCGTCACTTTTGATATACTATAATTAAAAGCACTCGCAACGTTTTACAATTACAGAAATGAAGGTGACTTATATGAAACTAACCAAACCGAACATCCCAGCAGAATTACCTCAGGGAACTTTCCAGGACATTTTATTTGAGGAAGATCCACATTTAAGCAATATGGAGATTAATGGCTCTTATTTTGATAACGAAGTCCTGGATCGTGTGCATTTAAATGAGATGGTGATTAAGCATTCCACGTTTCACCATACGAGCTTGGAAAATATTGATATCACGGATGTGATCTTTGAGAACTGCGATCTATCTAATGCCAACTTAAGCACCGCGAGCATTCATCGTGTAACATTTAAAAACTGCAAGCTGTTAGGCGTGCAGTTTGTGGAGGGGCGCTTTGGAAATGTGACATTTGATAATTGCTTGCTGTCTATGTGCAATTTCGGTGACTCGAAATTTGAGAAGACACAATTTATCGAATCAAACCTGCAAAGTGCAGACTTCTTCAATTGCAAATTAAAACAGACTGTTTATTCGTATTGTGATTTGAATGGGGTTAGCTTTGATAGTACCAAGCTGAAGGGGATTGATATTAGCACCTCTCACTTTGAATCCTTGGTCGTCAAAATGGAGGATTTAAAAGACTGCATTGTATCGCAGCATCAGGCTATTTACTTTGCTTCTATGTTGGGGTTGGATATTCGGTAACAGGGGGGTAAAAGATGGAACTGAAAGCTCGCTTGGAACAGTTAGCAGACGGCAGTATAAAACAAGATGATGTAGCGTTATTGCTACCTGAATTGCTAATGCATATTGGGGCAACAGATGCTGATCTAAGAGACAACCTTATCTTCCAAACATTTATTAGAATAATAAACGAAGATTTACTGACCAATGAGCAATTTCGCCACATATTAAATACTTGTTTAGACGAGCACCATCTTTTTTATAGATTAGGTGAGAAAGAAACAAATTCTGTTTTCACTAGGTCTTTTTCGTCTTTAGTTATTGCGGCTCTTTTAACAAAGGATAGTGAAATGGAGCTCTTGTCTGAGGATAAGTTACAAGAAATATTTAACAGATGCATCAGCTATCTGAAACTTGAACAGGACACTAGGGGATATGTTGAGGAAAAGGGATGGGCACACAGCATCGCGCATGGGGCGGACGTGTTAGTTTCTCTTGTTAATCATCCGAAAAGCAACGAGAAAAATTATACAGAAATCCTCGATGTTATAAATGATTGCTTACGCAAAGAAGCTGCCTACATTGATGATGAGGATGAGCGATTGGTTTTTGTGGTAGAAGCGCTTATCGAACAAGGTTTAAATGAAACGCAATTGGAACAGTGGGTGCTTGATGTTTTTAATGACTTGGAAGAGCTCCACGTTAAGGAAGGCTTTTCCTTAAGATATTTTAGAGTGAAGTTCACGATCTCTTCCTTTATGAAAACATGCTACTTCCAGTTGGGATATAAAGAGGATGGTAAGATTGTTCGTAACACGATACAGGAGAGATTGAAGGAGTTGCATCAAAAGCTGTATAAAGCATAGAAGAAGATTACTAGATAAATATTGCTAATCACCTTAATACCGTTGGAAACAATCCAACGGTATTTTTATAGCTTTGTTTTTCACTAAAGCAATTGCACAAAGAGAAAAATTGCCCATTGTGCAATTATATGTTATAAAAGAATAGATGCCAGATAAGCGGGGTGAACAAATGTCAGAAAAGAGTCTGAGGATGAAAAAGAAGAATGCCACAAGAAGAGCGCTTGCTGAAGCTGCTTTTGAGCTTGCGATGGAACGTGGTTTGGATAACTTTGTGGTCGAGGATATTGTGAATAATGCAGGCTATTCCAGGAGAACTTTTGCCAATCATTTTTCCTGTAAGGAAGAAGCAATTGCTAGCGCCTTAACGATGAATGATTTTCGTGAGCATGACGAAGCTCATTCCCTAGATGGGCTTACACCATTAAGCACTATCGAGATGTACATTAAGCGTAGTTTTACGATTGATAAATTAAAAAGATTGCATGAGTTGATTTCACTATCTAGAGATCATCCAACTTTAAAATTGTATGTGACAGGTGTTTTAAAGGAGACGCAGGACTTTGCTCGACTTGGGATTAAAGAGGGGTTTGGGGATGCTTATTCGGAAGAGTATTACCACCTGTTAATTGGTGCTGTGTTTGGTGCATTAATGCCTGTACTTGATGGCAGTATGAATGTTCATTTGCCAGTGGGTGACGCAGCTAATGACCAAGATAATAATGAATTTCAGGAGTATATGGAAATCGTCTTCTCGAAATTAAGAGAAGGCTTTAAATAATAATTTTAAATAAGTAGGAGTTTAGAGAGAATGTCGAAGTTATTTTACAGAATTGGGAAGACAGCATATAACAAACCGTGGGCATTTATTGCCAGCTGGGTACTTATTTTAGGAATTATTATCACGGCAATTGTAACGAATGGCGTGAGCATGACCAGTGAGACAAGAATTGATGGAACAGAAGCACAGGAGGTTCTTGACCAGCTAGCAGAGGATTTCCCAGTTGCGTCAGGTGGACAGGGTAGCTTTATTTTTGAAGCCCCTAAAGGAGAACAGGTTGACGGGCAAGCGAATGCAGCGTCACTTGCAAGCGTGATTAACAGTATTTATGAGTTAGATTTCGTCGTCAATCCTGTTGAGCTAGTAGGGGAAAATGGCGGGATGGCAAAGTTACAGGAGCTGCAAAGTCAGCTTGGACAAATGCAACAACAAAGCGAAACCTCTTATAGACCATTCGTCGTTAACGAGACACCTATACCAGGGGTGAAGATCTCAGAAGATGGAAATATCGCGCTTTTCTCATTCCAAATGACAGAAAAAGCCGAGAATCTATCTGCTGATCAATTAGATGAATTGAAAAATCTAGCAAGTACCGTGGAAGAGGATACATCACTTAACGCCCTCTCAACTGGTACCCTGCAAGGTACAGATATTCCAATTGGTGGCACGCATGAAATTATTGGTCTGATCGTTGCTGGGATTGTCTTAGTTGTTACACTAGGATCACTTATTGCAGCAGGATTGCCATTAATCGTTGCCCTTGTAGGTGTTGGAGTTGGAGTCGGTGGAACCTTCGCCATGTCCAACTTGTTTGAGATTAATAGTCTTACACCAGTCCTCGCATTAATGGTTGGATTGGCAGTAGGAATTGACTATGCATTATTCATTGTGAACAGACAGAGAAAAATGATTTTTGAAGAAAACCTGCCAGCGAGAGAAGCTGCTGCACGTGCAGTAGGAACAGCTGGAAGTGCCGTATTCTTTGCAGGATTAACGGTAATCATCGCACTTTGTGGACTATTAGTAATCGGCATTTCTTTCTTAAGCGGGATGGCACTTGTTGCTTCGATGACAGTATTCATCGACGTGCTTGTAGCACTTACATTGTTACCAGCAATTTTAGGCCTGGTTGGAGAAAGAATTGTATCTAAAAAAGCAAGGAAGAAACACAATACAAAAGACAAGGACAAGCCTACCTTTGCGAATAAATGGATCAATGGCATTATTAAGCTTAGATGGCCTGTCGTAGCGCTCATCATCGTCATCTTAGGGACGCTAACGATTCCGGTTTCTGATATGAACTTAGGGATGCCTTCTGGTGCCAGTGCAAATAAGGAGACCCCACAAAGACAAAGCTATGATATTATTTCCGAAAGCTTTGGAGAGGGCTATAATAGTACCTTGTTACTTGTAGCAGAAGATAAGGATGGCAATGCAATTGATATCCAAGAGTACCTTCAATTGCTATCTAATATTAACGAGCTTGATCGTACAGTAGAAGTTTCACCAGGTGGGTTTAATGATGACGGAACAATAGGGATTGTGAGCATCACCCCAACTGCTGGTCCTACAGATGAAGAAACACATGATTTAGTAGAGTATTTGCGAACAAATGACGCTGTAGTCGAGAATACGAACCTTGAGATCGGGGTAAGTGGCCTAACTGCGATAAACATTGATATTTCCGATAACCTAGCTGACGTATTCCCAATTTACATTGGAATTATCGTCTTGCTGTCACTTCTTATCTTGCTGATCGTTTTCAGATCCGTAATCGTACCAATTAAAGCGACAGTTGGTTTCTTATTAAGTATTATGGCCACGTTCGGTGTAACGACAGCTGTGTTCCAGTGGAACTGGTTCGGCTCCTTAGTTGGAATTGATACGGGCGGACCGCTATTAAGCTTTATCCCAATTATGGTGACAGGTATCTTGTATGGCCTGGCGATGGATTATCAAGTGTTCCTTGTCTCCTCGATGCGTGAAGCGTATATACACGGTCAAAAAGGTGATAAAGCAGTTGTAAACGGCTATACCATAGCAAGTAGAGTTGTCGTTGCAGCAGCATTAATCATGGTATCTGTGTTCTCAGGATTTATTTTCACAGATGACATTATGATTAAACAAATCGGTTTCGCACTTGCATTTGGTATTTTAATCGATGCATTCTTAATCCGAATGGTCTTCGTACCAGCTGTTATGTCTATCTTCGGTGATAAAGTTTGGTGGCTGCCAAAATGGTTGGATAAAATCTTGCCGAACTTAGACATTGAAGGGGAAAAATTGACGCAAGAGCTTGAGAAGGAAAATAGATAAGTAACATGGAAAACGGAGGCTGTCCTTAGGGATGAGCCTCCGTTTTTTATTACCTTGATAAAATACCAGCCTCAGGAAGTCTTTTGAATTTATCCTTTTTACTTCTCCTTATAGAAAGTATAATTAAATTGCACGTACTTACCTAAAAAGTGGGAGGGATTAAATGAAAAGCCCTATTAAAAACAAAAAGGTTTACTGGAGTGCTTTAATTTCTTTGTTTTTAAGTGCAGCCCTCTTATTTTTAATGTTTTATCTTAGAAGAGAAGGAATCTATGTCCAATTTGGGACGCCTCCCCCCTTAATCGGTTATACACTCATAGAGAATGTATTCATTTTCATTGCTTTTCTATCCATTTGTTTTTTGATAAAGGGCCGTGAAATAAAGTCCTTTCTTATAGCGGTCAGCTTTTTTGTTATAGTAATTAACTCTTTGGATCATCTTCTTATAAAACCATTCTGGGAGACAAAATACACGACGCTTATTTCTCCTGATAACACAGCTAACTATGTAGTCGCAGAAAATGGATATGGTCGTCTTTATAAATTGTCGGAGTCTGGATTATATATGACCTTTATTGCTTCCACATCTACAGATGATGGCTACCAACCATTTACTAATGATAATTATGAAATAGATTGGAGATCCTCCAAGCATTTTGTTATACATTATGCCTTTGATAGGATGTCTGAAGAATATAGTAGAGAAATAATCGTTGATTTAGAGTAGAAAAAGCACACAAATTGGCTATCTCATTAGATGAGCCATTTGTGTGCTTTTTTCTTTCACTACACTGATACCAGCCTCTTCCCCATCTGCCCCTCATCCAGCTTCTTCATATGCTGTCGGAAGCAAGCCATGATAAGCAGATGCGCATTTGCCTGGGTGTATTTATAGATGAACCATGGCATTGATGGCAGATAGTCATGGATGGCGATAATCGCCTCGTTTGATTCAGGAATCTTTCTAAATTCCATGCGTCCTCTCTCATTGCGCTGAGAATCAGAGAAGAAGCCGCCGGTAATATAATAGAGTGCCCTGTCTTCGGTACTCCGATCAGGCGCATAGGAAAGCTCAAGCATTGGCTTTTTATTGCCAATCCAGCCGATCTGACAGTTAAGATCCTCATCAACGGTTGTACGCACCCATGGATTAAGGAATCTTTCCAGCCATTGTACATAATACTTTGCCACTTCATCGGCACGATAACCTTCTGGTAGTGTAATGCGCTGGACAGAGCGTACATCACGCTTCAATGGCCCGATTTCTGGTTTCTTCACTAGCTTCTCTTTTTCTTCTTCTTCTTCCCTTAGTGAGTAGGCTGCAGCTTCCTTGAACGAAATGGTTCCATGGCTAATTCCCTCTTCCTGCTGTTTTGCAGTCAGTGGATGCTTTAGGCTTGCAAGCAGTGGATAAACCGTTTCCTTCGGTGTTTGCGTAATAAGTCGTAGCCATAGCCTGGATAAATATAAGGAAAAGAAAGGAACGTTGTACATCCACCGTTTTTTCCCCATTACTTCAGCGGTTTGCTCCATCATTTGGCGGTATGTCATGACTTCTGGTCCGCCAAGGTCATAAGAGTCATTCACTGATTTTTCGTCTGTAACAGTCTTATCTAGAGAGCTCAGCACATCCGGAAGCGCAATTGGCTGTGTCTTGGTTCTCGTCCATTTTGGTAGAATCATAACCGGCAGACGCTTCACCAGCTTCGCTAAAATTGGGAAGGATGAACCTTTTGGCCCAACGATCAGCCCTGCACGCAGAGCGGTAACAGGTGTGCCGTATGCACGGAGGATGCGTTCTACCTCCAGCCTGCTTTTTAGGTGCGCAGATAGCTTTTCCGTTCCTTTTGGGACAATACCACCAAGGTAAATGATCTTTTTGACACCTTGCTTTTTCGCTGCCTGGGCGAAGTTATCAGCAAGGATCACGTCCATGTCGGCAAAATGGCCTTGTGTAAGCTTGGCTGATGGCATCATAGAGTGCACAAGATATACCGCAATGTCCGCTCCTTCCAGCCCCTTTTCTGCGTCCTTTAGGGAAAATAGGTCACAGGAACGCCATGTGATATCTTCTGTATCCTCCCGTTTGTCGCCATTTCGGGAAAGGCCAATAAATGTAGCACGTCCTTGCAGCTTCTTAAGCAGGTTTTGGCCAATATAGCCACTCGCTCCAGCTACTGCAATGACGGGTTTTGTTTCTGTCATAGTAGCTCCACATCCTTTTTATTGCTTATAGTAGGTTGTACCCTCTTTAGGGTGGCTGTAACCAGGGCTTTATGTAGGCAGGACATGGGTCTTTTTTTATGTCTTTTTCTATTTATTTAATTAAAATAATTATATAGAATACTACCAATAATAATCGCTAAAATTAATAAAATCATAGGACCCGGCTTCCCGAAAAATGCTCTGTCGAACGTGTCCCGTTGGCCTCCTCTTTCTTGATCATTTCGATTACTGGACATGGAATGCCTCCTAAAAAAAGAGTTATAAAAGAGGTATTTTTCCTTTTCCATCTAGTTCATTAATAACCACTACCACTGACTTGATAAAAATATAAGAATTGGTAATATTACTAGAGTTATTGCATTACTATTTAGGTAGATTATAATAAAGAGGTAACGACGATAATTCAAGGTAAAGTGGATCGGCGACACCCATCTTAAACGTACTTTTTTAGTATGGGGGGTGTTGCCTATGTCAACTTACGAAGCATTGGTGATTGCAATCTCTTTTGCAATGTTAATGATAGTAATAGTGACAGATAAGAACCAAAAAAAATAATCCACCCTTGAACTAAGCGGAACAAGATGGATTATCCGTAATCTAATTGTTGCCGATCCCTTTATTTATGGGAATCGTGTTACACTGTTGTCAAGTGTTCCAGCACTTGGCGACTTATTTTTATTATACCACTATTTTAATCAATTATACCTATTATGTCTACACTTCCTACGATTTTCAAACACCTTATGTAGCGAGGTCACTTTCTCTTTCCCTTAAATCTTTCTTCATTCCACTTATTATCCAAAGTAATAAAACAGATATTTCTATAAACCTACCTTACTAAGTTCCTGATCTCAATAACAATTATTTTTTTGTAAACTTTTCTAAATACACTTTTATTTCTAAAGTTTTTCGTTTACTATATATCTAAATGATATATAGCATATAGATAGGGTGGACGTCATGAAAACATACAATAATTCGACCTATGCAATTCTCGGGATCCTTACAACAGGTTGCAAATCAGGGTATGATATCAAGCAGCTTATGGATCGAAGCCTTACCCACTTCTGGAAAATCAGCTACGGGCAAATCTATCCGACACTAAAACAACTCACTACTGATGGATTAGTTAGCGTGATAACTACCTCCCAGGATGGAAAGCCAGACAGAAAGGAATACGACCTCACTAACAAAGGATCGGAACTGTTGGAAAACTGGCTCAAACGACCAATTGAGCAGCCTCCAGCGGAAAGAAATGAAGTATTATTGAAGCTATTTTTTGGAAGACATCGTTCCACCAAACAAACCATCTCCCAGCTTCAAGACTATAAACAAAAGCTGGAAGAACGTCTTCAAACTTACATTACTATCGAGCAATCAATTCGCGCACACCACGAAAAGGATCTTGATGCACAGTATTGGTTATTTACACTGGATTATGGAAAGCGCGTTACTGTTGCAGCAATTGATTGGTGCCAGGCGACGATAGAAGCAATTTAAAGGAGGGGTTTTAGTTGGGCAAACATATTTTTAGCGGAAGTTTTACGACAGAAAACGAAGAGGACCTTGTTGTATTTATTATTGGAATGCGGGTTAACAAGCGACTGGCCATTCAAAAATGGCTTCCTGTTTTTACCGCCATGCCACCAATGATACGAGAGCTTTACACCAACCAAAAGGAGCTTGGCTTTTTATCGATGGAGAGCTTTTTTGGAATTCGTACTACGGTTATGATCCAATACTGGCGGTCAACCGAAGACCTGCTAGCCTATGCAAAAGGGAGCAATCACTTAAAAGCTTGGAAGAACTTCAACAAAAAAGTAGGTGACAATCCCGCTGTCGGCATCTACCATGAAACCTTCGTAGTGAAGCAAGGGAACTATGAATCTTTTTATGGAAACATGCCACAGTATGGGTTGGCAAAGGCCATGCCCCATATCCCGATTAGCCCTCACCATAGATCTGCTCAGAAGCGTCTAACTCCACAAGCAAAATAAACCTTTTTCTTATCGCCACACGTAACCTATTCGGACACGTGTGGCTTTCTCATGCCTACGCCCATTTTCCACATTCCATATTGACTCACTAGCGTTGCATAAAAAGCTTTTTTAAAGTCAACTAATGTAGTTTAGGTATCTTACCTTTTGAACTGAATTTTCCGTCAAAATCATTTTCCCTAAATTTAAAAAAGATAACGAGACTTTAAAGATGGTCATAGGAAGTATTCCTACAGTCTTATGGGGTGTTTTTTCAACTACCATTATATAAGATTTAGGAGAGGTACTTCCTTTATTTGCGTTTCATGCCTCTTGTCACACAAGGGGTAAAAATTATGAAATTTATTAAAATGTTAAAAACAATGGTTGTTTTTAATAAGAATTAGAAAACATACTAAGACAAGAATTCTTTTAACATATGAAAACCCGAACTATCATGCAAATCCGTTAATAAAGATTTGCCTAGTTCGGGTTTTCTCATTTTAGCGTAGGCAGAACATGAAGTCCAACGGGAACAGCACGAGTTCGAAGACCCCGCAGTCGTGCCTTTTTTCACGAGGAGACTGAGGCCGTGGAAAGCGGAGTGTTCTGCCGAAGCGGGGCTAAAACTTATCATTTGTATTTAAGCATAGATAATTTAGTTGTCCCCGCCTCTTTTAAGTATGATAGCCAAAAATAATTATAAGCCTATGTTACCAAGAGATTGTAATACGTGGATTAGAGGAAAGCTCCACATTGGACTCTTCTACAACTTCTACAAGTTTTGCATCTTTTTTCATTTACTTCACCCCCCTTTTCAAAATATAACAGAATATTACCATTTATATTAAAATTTGTAAATACTTTATTTTGAATTTACGAAAAATTTATTTTTACTATTATAAAAGACTACTTCTTTTCCTTTACATATCTCTGTACCAACCATTAAATCTATTTTCGTATTTGGTACAAACTCTGTACTTGATATCGATAGTTTTTTAAAGTTTTGTGTTATATTTGGTAATTTGAGCTCGTATTCCGTCAGAATCCCTTTTTTATCCACGTTAATACCATTTACACCAATAGAGTATGTTTTTCTTTCTGTTAAAAGTGGATTTCCAACTAAGATAGAGGACTTTTCGGATATCCATGTTTTGTTTGCACCCAAATCAATTCCTACAATCCTTGTTTTATTAGAATTAAAAATAATTGGAATCATTGAGGAAAACAAGTGACTGCTTGGTATTTTTTGAAACTTTTTTGCCATCTCTTCATCAAAAATTGTAAAGCTATTTTCTGCTTCTTGAATCGAAAAATCTATTTTACTTAATAAATCCCAGCCCAATATTCCATCAATCCGTAACATGTTAAACAGCATATTATTTTCCTCTTTGATAAATAGAAGGACATTTTTGGCTTGGTTTGTTCCAAACTTAAAATCATCAACGACCACAGCCTTTAATAAGTTCGTTACTTTTCCAAACCCATTCAATTTTAATCTTTTATCTAACTGTAATTCCTGAAGGATTACATTTTTTTTCATCTTGATCAAGGAAATTTGAGACGCAGTATCTACCAGAAACCTGTGTTTTACGTTATTAATCTTAATTATCATTATGTAAAGATTCCAAAAATTCTTCTTGAGGTCGATTTTTTCCGGTCTAATATTGCTTAGATCGACGCTTTCCAAGCCCATCATTTGGTATATTTTTTTATGCAAGTCAACTTCATAGACACTTTTTTTATCCTGTGGAGTTAAAATTTGTTTTATAGGACTATTTGTCACGTACTATTTCCCCCCCTTTTTTATACATTATTAGATAATATCATCCAAAAATCAACCAATTTGACACAATTCTAATAAATTTATACAATTTAAATATAACTATTTTTCAAAATATTATTGGAGGTGTGTTATGGAGAAAGAAAAAGTTCAATCTTATTTAAGGTTATCTACACCTACTTTTAAAAAGTATACAGACATCCTAATGTCAGAAAATGAAAGGTTTGCGAGTAGCCGTTTTGGACATTTTTATAAAGATGGTGAACATTTCTTAGGCCTGAGTATGTATTCTTACTACCCATTATTTTTTAGAGAAGTTATTCAGTTGGAAGAAACATACTTAGAAAAACTACTTAAATTTTCTCACTTTCATTTTCTGAGCCTTTTTTTGTTAGATCAGATTTACGACTCTAACAAGATTCGTAACTCATATGAAATGATTGTATTGGTTCGTTTGTATCAGGAAGCAGCGTATTCTATGAAAGACTTAATTGGTAAGCATGAAGACATAATGAACTTAATAGAAGTTAATCAAATACATAATGATGTAAGCATGCTAAACGAAAAATATGTTCTTAATTATAACCAGACTTATAAGGAGTCTATTATCAAGGAGTACTGTATGAACAAATACATTTATGCGAAATCCGCTCTTCAGGTGTATAGTTTATTTGATCATACTGTAAAAGAAGATACCCTTGATAAATTAAATCTTTCGCATGATTTCTTTGCTATCGGCAGACAGTATCTAGATGATTTACTGGATTATGAAGAAGACTTTAATGAGGGCGGATTTAATATATATTCCTACCATTTTTATCAAAAGCATCCAACTGAATCTCTATTAGAAGAGGATGATGAAGTTGTTGCTTATATGATTAGTGAAGCAGAAAAATATTTAAAAAATGCAGTTGTCACACTTGACGACTTACCAGTAACAGGCTGGAAAAGATATCTGGAGTCTTACGCTAAGCGTATATCTAGTTATAAAGTTAAACAGATAGGATGAAGATAAAATGGAGCAGATTATAAAGTTTAACCATGTCACAAAAAAATATAAAAACATTACAGCAATAAATGACTTGAGCTTTAGTATAGATTCAAATGATATTGTTGGTTTACTTGGGCCTAATGGTGCTGGTAAAACTACTATCATTAAATTAATAGCGACTTTAACTTATCCAACCAATGGTGAAATTTACATAAATGGAAAAGTTAATAAGAAAAAGAACCCAATTATCTCCTGTATTATGGAAGGGAATAGAAATCTTTATTGGAAACTAACAGTTAAAGAAAATATTGAATTTCTCTTGACATTAAAAGGAACTGACTACAAAACTAAAAGAGAAAAGATTGAAGAATTATTACAAGAATTTCAGTTAATCTCTAAGGTAAATGAGTTAGTTCAAAACCTCTCTAGAGGTATGCAACAGAAATTATCTATTCTAATAGCTCTACTTGAGGATTCCCAAATTATTCTTCTAGACGAGCCGACATTAGGATTGGATGTTTCCACTTTAAGGGATTTAGAAGTTTTACTTCCAAAAATACCCAGCGAAATGAATAAATCCTTGCTCATCACCTCCCACGACATGAGATTTGTGGAGAAGGTTTGTAATAAAATCATGGTGATTCAGAAGGGGAAATTAATCACCGAGAAGGACACGGATGAATTTAAGAATATAATTGATACAAAATCAGGAACGATTAAGGTGAAAAATTTAGGTGGACTCGATAAGGAACTAAATGAACATAAAATTTCTTACGGATATGAGAAAGAGACAATTAATATTTCCTTCGACAGTCTTTCCCAATTTATGGATGTATTGAATTTATGCAAGGATCAAGGAGAAATAATAGAATTTAATTATGGGCAACTTGAATTTGAAGACTTGTTTTTAGAAATGATTAAATAACAGGGGATGGTTCAACGATGTTAATGTTGTTAAAAGCATACATAAAGAAAGAAGCTATTATAGCTAAAAGGTATTTGGCTAATACAATTGGCGGGGGAATAACTATTTTTCTCGTATTTCTACTTATATTTTATGGATATTCTGGCGTGGTTGGCTTTAATTTGGGTGATGACTCAAAGGAAAGCCTCATTCTTAGTTTTACTATCTGGATTTTAGCCTTATCTATATATCAAAACATTACAGATTCAATTGAAGAAGAAACCCGAATTGGTACAATCGAACAACTCTACTTATCACGATACTCTTTTCTCTCAGTAATCACATTTAAATCGTTTGCTATGCTTCTGATTGATTTAATTCAAATTATTTTATTATTACTACTAATGATGTTGGTAACCCAAACGTTTCTTGATTTCCAAAATCTCTTTTCCATTCTATTTCTAACTATATTTATATCTTTAAATTTTTGGGGACTAGGATACGCTTTAGCTGGAGGAGTATTGCTTTACAAAAAGATGGGTACCTATTTACAAATATTTCAATTTATACTTCTTGGTTTGATGTTCATCCCTGCTGAAGCCAATCCTTTATTTAAACTCATACCGCCTGTATGGGGATTGAACCTTTTACAGGATGTTATGGTAAATAAATCAAGTATAGTGGCATTCTCTTTAAGTGACTATCTTTACTTAATCATTCCTGGCCTAATCTCACTGCTTTTAGGTGTAATCATTTTCAAGCGCTCATTGTCTAAAGCAACTGAAAAGTCTATCTTAGGGTTTCATTAGGCATCTTATTTTTATAAGCACTCAAAAGGAGATATTAGTCACTATAGACTTATATGGTTTTATTATCACCTTGTATGGCCTTACCGGGGGATCTACAAGTAAAACAAAATCAACCAATTTGCATGAGTTATTTATAGTAACACCTATTCTTATATAGTAATGGCTGTTGATGTAAATAACCAGAAAAGGATTACAAATCCTTTATTGTACCCACCGTTTCTCTTTATTTTTACCGCCATGCCACCATTGATACGAGAGCTTTACACCAATCAAAAGGAGCTTGGCTTTTTATCGATGGAGAGCTTTTTTGGACTTCGTACTACGGTTATGATCCAATACTGGCGGTCCACCGAAGACTTACTTGCCTATGCGAAAGGGAGCAATCACTTAAAAGCTTGGAAGAACTTCAACAAAAAAGTAGGGGACAATCCCGCTGTCGGCATCTACCATGAAACCTTCGTAGTGAAGCAAGGGAACTACGAATCTGTTTATGGAAACATGCCGCAGTATGGGCTGGGAAAGGCTATGCCCCATATTCCAATTAGCCCTCACCGTAGATCTGCTCAAAAACGCCTAAACCCACAAGTTAAATAAGCTTTCTCTTATCGCCACACGTAACCTATTAGGCCACGTGTGGCTTTTTCATGCCTACGCCCATTTTTCACACTCCATATTGACTTAAAAATTTTTACCTGTTATGGTTATATACATAACTATATAACCATATTAGTATATAACAAGTAAAAGGGTTGTGGTAGATAACATGAGAGGTGCATTTACGCAAGATAAGCCGATATATGTCCAGGTACGTGAAAGACTGGAAGACCAGATTTTAAATAACCAGCTTAAAGAAGAGGAACAGGCACCTTCCACAAATCAGTTGGTTGATTTTTATAAGATTAACCATGCCACCGTGTCAAAAGGGATTAACCCGCTGGTGGAGGAAGGGATCCTTTATAAGAAGAGAGGGATTGGGATGTTCGTTGCCGTCGGGGCAAAGGAAAAACTGAAGGAAAAGCGTAAGCAATCCTTTATGGAAGACTATGTAGTTAAACTCGTTCAGGAAGCTGACAAACTGGAAATTGAGGAAAATGAGATCATTCAGTTGATTAAAAAAGTAAAAGGCAGGGATCAACATGGCCATTAAAGCGAAAAACGTAAGCTTACACTATCGGAACCATATTGCGCTTCATGATGTGAGTTTTGACTTAACGGAAAAGAAGATTTATGGGTTACTCGGCAGAAATGGCGCTGGAAAAACAAGTCTATTATCCATCCTTGCATCCTTTACGGAACAATCCAGCGGTTCGCTTACCATTAACGGGGAAGCTCCATTTGAAAATACGGAGATTATGCAGCAGATTGCCTTTTTATATGATAAAGATTATTCGGGTGAAACCGATAAAGTGATGGCAGTATTAAAAGACATAGAGCATTATCGGCCCCATTTTGATATGGTTTATGCCGAAGAACTTGTTGGGAGATTCAAGCTTCCAACAGACAAACCTGTCAAAAATTTCTCCAAAGGCATGCAGTCTGCTCTGAATGTCATTATTGGACTCGCGGGAAGAACACCTATCACCATCTTTGATGAGGTTTACCTCGGCATGGATGCCCCATCACGGGAAATCTTTTATAAAGAAGTATTGGCGGATCAACAGGAGCATCCAAGGGTGATGATTCTCTCGACACATCTTGTTTCCGAAATGGATTACCTCTTTGATGACGTACTGTTATTAAATAAAGGACGGTTATTGCTTCACGAAGAATACGATACGCTTCTTGCAAAAGGTGCATCTATCACAGGAAGCGCTGATATCGTCGATGATTTCACAAAAAACATGGACACAATTCATGAAACCAAATTAGGTGGTACGAAATCGGTGATGGTATACGGGGCCTTACGTGAAGAGGAAAAGCAGGCGGCACTTGCTAAAGGGTTGGAAATCTCCCCACTTTCACTTCATGAACTATTTGTCCATTTAACCGAGGAGGAAACCGAATGAAAAACAACAGCTATCTAAAAGTAATGAAGGATATGTTCATTGTGCAAATGGCCTGGTCTTTTGGTGTGATGGGCGTCATGCTAGTCATAGGTCTTGTGAGGTTGTTCCTCTATTTCCAGGAAAATGGCCAGGATAATTTCTATAATTCCTTTTTTATCGTAGCATCCTTTTTCGTATTTATTATCGGAATTATCGCCACACAATTTCTCCCTCATTATGTTGGGAATGGCGTAACAAGAAAGGATTACTTTAAAGGCGCATCCCTTGCCCTGATAGGTTTGGCGGTTACGCTCCCATTTATTGTATGGGGAATTTCAGCTTTAACAGAATTTGTGGTGGAGAATCTAACGAGTTTTTCATTTCGAGAGCCAAATATGGACTTTTTTGCAGACGAAGATAACATAATCGGAGATATTATACAGTTTCTCATTATTACACCATTTGTAGATATTGAGAGTAATTGGGTATTATCCATCTTGAGCTATAGCTTAAAGATTTTAGTATATTATTTGGCTGGTTGGTTTATTAGCGCAGCATTTTACCGATTTTCTGTGATTGCCGGCTTAGGGGTTATTGCCATTTCGATTGTTCTTTTGACAGTGGAAAATGTCCTGCTTCGATCCGTGCTAAACCTGCATGTTCCTAATCGCTATGCGTTCCTTGCTGAATTACCGGAAGCTACATCCTTTGCTCTCATCGTCATTATCGTACTTGGCCTGTTTTATTTTATCCGTCTGATGACGAGACGTGTTTCGATTAAGATGTAAAAATTTGTAGTGGGAGCTTAACTGCTTTTGGTTATGCTCTCCTCTCTACTACAAAGGGGAGATTATGTTGGAAAATATCTTGGAAGTTAACGGATTACATAAAGCCTATGCAAATTCTGATTTTGGCTTAAAGGATGTTTCTTTTTCTATTCCCTCAGGCTCTATTGTCGGGTTTATTGGGGAAAATGGAGCTGGGAAGACGACGACAATGGAAACAATATTGGGCTTACTTAGGAAAGATAGTGGACAGATAAAGCTATTTGGTGAAGAAGTCGACAGCTTAGATGACGCGAAGAAAGAACAGATTGGTGTCGTGTTTGATCATATGAATTTCTCAAAAGACCTTGTTGTTGGAAAACTTTCCAACGTCCTGTCTAACATTTACCAGCAGTGGGAGGAAGCAACATTCTTTCATTATGTGCACCATTTCTCTTTACCAAAGAAGAAGAAAATTAAGGACTTTTCCCGTGGCATGACGATGAAGCTGGCTTTGGCGGTCGCATTTTCCCACGATTCCAAGCTTCTTATATTAGACGAGGCCACAGCAGGATTAGACCCTGTAGCAAGGGATGAGATGCTGGACGTATTTTTGGATTTTGTTAAAGACAGAGAGCATTCCATCCTCTTATCCTCCCACATCACGACAGACATTGAAAAAATCGCCGACTACCTTGTATTTATTAAGAAGGGCAGGATCCTTCTACGCGTCAGTAAAAAAGATTTATTGGAAAACTATGCTATTGTGCAGGGCAAATCGAGTGAGATTGCGAAGCTTCATAACGTGATCGCACATCGAGACATGGGTGATGTTACCGAGGCGCTTGTTGCGGATAAAGCTAGTCTTCCTATAGAACTACATCAAACGGACTTTTCAATTGATGCTATTACCATGCTTTTAATGAAAGGGGAAAACCATGAGAGGGCTATTGTTAAATAATTTCTATTCGATGGAGAAGGGGATTAGACAGTCATTTATCATTTCCATCGCAGCTGTTGCATTGCTTTTACTAGCGCAAAACCCCCTCGGTCTTCGGGCAGCTACGTTTTTACCATTTTTATTAATTCCTATCAATGCATTAGAGGTATTAAAGCATGATCGCTTGTCTGGATGGGATAAATTCGAGGTAACCTTACCTGTCAGCAGGGAGAAGATCATTCGAAGCAAGTACTTAACGTTTTTGATTTTACTGGTAGCGAGTGCTGCATTACTGGTGGTCTTATTTACGGTGGCAGATTTCGCGATCGCTCCATCCTTGGATGCTACATTCGTAAATTTCACCTTACGTGGCATAGGGATTGTACTATGTATTGCAGCAGCTACCTTCTTCCTGACCTACATGCTAGGAGCGGAAAAATCCGATACCATCACCCTTATGAGCGGGGGGTTTGGAATCGCGGTCTTCTTCTTGGTTTCCTCTGTGCTCCCACGTCTAATTGGAACAGGAGCAGGGTATGATCGCATTTTTTCCATTAGCCTTGTACTGATTGCAGCAATCCTATTTGTGATTTCCTATATTTTGTCCGTAGTTTTATACAAACGAAAAGAGTTTTAAAGTGAGGGAATGAAATGTTACAAGAAAACGGAAGAGTGATGCATCTTTGGAAAAATCATAAGAGATTGCTAGGTCTGGGTCTCCACCTTTGTATATTTATCATCATACAGCTGGCATTTTTTTCAATTGGTGATTATGAAGACTGGCATATTTTTAAGCTAAATGGCGGCGGGGAATCGGTTGCAGCATTCTTGAAGCCAATAGAAGATTACGTGCACATTCACCAAAGCTATCAGTTTAATGTAATCACTGCTTTTTTGAGCGTCGCATTGATTCTTCATATGGGGTCGGTACTTTTGAAGGTTGTGGTGTCTAAGAGGAAAGCGAGCTAATGGATTCAGCTAAAATCGTTAAATGAGCTGTACCATGTTATAACGTAAAATTCTAAAACAGCCAGTAATGACAACTGGCTGTTTTGTTATGCCCGCGCCCTCAAAAATCCCGCTAAATTTTCCTTTAAAAGGAAAAACATAGGTCTAAAAATAACGATAATAATTTGTCCTTCCCTCCGTTATTCCCAATAGCGCCAGGGCTTGGATGCACACATGATCCTATCCGAACTCCCATATATTGTTAGAGTGTTAAATCAAGGGAGGGAAAAGGATGAAGAAGAAGTTTTTTAGTTCCATATTGTTAATGCTTTTGGTAATGGTGTTTCCTTTGGTAAGTTTTGCTGAAGAGGACGCGTCATTAGCAAAAGAGAATGTCCCTGTAAATGTAAGCATTGAAAAGGGGAGCTATAATAAAGGCGAGGTTATCGTTAAATTTAAGGATAGCGTTTCCCTAAACAGCCAAGAGCAAATTCTAAAAGATGTAAATGCAAAAGTGCAGCCGAGTCCAAATGTTGTGAAGTCACCGTTTGTCGTGCTTGAGGTTGGCGATGTTGAAAGTGTTGTAAAAACATTAAACAGTAATGCGAAAGTCGAATATGCAGAACCAAATTACATTTTGAAAGCAGCTTGGACACCAAATGATACTTATTTCAGCACCTCTTATCAATACGGATTATTTAATACATCGGCAGATCACGCGTGGGATTATGCTAGAGGAAGTGCTTCCCAGGAGATTGCCGTATTAGATACGGGGGTAGATTATAATCATCCTGATTTAAATGGAAAAACAAATCGCGGCTATGACTTTGTAGATCGTGATTATACGCCTTCGGATGCGAATGGTCATGGCACCCACGTTGCCGGGATTGCGGCGGCCGAAACAAATAACGGAACAGGAATTGCCGGTATGGCGCCGAACACCGACATCTTAGCAGTAAGGGTGCTGGATGCAAGCGGAAATGGCTCCCTCTCCAACATTGCCAATGGGATTCGTTATGCTGCCGACAATGGAGCAGAGGTGATCAACCTTTCTCTAGGCTGTGCCTGTGACACGCAAACACTAGAGTCTGCTGTCAACTATGCTTGGAATAGTGGTTCTGTTGTGGTAGCGGCTGCAGGAAATGATGGTACTTCACAGCAATTCCAGCCAGCATCCTATGCGAATGCCATTGCGGTTGGTGCTGTTGATCGAAATAACAATAAAGCGAGCTTTTCGAATTACGGAACATGGGTAGATGTTTCCGCCCCTGGGGTCGATATTGCTTCCACTTACCCTGGAAATGGATATGCTTATTTATCAGGGACTTCCATGGCATCTCCATATGTTGCCGGTCAAGCGGCATTGTTAACTGGTCAGGGTAAGAGCAATGCACAGGTTCGTGCTGCTATTCAAAATACTGCTGATAGTGTTAGTGGGACCGGTTATTATGTGCGGTATGGGTTGATTAATGTTCTGGATTCTGTGAGATATTAATTTCTTTGAGAGGTAGCATCCATAATGGGTGCTCCTTTTTCATTTTACTTCAGCAATAGTAAATAATAGTATTCTGCATCTTGTAATGATCTGCTTAACTCAACAGAAGTTGTCAAACTATGATAGATTGCAAAGCCTACTACAATCACAATAATGGCACGGGCTCCTTTAAGCATATTTTTATTCTTTTTATAGATAAAAAACGTAAGAACTACAACAATAAATAGAAATGTGCCCGTTATCATAAGGGTTGTTAATGCTGATTGACTATCATCAACAGCATGCTTAAAGCTTTCTAAATCCTTCTCGTTCTCCGCGCTTTCTTTATAGATAGATGTATTTCGTTTGTAACCAATTTCCCAAGAAAAATTACCTTTATCTAAAGTAAGGATGTACTCAAACCCCATTGCCCTTCCATCACTCACAATACCTGAATAATCCCCTGGCTCTTCCTCACCCTGCGTGCAGCCTGATAAGCACAAAATAAAAGAAAGGAACAATAGCAAATAGAACCTTCTCATTGCTCTTCTATATACGCTTCTATGTTATTAAGGATATAGGAAACTGCATCATCTACATTGTTCGAATAGTAAGTGATATTTTCATAGTTAAACAACACATCATGTTCCGCCCGTAAATATTTATTATCCTCAATTCGGCCAAAAAACTTCTTCCACTTATGCTTTTTCTCCATTTCTTTGATCGCTTGTTTCAATTCAGTTAAATTGAAATTTAACACAACAAAGCTTGGAACGGTGACATGTACTTCTGAAAATTTCCTCATAATCGCATCTTTTAGTGCATCTGAAAGTGTTTCATATATTAGGGAATGCACTTCATATGGGGCTGCCATTAGAATTTTTTCTGCCGTTTCATCATATTTTTCGTTTTCTTTCATGTTTTCAATGATGTAAATGACACTGAACTTTTCTTTTCCTGTAAGTTCCCTAGAGGCCATATTTCTCCCTCCTTACCCAGTTTTTATATCTAATTATACTGAATATTTTAGCAAATGTAACTAGACAATTTTTTGTGTACACAAAAAAACGACCTTTTTAAAGATCGCTTTTTACATTTGCCAAGAGGGGAAGTACTCACACTTTTGGTTTCTTTTCAAAGTAAATAAATAAATCCGTGATCCATTTGGAAATAAGCATAATGACAATATAGCCGATAAAGATATGAAAGTAATTTGCCCCTTTATCTAACTCAAATAAACCAACCGCTACCATTAAAGGTTTAAAAATAAAGCCAATGAATAAGCACAGTCCAGTGAGATACAAATAGTAATTCTTATCATGATTTAAAACCCACTGATAAAGCAGCATGTACACTACAGGAATAAAAGATATGTCAAGTCCAAAACTTACCGTTATGACAGGCATTATTTGATACGGATAACTCCAAAACCCTAACTTGGCACCAAATACATCTATGTAAGTAAACCAAACATGTACATTAAACCCGTAAAACCCAAGTAGTAACGCTCTTTTCCTATCTATTTTAAAGTAAAGGATGACGAGCGGCGCAATTAATAAAATGACGTGCACCCAAAATTGCCATGTATCAAAGGAAGAATGTTTAAACCAATAATCAATAAAGCCATGTGTGTTCTCTGTTTGCTTATCTTCTATTTCCTTTAATAATTGCTGTTGGCTACCATCCATTTGCACATACCTCCACTAAATAGGAAATAATCTCTTTTAGTTTTGGTAATTAATTGGTTTTTATGCCTTATATTAGACAACCCCTTTGTTTCGTTAACTCGGGGTTTTTTAGTTATGCATTTATTTATAACGAAGTGGAAGTGGCAATCCTTTTACATTTATAGCACTCCTGTTTTATACCGCTAATAGTCTGCAGTTCTCGCTATAATATTCCATTACCTTTAGCTTACGTTTTGGGCATTTTTGTCTCGATACTCCGATTTATGATAAGTACATAATCTTCATGAAGATAACTAAGAAACGAGGAGGTGAAGATATGCCGCCCATTTTTCATTGACAGAAAACAGACAAGCTCTGTTCTTAGCAAGTTGGTCTCGAGCACCTTTTGTGGAACTTCATTACTCAATCACTCAATGATTAATTTCTCTGTTTTAAAAAAAATAAAAAAGGAGTTTATATGATGACAACTTTTACAACTACAAGCACAACTATTTATATTGTACAACCTGGGGATGTTTTAGGTAGAATCGCTGAACAATTTGGCATGACACTTAGTGAAATTATGGCTCTTAACAATATTAGTAATCCAGACCTTATACAAGTTGGACAGGAACTGCTCGTTTACAGTAATGGAAGTGGCGGGTCTAACCCTGATACTACCGTCTATGTGGTTCAACCTGGCGATGTTTTAGGCAGGATCGCTGAACAATTCGGCATGACGCTTAGTGAAATCATGGCTCTTAACAATATTAGTAATCCAGACCTTATACAAGTTGGACAGGAACTGCTCGTTTACAGTAATGGAAGTGGCGGGTCTAACCCTGATACTACCGTCTATGTGGTTCAGCCTGGCGATGTTTTAGGCAGGATTGCTGAGCAATTTGGCATGACCTTGGATCAAATCATGTCCCTTAACAACATTAGTAATCCTGATCTCATTCAGGTTGGACAGGAACTGCTCGTTTATGATAATGGAAGTGGTGATGGCGGATCGACTCCTGATACGATTATTTATATCGTTCAGCCTGGTGATGTCTTAGGTAGAATTGCGCAACGATTCGGGATGACGCTTGATGAGATTATGGCTCTTAACAACATTAGTAACCCTGATCTCATTCAGGTTGGACAGGAGTTGCTCGTTTATGATAACGGAAGTGGTGATGTGCCGCCAGGAGATGGTGATGGTAATGCCTATGTAACAGAGAGCCAACTAAATCAAATTGGATGGTCTAGTGCGTATCTATCTGATACCATTCTAGAGGATTTAAATCGATGCCTAGAAAGATATCAGATCACAACAAGATCTAGACTCTGTCACTTCATCAGCCAATGTAGCCACGAGTCTGGAGCCGGTCGATGGACAAAAGAGCTGGCATCTGGATGGGACTATGAGGGACGAACTGATTTAGGTAACACTCAACCCGGTGATGGCCCTAAATTTAAAGGTGGTGGTTATATCCAATTAACCGGTCGCTATAACTATACTCGTTTCTCAAATGACATCGGGGATCCAGAAATCGTCAATCAAGGTGTTGATTATCTAGCAGCCAACTATCCTTGGTCAAGCGCGGGATTTTGGTGGGAATTAAATAATATGAATGCATTATGTGATACGAATCCATCCGTCGAAGCTGTAACATTACGCGTTAACGGTGGTTATAACGGATTAGAGGATCGAAGAATGTATTACAACAGATGTCTTCAAGTATTCTAGTGAATTTTTGAATCTGTGGAAAGTTAAAGGGCGGTTTTATTGGACCGCCCCTTTTTATAGATCTTTATTTGTGGATCTTCATGATGTCGATTAGCTTAATAATCTCTTCATCATTACCTGGATCTATTTTTACTAATTCTGTTTCTTCAATAATTTTCTCTGTATATTCTTTCATAAAGTCTTCATCCACCTCAGCATCACTCGAATCCCAACGCAATGGCACATTATAAACGTTAATGGTACCATCGCCATTTCCACTGTACGTTACAGAGCCATCTACCAGACGGGAACCAGCTAGCTGGATAACATCTTCCGGATATGTAGCACTTGTTTCATCATTAGGATTGATTAACGATCCAGCAGGTATATGGTGCACATTTAATTCATCAATATCCTGGTTTGGACCTAACTCCAACCAAACACGTGCATATTCGATTTGCTTTGCAGAATACGCTGAAAGAGGATCTTCTTCCTCGCTTTCAGATGTGCTGTCTGCATCCTGGTTATTTGTGTCCTCAGAGGAGACCTCCTCCGTATCTTTTTCTGTCTCGGAAGCTTCAGATTCTGCCTCAGTAAATTGGGCAACCTCCTTATCTCCTCCGTTATTTTCTTTTTTGTCGGTATTTTGTTCTTCAGATTGTGAAGCATTGTTACTCTCAGAGTCTGTTTCTGCTTGTTCGTTCGTATTCCCTCCACACCCTGCAAGCAATAGTATAAGCATTAGGAAAAGGACACTACCATAAAAGTACTTTTTGTCCATCAAACCACTCCTTTCATCCACTCAAAAGATACCACACTCTGCTTGCTTGTCAAGTTTTGCCATGTAACAAAATGAAATAGAAAACACCTTCACCAGTAAGTGTTGAAAGTGAAGGTGTGCGCCATATGAGGCTCTATAAAAAAATAAGTCCTTTGAGAGAAATTAATAATTTAGTTAGCGTTTGCTTTCGAATAATAAATACATATTTTTCACTATATCCTAGATCAAAGGAGGTTTGCACAATGGACTTTCCTTTTAAATATCGAGATGTTATAAATTGACGCTCGAGCTCTTCTAAATCTTCAATTGCCTCCTCAATTGAGGCTACGATGATGTTATAGTGTAACAACTCCTCGTATAAATTCAGTGCCTTTATGCTGGATAATCTATCTACGTCTTTTCCTAAAGAATGAAGGGTGAACTTACCTTTATTTTCTTCATCCAATTCAAATTGTGAAACAAATCCTGGTACTAAGTAATCTAATTGTTTTTTTATTACGTTTATTGCCGTCTTATAACTGTTGTAGCTTTTCAAGTATTCTTCCAGCTTCTTCATGTCATCTTTTTCTAATTTTTTTAAAGCCATTCCCTCACTCCCTATGTGTTTAAGTAATATTCTTATTACTTATTATAAGGCCTGCTAAATAATAGAAATCTAAAAGTCCTCAAAGGTTCGTACAGAAACATTCAACTTTTTCTACTAATAACTTATAGACTTCACTTAATTGGAAGAAATATCCTTCCACTAATGCACAGATAATGATACAATTAAATAGAACAAACGTTCTGTTTGAAAGGGGAGAAAGTTTGGAAATGGAATTAACAAAAGATGAAAAGCGAGATCGAGTTAAATTAATAGAGTTTTATTTGAAGAACTATAGAACCTTTAAAGTAGCCAATAGTAATTTGCAAAAACAGCTAGAGCTTTTGATGAACGTGGATCAACAAAATCAGCCCTCTATGCAATTTCTGGATAATGAGAAGCTTGTAGCTATTCGCAAAAAATATAATGAAACGTTGCTCATTGAAAAGTCTATTGAGAACGCTGTCCACGATTTGAATCCGATCGAACAGCAGTTTATTAATTCTCGATATTTTAAAAGGCATTCAATTGAGAAAACAGCCCAAACAATTGGGTATAGTAAAGCCTCTGTCTATGTACTGCGAAGTCGGATAATGGATAAACTATTAATTAGTTTAGGTGTAATCATAAATACTGACTTGCAAAGCATTGTGGAGGAAAAGAAATAGAAGGGGCTGCACTCCTTGCAATTTTCCCATCAAGGAAGGGCGCCCCTTCTAAATTCTCCACTATTTATTAAAGATGTATTGAAACCGATAGCATCCAAACTGGGTGCTGCTTTTTTGGTTTACCAGCTTTTCTATCAATCCTACTCAACCAGAAACCTCAATAAATCACCAAAAATAATATTATCTGATAGCTCTAACTCTTCCCTAACCTCATCTAAATATGGCTCACAAATACTTTCGTCTACTTCCTGCCCGCTTTCTTTTGCGTAACAAACATTATTCTTATAAATGTGATCCTTTACTATAAAACTACCATCTCGTAGAATGACAGGTTGATCGCCTTCTCTTGCGAAGAGATTGTGTCCGAAGGCGTAACGATCTTCTGTCTCAATGCCCAGGAGGTGAAGAAGGGTTGGGCGAATGTCGATTTGCCCACCACGTGTCTGAATTGTTTTACCTTCTTGGCCTGGTACGTGAATAATTAGTGGTACTTGTTGGTATTTCATCCGATTCACGACATTAATCTCTTCATCTAGTAATTCACTCAGACCCTCTTCATATTTTGGTGATATACCATAGTGGTCTCCAACCAGCACAAAGACGGTATCCTCGTACATGCCTTTTTCTTTCAATTTTTCAAAGAATGTCTCGATTGATTTATCCAAATAGCGAACAGTAGTTACATAGCGATTTACGACATCTTCCTCTGTATCCGCTTGGTCGATAAATGTATCTTCTTCCTCTAACAAGAAAGGAAAGTGATTCGTTAACGTAAGGAATTTCGCATAATAAGGCTCAGGCACATTTTCTAAATAGTCGACTGACTGATTAAAAAAAGGAATGTCTTTAAGTCCGAAGTTAATTGAGTTCTCTTCTGTTACGTTATAATCTCTCTTTGAGAAAAATTTATCATAACCGAGCGCTTTATACATATCATCCCGATTCCAAAATGTCCGATCATTCCCATGAAAGGAGGCGGCATAATAATCATTGTTTTGTTTCAATATATGGGGAAGACTCAAATAAGTATTTTCCGGTCTCATCACAAATGCTGAGCCATTAGCTAATGGATAAAGACTGTTATCAATTAGAAATTCAGCATCGGATGTTTTTCCCTGTCCTGTTTGATCATAGATTTGATTAAAATAGAAACTATCTTCAATTAAATCATTAAGAAATGGCGTTATTTCTTGCCCATTTACTTTTTGATTAATCACAAAGTCTTGAGTGGATTCTAATGTGATAACGACCACATTTTTCCCTTCTGTTATTCCGAATAATTCCGTAGGCTCAGTATCATTCTGTTGTAAATACGCTTTTGACGCAACAGCGTCTGTCTCTGTAGCAACCACTCTCTCTAGCGGGGATATGATCCCTAAAGCAATATCATATAAATGATAATTGATTGGTCCCAATGATTTAACCATCTGGTCCCGGTCATATGACTCCGAAAATAGGTGTACAGATTTTACCAACCCTAAACAAATGGTCAACACTACAAGTGTTGAGCCAACTGCAATATACTTTTTCTTTCTTGGCTTTGATACAGTAAGGTTCGATTTTGTTTTAAACAGAATCCATCCTACGATAACTAAATCGATAAACAAGAACATATCCCATGGACTCATTAATTCAAGCATACTAGGGCCTAATCCTCCAACATTATCAAACTGAAAAAGGATGGGCATCGTCACAAAGTCATTATAAAAACGATAGTATAGTAGATCCCCATAAAGGATACCTGTGGCGATAACTAATAGCCCGAACAACACAAATCTCTTTACTTTTTTTCCGAAATAGAAGCTGAACCCCATAATTAATACTAATGAACCAATAGAGCTGGTTAGGATTAAGACAATATCCAAAACGGAATGGATACTAAGGTCAAAGCCAAAAAAGCAAATGATTACCGTTTTTAGCCAAAGGATGCCTGTGACCATTAACGTAAACCTTGTACCCGTTGAATCTATTAAGCTTTTATATAATGACTTCATTATACGAACGCAACTTTCTATATTTTTTTAGGACAGCACTTTTTCATCTATTAAGAGGGAGTCCTTCTTATAGAATAGCGAAAAATGACCTAAAATAGCAACTACCTGGTAAAAAAGTCGATACTATTTGCCGGGTATTACTCAAACAAATGATGCAACAGCCTATCCTTATTTTCAAAAAACTGCTTCATTGTGCGATAATGCCCTGTTTCCTCTAATGCCATTTCTTGAAAGCCTTCCTCTGTAAGCTCCATTAATTTTGCCTCAGGATATGCCATGAGGATCGGGGCGTGTGTCGATATTATGAATTGTGCTCCCTCATTCACCAGCTCATGAATGCGTGCAAGCATCGACAGTTGCCTAAGCGGTGAGAGTGCAGCTTCTGGCTCGTCCAATATGTATATACCTTCCCCTGAAAACCGATGAAGAAACGCCGCAAAAAAAGATTCACCATGTGATTGCTCATGCAGGGACTGACCACCGAAGGAATCAATAATAGGTCTGCCACCTAACTTTTCTTCGTCCATTACCTCAATATTTGTCGCCACATTATAAAAAGATTCCGCTCGAAAAAAGAAGCCATCTTTAGGGCGTATCGCACCCTTGGCCACCCTTAAATAATGATCGAGCTCAGAGTGAGAATCATAGCTGGAAAAATTAAAGTTGCGGGTGCCACCTTCTGGGTTAAACCCTAATGCCACCGCAATCCCCTCAAGCAAAGTAGATTTGCCCATACCATTTTCCCCTACAATGTAGGTCACATTGGGGTGGAAGGTGAACTTATTTAGGTTACGGATGATAGGGAGATTGAAAGGGAAGCGATTGTAGCTTGGGATTTGATCTCTTTTTAATTCCATGCTTTTTATGTATGCTGTTGATTCATCAAGTCGCATTAGATCACCTCTTTCTTTTATTTTAGCAGATGGGGGTGGGGTTTGGGAGAGGGGGGGGTTGTGGCTTTTTGGTGGAGGTGGTTTCACTTTGGGGTGTTGTGGTTTCACTTTGTGGGGCTGACGTTTCACTTTGGGGTGTTGTGGTTTCACTTTGTGGGGCTGACGTTTCACTTTGGGGCGTTGTGGTCTCACTTTGGGGGGCTGACGTTTCACTTTTGGGTGCTGTGGTTTCACTTTGGGGGGCTGACGTTTCACTTTTGGGTGCTGTGGTTTCACTTTGGGGGGCTGACGTTTCACTTTTGGGTGCTCTCGTTTCACTTTTGGGTGCTGTGGTTTCACTTTGGGACGCTCTCGTTTCACTTCCAGGCGCTGAGGTTCCAGTTGAGCTCGATGACGTTTCACTATGCCTCTTTTTTCCCTAAAAGGCAATCCTACATATCTCAAAAAAAGCTGCCTCTCCTAAGAAAGGCAGCTAGCTTAACCTCTATTCATTAAACGCATGCTCTGCTAGTGTGGTTGCGATCGCATCCTCTATGGCGCGCATACTAGAGCTTGAGCCAAGGTAGTTGTTAATGAGAATGGAAAAGATGAGCTCCTCGCCGTCTGCAGATGTCACATAACCGGAAAGGGTGGATACACCAGTAAGTGAACCTGTTTTAGCTGTTACGTTACCTTTGGCAGGTTCTTCTTTCATTCGATTTCGTAGTGTCCCTCCTACAAAACGGTCGGACTCACCAGCAACAGGGAGGGAATATTCGAATGCGTCAAACCAATCGGAGGCTTGAACTTCATATAAAAATTGGGACAGATCATGGGCTGGGATCATGGTTTTATGCGACATACCTGATCCGTCGCGTAGTTGAATTGTATCTTTATCCATTCCATACTGGGCTGCTACGTCTTCAATGACCTCTAACCCTTCATCCCAGCTGCCTTCACCAGATACCACTTTTCCCATCTCCTTGGTTAGCACCTCGCCATGACCATTATTGCTTAGCTTCATAAAAGGGATTAATAGCTCATGTAAAGGCATCGATTGCTTGGACGTTAATAGTCGTGCAGCGTCTGGCGTTGCACCCGTCTTTCGTTCTGATCTCCCAATAAAGCGAATATTTTCCTCTTCCAACGCCTTTTCGAACACATCAAGCGCATAGCCTGTTGGCTCCCAAACTGAAGCCCATGAGCGGGAGTGGGAGCCGTCCACTGGCATCGTGCCCTCTACTACAATTGTGTTGCTTCCATGCTCGCGTTCAATGGAGATATCCCTGCTTTCGCCGGCAGGGACCATCTTTGTCTTGTTTTCGATTGTGACATAATCGGTTTCTGGAGTTAGCGTGACTTTTGCCTGCCCGCCAGCTTCCTCAGCAGGGCTTACTTGCACAATTACTGTTCCCGCATCATAATCCTCGTTCGGGGAGAGGGTCAATGCCGAGACTTGCGCTCCCGTGTAGAAAGGCTCGTCCGACCAGTTTAAATCCTGGGAAAGTCGCACATCATCATACCATGTGTCATCGCCGACCAGATCTCCTTTGATCTTTTGAATGCCTTGGGCTTTTATATCTTTTGCAAATTGCTCGAAGTCGTCTTGCAATAAGGTTGGATCTCCCTTGCCTTTAAGATATAGGTCGCCGTGTAATACTTTTCCACGCTTTTTCCCATCTGTCAGTACTTCGGTGGTAAATTGATAATCTTCGCCTAGCGTTTCTAACGCTGCAGCAGCTGTGAGGATTTTCATGTTGGAGGCTGGATGAAGCCGAATATCTCCGTCCTGTGAAAACAGTTGTTCACCTGTTTCTGCGTGCTTAATGCTTACCCCTGTCACCGTACCATCTAACTGTTCATTTTCCAGAAGGATGCGCATCTTTTCTTCCAGGTTTGCTTCAGCAAATTCTTTTTCTGTAATTTCATCGGATGCGGTGATCGTCTGATTTCCCTCTTGTCCAAACATAGGAAAAACTGCAAGAACAGCAATTACTACTATGAGCAGGACTTGTTTCAAACGCATTTTGAACATCATACCCCTTGAACACCCCTTTAAATTTTAGAATATTTAAAGTATACAGTAAAATACGGAGCGAAAATAGATTTCTACGTAAAAAGGGATCCATGGACCCATAAGTACAGGGATTTTGCAACTATAGAAGGGTTTCTTCTAACCTAGTAGGTCGGGGAAAGTTACACTACTGCCCTTAATCTAGTGTTTGACACTGCTTTTCCTCGGGAATCGGATTAGTAGAACGATAAAAATCCTTCATGGAAAGGAGTATTTAAAATGAATCAAGTTCTCTTTATTCAAACAGGAACTGGGATCGACGTTCATGGGCAGAATGTAACGAAGGCAGCTGTCCGCGCTGTAGAGAATGCGATCTGGTTTAACTCGATGCCAGGCATTGAAAAAAGCCTTCCTGAACAGAATTTGGAAAATATGAAAGTGAATGTTAAAGTCGCTGTACCGCTTGATCGGGAAAAGCTAGATACGGAAAGCATTAAAAACGCCATTCCGTATGGCTCCGTTTCAGTGGAAGTGACAGATGGTGGAATGGCCACATCTAGTGGGATCACCTTGAAGGATAAAGGTGATGAAAATGATTTGATGTATATTGTGAACGCTGCAGTTGAAGTAGGGTACTAACGTTTATCAGGTTTTCCCCCCATACAAAGCAGGACAAGGCTGGCATAAGCCCCTTGTCCTGTTTTTTGATGGGATAGATTCATTTTGGTGTCAGTTTGGAGTGCTCTGGTTTCACTTTTGGGTGCTCTGGTTTCACTTTTGGGTGCTCTGGTTTCACTCTGCAGCGCTCTGGTTTCACTTTTGGGTGCTCTGGTTTCACTCTGCAGCGCTTTGGTTTCACTTCCCCACGCTCTGGTTTCACTTTTGGGTGCTCTGGTTTCACTTTGCAGCGCTTTGGTTTCACTCTTGGGTGCTGTGGTTTCACTCTGCAGCGCTCTGGTGTCACTTCCCCGCACTCTGGTGTCACTTTGCAGCGCTGTGGTGTCACTTCCCCGCGCTCTGGTTTCACTCTGGAGTGCTCTGGTTTCACTTCCCCGTTTGACGCGCCACTTCTACCGGTTCATGTGTCACTTTCTCACTTCCTAGCGCACTTCCCGAAAATCCTGGGCCGCTCACTAAAATTTAAAAATCATACTCGGCTTCTTTAGCTTCACGGATCTTCGTATAGGTTTCGGTTAATACAACGGTGTCCTCGACAAGCCTTTCGATACGGAAATGGACATCATCATTGGTGATTTCCTTGCGATAGAAGTCACTTTCTTCAATGAATACGTAAGTTTGTACCATCTGAGCCTTCATATAGCCAAGGATCGGTTTTAGCTGCTGTTCGGCAATAAGGAAATGCTTGGCAGAGCCAGCGGTCACGATCATGCTGACCACTTTGTCCTGAAATGCGTTCACTGGCAGCAAATCAAAGATATTTTTTAATGTGGCCGGAATGGATGCTTGGAAAATAGGGGTTCCTATAATGACGGCATCTGCTTCCATAATTGTTTTTGTTACATGGCCGGTATCTCCTTGGTAATCCAAGTAGTTGCGTCCATCACTAAATTGAATTTCATAATCTGCTAAATCTATTAGTTCTGTTTCTGTTTCCGGGTATTTTTCCTGCAATTTGTTTATGGTGTAATTCATAGCCGTTCTAGTTTTGGAGCCAACCTTCGAACCAGAAAGTCCCACGATCTTCATCTGTACTCACCTCTATTTTTTTGCTGTATGTTTCTTAATTTCTGGAAGAATTTTTGTGCCAATTATTTCGATATTCTTTCTAAGTTTATCAAATGGCATGCCGCCAAAGTCCATTTGGGCAATATAGCGCTGATGCCCGAACATTTCATGCTGGTAAAGCATTTTTTCAATAATTTGCTCTGGGCTTCCGATATTTATAATGCTATGTGGATCCGCTCCTTGGGCGAATGCCTGCTTCGGAAATCCTTGTCCATTTGTGCGCTTCATGCCCTCATTAATATGTGGGTACATGTCTCTCAGTGCTGTCTGCATGTCTTCCGCAGCGTAAAAGAACCCAGCTGTTGCGACAGGTAGCTGATCTGTATCGAAGCCTCTGCTTTGGGCAGCCTGGCGATAGGCATCAATGGAACGTTTAAAGCTACTTGCTGGTCCGCCTAAATGAGCTAAGAACATGGGTACACCTGCATAGCCTGCTTTTATTGCACTGGCAGGGGATCCACCGACTGCACGCCAAATTGGCAACGAGCCATTTAGTGGGCGTGGCAGGATTTTGGCATTGTGTAATGGGGCACGGAACTCGCCTTCCCAGTTCACAACCTCTTCCTCATTAATTTGTCTCAATAAATCAAATTTCTCCTCAAAAAGCTCCTCATAATTACGGACATTATAGCCGAGCAAATCAAACAGACCAATTCTCGAAGCACGGCCAGCAACGATCTCCGCACGGCCCCCGGAAATTAGATCAATTGTAGCAAAATCCTCATATACACGCACGGGATCTGACGTACTGATGATCGTAGAAGAGCTGGCAATCTTTATATTTTTTGTCGCCTGGGCGATTGCGGACAGGACGACCGAATGTGCCTGGGTCGCGAAGAAATCCTGATGGCTTTCCCCGACACTAAAGAAATCAATCCCCGCCTGATCGGCTAATTTTGCTAATTCAATAATTTCCTGCAGGCGTTGTTGGGCAGGAATTCGCTCGCCAGTATGTGGATCAGGGAGATGATCACCCAGTGTATAAAGCCCGAATTCCATGCCTTTGCTTGGATCAATGCGATATTTTTCCATTGTTTGCTCAACCTTTCTATCTAAAAAATCTATATCTGCTATCTTTCTTTTTTCTTATTATAATGCTATTGTAAGGTATAATGAATTTTTTATGAAGTACGCACTTAAAGGTGGTATAGTATACAAAAAGATACTAAGGGAGGAAAAAGCATGGAGAAAGCACCGGAATTATGCCGGGTGGAGGATGCACTTAGTATTTTGGTCGGAAAGTGGAAGCCTATCATCCTCTTGCATTTACTGCAAAAGGGGACACAGCGGTTTAGTGAACTTAAACGCAGTATGCCCGGAATCACCCAAAAAATGTTGACCAAACAATTGCGTGAACTAGAGGAAGAGGATATTATACAGCGGGTTGTCTATCCACAGGTTCCACCAAAAGTAGAATACTCTATGACGGAATATGGTAGAAGCCTTGAACCGATTTTAGAAGCGATGCATGAGTGGGGTACGAAGCATACGCTTCATAAGCAGGCTAAGTTGGAGCGACAAAGCTCTTAGTCATTTAAAAAACAGGAGGGGTTGCTTCCTGTTTTTTTGTTAGATTTTTCTTTGATACCTTAATGAGACTTGTTTTTCTCCTGTACTCGTCGTGGTTATTTTCTTATTTTTAAAAGCAAACCCCCGTGCTTCGTAAAAAGGAATACCATGCTGATTGTCCTCTTGAACAGAGACCCATTGTTCCAAAGCACCTTTTTCCTTTTGCTGAGCGGTTAAGGCATCGAGTAGTTGTCTTCCTACTCCCATATAACGGTTTTCCTCTGCTACATAAAGCACAAACACTTCTCCAGTCGTTGGGACTGTTAACCCTCCGCCGATCACACCAACCACTTTTGACTTTAAAATAGCGACGTGCGTGTAGCTTCCTGCTAAAATATCTTTCTCCACCCGTTCAAGGTTGTACCAGTTCGCAACATTCTCATTCTGATACACTTCACTGAGCTTTCCCGCCACCGTTTGCTTCCAACCTGCTGTACATATAGTAGAAATAGCTGTTGTGTGGGATAAATCTGGTTTAATAATGGATATGTGCATTTTGACCTCACCCTTTCTATAAGTAATTAAAACAAAAGCTCTCCCACAAAGGAAGAGCTTCGTTTATTTATTGTGACATGCTTTCTTCATTAATCTTACGTGTCATTTCTTTTTCTTTCTTAGGTGAGCTTAGGAAGAAGGCTAGAATTAAACCAACCAGTGCCAATGCTGTGCTTCCTGTAAATGCCCATTCAAATCCTTGAATTTGTGCAAGTTGCCCAACATTCTCTGCCGAATCATTTGCTGCTGGTGTAAAGCGCTTTGCTCCAACGGTTGTCAACGTCACAAGGATGGCTGTACCGATCGAAGCGGAAATTTGCTGCATAGTGTTTGCCATTGCTGAACCGTGCGCATACCATTTTGGTGGTAACTGGTTTAATGCCGATGTCATAACAGGCATTAGGGCAAACGATAAACCAAACATACGAATGGCGTAGACTGTAGTTAAGTAGGCAAACGATGTTTCCATAGACAGATTTGTGAAGAAAAAGGTCGTTACTGTCACGATAGAAAGGCCAGTAATCGCAAGCCATTTCCCACCAAACTTATCAAATAATGAACCTGTGATTGGGGACATGATCCCAATTACAATCGCTCCAGGTAATAGCATTAATCCAGATTCAAGTGGACTAAAGCCGAGCGTATTTTGCATAAATAATGGTAGCAATGTCTCTGCCCCAATTAGGGAGATCATAACTGCCATCGTAATGACAATCGCTAGTGCAAAGATACGAAATTTAAAGATGCGGAATTCTAGAATTGGTTGCTTAAGCTTTAATTGTCTAAGTATAAACAGGGTAATTAGAATTGCACCGCCAATTATCGCGATAATGACAGCCGGGCTTCCCCATCCATGCTCTGAACCAATACTAAATCCGTACAGAAATCCACCAAAACCGAGCGAAGACAGAATAACAGACGGAACATCCAATTTCGGACGGCCAAGATCTGTCACATTTTTCAAGAAAAATGCTGCAAGCAGGATGGTAATGACGACAATTGGTAACACCGTTAAGAAAAGTGCACGCCAATGGAAATGCTCAAGCAGCCATCCAGATAATGTAGGCCCTATGGCAGGTCCAAATGCGATAACAATTCCAATCAGTCCCATTGTCGTTCCACGTTTTTCTACTGGGATGATTGCAAGTAATACTGTCATTAACAGTGGCAGCATTATTCCTGAACCAGAAGCCTGCACAACCCTTCCTAATAATAATACAGGGAAAACAGGTGCGACCGCAGCAATCAGTGTGCCTGTTCCGAATAGAGTGATTGCTGTTAAGAACAAGCCACGTGTGGTGAACCGTTCAATAAAGTATGCTGATATAGGAATCATAATCCCGTTTACCATAAGAAATGCGGTAGTCAGCCATTGTACCTGCGCTTGTGATATTTGAAATGCATCCTGGATCGTTGGTAGTGCTGTCGCCAGAAGCGTTTCATTGATGATCCCCATAAACGCCCCAACAAGCAGTGCCACAATCATGGCAATCTTTTGTCCTTTAGGTAGATCCCAGGATTTTGCAGATGAAGCCATATCTATATCCTCTCCTTCTATTTCTATCTTTGTTAATCGTGAGTTTATATGTAAACCTCAGACATCTTTTAACTATATAGGATGAAATCGTTTCAAAACAATTAATGTGCCTGCATATTTTATTAATTTTTGTTTATAATTGAATATTTTGACAAGGTATTATGATAGTATTTGCTTAACAGTAAAAAAGTAGGTGACACGAATGAAATTTTATATCGCATCTAGTTTTCAGAACAAGGATAATGTACAATCTCTCAAACACATTCTCTCCGCCAACGGCCATTTGAGTACATATGATTGGACGATGAACGGGCGTGCACAGACTGTAGAACAACTTGTACGAATTGGCACTTTGGAAAAACAAGCTATAGCTGACTGTGATTTTTTTATTCTATATTTACCAGGCGGGAAGGGTAGCCATGTTGAGTTAGGTTTGGCCTTAGCTTTTGGTAAAAAGATCTACCTTTATTCAAAAGAGGAGATATTACCTGATGAAGCAGCTAGTTTTTATTATGTTGACGGAGTGGAGCACGTATTTGGAGATATAGAAAAGCTTGTTTCTGCAGTTCCCGGTTTGGAGGAAACCACATAAGGAGGGGGACAAAACCCATGAGGCCTATTCTGACGCGATCACTTACCCAAAAGATTGAGCAAATGGAAGTAGCTGTGCTGGAATCACGCCTTAAAGCGATTCAGTCTATCCCGGAAAATCCCATGCAAGTGGAGATTCGTCAATTTGGGAAGGCGGTAGCTTTTACTGCAAAGCAAATACCTGGCCCAGCTTTTAACACAGTGAGGGGATTGCATGGTGAGGATAATGACAAGGTAGAAGCTATTCTTAGCTATTTTCAAGACAGGGAAATCCCTGCCCAATTTGAATTAATACCGGCTTTTGTATCACCTGACCTGTTGAATTTGTTAACGGAAAGGGGATATCGCTTGTCCAAATACCATCGTACATTGTACGGAGCCTGTGAGGAAGCCTCTCTCACATTTCACCCTAGGATTGACATACAAAAACTTGGAAAGAACGACTTCCATACATTTGCAGATATATACACGAAAGCTTTCCAAATGCCTGAATTTTTAACAGATGCGGTCGCACAAAATAATGCCGTTCTATATGATGTGCCTGGTTGGAACTTTTTCCTTGCTTCCATCGAGCAAGAACCTGCCGGGATTGGGGTGTTGTTTATGAAGAATGGAATTGCCGAGATGGCTGCAGCAGCAACATTGCCTAAATTCCGTAATAGAGGCGTCCACCAAGCTTTAATTCAGAAGCGAATCGAGCATGCGATATTCTCAAATTGCCACCTGTTAGTTGGACAAGCAACTGATCAGAGCGTAAGCCAGTTTAATATGGAAAAGGCTGGGATGGGGCTTGCTTATATGAGGGAAATATGGCGAATAGGTTAAAAGTATATAAAGCTACAAAGGTGAAAACTTGTAGTTTAGGGATTTATGTTATAATTTTTTAAGTGCATAAGGTTTTTCGTGGGTGGTGGCTCACTCCCTCCTATAGAAAGGGGGTGTTGCCTATGACAGTGTTTGAAACCATGGTATTAATGATCTCTTTCGGGACATTAATTGTGACGATCCTGTCATTTAATCATAAAAAATAACCACCCCAGCCTAGCCAGCTAATTAAGTGGTGGTTATTCTCTCACTCTTATTAGTGAGCTGCCCCCTTGAAGGGCTATTGCGCTTAGCCGTTTGGTGTGACAGCACCGGACGGTTTTTTTATTATATGCTTATCTATAATAAGTATACCCTATTATGCGTCATTTGAAAACTATCCTCATGCCTTAAATATATGCTCATTCTCTTTATACCCCAACCCATTTTTGTCGGTAAAGAGAAAGAGTCTTTTTAAGAATTTACTTAATACTCGCCGTAAGCGCTATCCCATGTTTGCCTACCTCAAGAGGGTGGAATGGACTATTGTGACTAAAAAATAAAGCATTTATTCAAGGAGGTAATGATTTATGGATCCAAGAGAAATGCAAAAGGGTAGTACCCCTAGACAAAAGCAGGAGAAACAGCCAGGTATTGAATCGAAAATGAACCCATTACCGGCACAGCCAACAGCATATAAAGGTTCAGAAAAACTAAAAGGAAAAAGTGCATTGATCACAGGCGGTGACAGTGGGATCGGACGCGCTGTCGCAATGCTTTATGCCAAAGAGGGTGCAAATGTCGCGATTTCCTATCTTGATGAGCATGACGATGCAGAAGTAACAAAAAAAGCGGTGGAAGCAGAAGGCGTAAAATGCTTGCTTCTTCCAGGCGATATTAAAGATGCCGCGCATTGTAGAGACCTCGTGCAAAAAACCGTTGACGAGTTTGGCAAATTGAACATTTTAGTAAACAATGCAGCCATTCAATTTGTACGTGAAAATGTAGAAGATATTTCAGATGAGCAGTTTGAAGAAACATTCCGTGTGAATTTCTTCTCCCAGTTCTATCTTACTAAAGCTGCAGTCCCTCATATGCAAGAAGGGGATTCAATTATTAGTACTTCTTCCATTAATGCATACCGTGGTAACCCATTATTTATGGACTATTCCGCAACAAAAGGGGCGATCACGGCATTTACTCGAAGCATCGCGCAAAGCCTTGCAGATAGGGGCATTCGCGCCAATTCAGTCGCACCAGGCCCTGTATGGACACCGCTTATTCCGTCTTCCTTTGATGAAGATGGCGTGGAAAACTTCGGTCAAAATACGTTAATGGGACGCCCTGGCCAGCCTTCAGAACATGCTATGCCATATGTACTGCTTGCTTCAGATGAAGGGTCTTATATTACTGGACAAGCTATCCATGTCAATGGTGGCGCATGGACTTCTTCTTAAGAAAATCATGATAAAAATGCAGGAGGCGTGGTCCGCTTCCTGCATTTTTTTATCCTTTAAGTCTCGCAAAAGCCACCGCTGAACCCTGATCACAGGACATAAAGCCATTTTTTTCATAAAAATGTCTCACATCTGGTGCTTCCTCCGTTAATAAAACCTTTTGCCGAACGTTTTTATAGTTGTCTAGCATCTGTTCCATTAATTGTGTAGCGATTCCCTGATTTTGATAATCTTTCAAAACGAGGATGTCCTGTATATATAGGATGGTTAAACCATCACCTACAGCTCGTATTAAGCCGACTAACTTATCTCCATCCCAGGCAGATATGACCTCAAGGGATTGCTGAATTGCCTGCTGTAGAAGGGCTGCATCCTTTGTATATGCAAACCATCCTGCATCCTTATATAATTTCATGACTTTGTCGTTATCTATGCTTTTAGCATATTGATAGGTTATATTCATTTCTTCTCCTCCTCAAATTTTTTATTTTGAAGAGTTATTCCACCATTTTACCACTATCTTATCTCTCCTTTCCTGTTCCTTTTATATATTCGACATTTTTAATAGAATACCTTTATATCTGATAGCGATTTATTCATAAACGCCCACTGCATCATAAGCCTGTTCAACTGCTGCCACTGCATCTGAATTGCTTCCATAAAGATCACCGGCTGCCTGTATCGCTGCTTCACGCATCATGCTGAAGTCAGAGCTACGTGTTAAATAGAGCGTTAAGGCCCGGTAATAGATTTGCTCCGTTTTTTCCCTGCCAACGCCATTGACTGTTACATCAAAGTGCTCTCCGCCCTCGGAAACGAGATAAGCCGCTTTATTATTAATACTTGAGTTAATATGAACCCCTCCATTATCAAGGGTCCCCGTGTATCTTCTGCTCCAATGGTCAGGGTAAGGTGCTTGGGTTCTCCGTTCAATGAGGTCTGTCGGATCCTCCATCGAACGCAAGCCAATCGTGCCATCTGCCATGATTGCCTCGCCAATCAGCCAATCATCCCTGTCCACCATAACACCGAAAATATCCGCAAATGACTCATTTAGGGCACCAGATTCATTTCGATAAATTAAGTTTGCTGTATGCTGAATAACGCCGTGTGTCATTTCATGTGCAGCTACATCAAGGCCTGCAGCAAGTGGGTGGAACCTGATGCCATCTCCATCCCCATAAGACATCTGCCTGCCATTCCATGAAGCATTATTCCAGTTATCCCCGACATGGACAGCGGAAATGAGGATTTGTCCGTTATCATCAACAGAATTTCTTCCAAAGGTATCCTGATAATAATCATACGTGATCTGTGCATTGGCGTGAGCGTCGACTGCTGAGCCGTCCGTAAACATTTTATTAATACTAACCACATCCAGGTTCGTTCCTGTCGTATTATCAAAGGTGACTACACCATCACCTCTTGTCTCATCAAACAAGCGAAACATCCCATCAAATGCTTGGGCCTCGAATCTTTTCCGCTCGCCGAAAACCCCTGTACCAAACGCTGTCACATCATTTGTGGCATTGTAAGAGTCAATAATTTTTCCATTTGTTGCATCAATAAAATAATGCCAAAATCCCACTGCTGGCTGGGTCGTCGATGCTGTTACAAGGTACGTATAATAATAATCCCCTTCATATTCATAGATATATGGAGCTGCTTCAATCGGTCCGTCGTAATCTTCAACCTTACCAATCTTTTTTTCAATTTCTGCTTTGGCTAGCGTGATTGCATCAGCTTCCGAAACGCTCGCTTGCATGTCTATCTTTTTCGATTCGAGTTCAGGAATCACCTGGCCAAAATATGCTGTCACATCCTTCTTTTCATCTAGCTTTACGGTTTGATCTGCACCATATATCGGAATTCCTTTATACGTTTGCTGGACCTTCAAATGGGTCGTCTCTGTTTGCTTATCAGGGGTTTCTTTTATAATTTCAAAATCCATATAGGTGTTATGTTGCAGCTTGAAGTCCCCTTTGTTTTGCGAAAAATAAGCTCGGACAATTTCTTCGTTCGTGAGCCCAGCTGGCGCATTCCATCTTTCTACGACATAAGACGGCGTATTGTACGTATCATTTATCTGTATTTTAGCCTCCTCTGCAGATGCTGTTGTAGTCTGGGCAACAATCCCCAATGATAGCGACAGTGCTAGCGTCGAAAACGTTATTTTTTGACGTAGTTTCATTCAATTCATCCTTTCCCTTGTTTAGTTGGTTGCTTATTTTTCCTCTCCGGCGCCTTGTGTTGCGTTAAAGGTCCATTCCAGTGAGAGCCCGTCTCCTTGGTACATGTTCTGGTCCGCTCCATTATCAACAAACTCAAACTCTACCCAGAAATCATGCGCCTCCTCTGCATCCAGTCCACCTTTTTGCTCCCATAGCGGATCCCAAATATCCCGCTTTACCACATCTGGATCCATCTGCTGGAGATCATAAAGCGTCGTTTCAAACACTGGCTCACTTTCCTGGTTCCAGTTCCAAAGAAAGTTAACCTTTATGTGCTTGCCATAATCCTCTGTGTTGTCAGCCTGCGCATCAGTTACAGAATAGGCCGTTTCGAGAAAGACATTTTCAATCTTCAGGCTCCCTTCATTCGCTAACGAAAACTCTCGCATCGCCTTATCCCCAGGTTTCAAATTCTCCAATTCTATTAATGTTGGTTCATTCATCGATACATCTAGTGTCCCTGCAGCAAAAGAGCCACTTGCCTCCTCCTGATCACTAAAATAGGCAAAGGTTCCACCACTGATAAGCGCTACCCCCAATACACTTGATACTAATGCCAACCCCAATTGCTTTTTCAATTTCATATCCCTTCCTCCTTCTATTAGTTTGCCTGTGCTATATCTATGGATGGCTCACCCTCCGCTTTTCACCTCCACTTTCAGTTGTCTCGCTGATTGTCAGTTAAATTTGTAACTCTATTATAGAGAGCCAACTCTACTAGATGTGTCGAAGCCTGTTGGGGGAATTGACGATTTCCAAAAATAAACAGGAAGTACTAGAAGGTGCTTATACGCTTGTAGGCACTTAGGATGGTGGATTTTTACAAAGAGGCGATGATAGACTCTATTATTCATACAGAGGATTCATATAAAAGCGATTACTAGATTAATAGATTTGAAAAATAATGAAATAGACCCAAAGACAAATTTCGCGCGGAGATTTTTTTAGGGGTAGGGGTGGGAAATGGTTGAAATGCGTGCTGTAATGACTAGATGTGGTGCTTGTAGCAGGGAGTGTTTGTGGCTTTGGGCTTATGGGAGAGGGGGGAGGGGGTTGCTTTGGGAGGAGGGAGCTTGTATTGGTGCGCTTCTTTGGAGGGGGGCGGCGCGTGTTTTATGGTTTGGGTTACGTCTATATAATTGTGTAAAAAGGAACATAAAAAAAGGTCATATTAATTCCTTATGATACAATGTTTTCAACCACGATAAACAATGTAGGAGGAATTAATAATGACCCAGTTACAGTTTAACCTAGATTTTGAGAAAATAAAAGATGAGGTAATGCAATCCGATTTAAACGACGTCGTTAAATCTTCCATCGTTATTCTTTTTAATCAGTATATGGAGATGGAAAGAGACAATTATATGGCAAATAGTACATATGAGCGAAACGATGATCGGCATGATTACAGAAACGGTTACTATGAGAGAGACCTCACTCTCAGTGTAGGAAAGGTGAATTTAAAGGTTCCACGTACGCGTAGCGGTGATTTCTCAACGGATCTATTTGAGAAGTACAAACGTTGTGATAAAGCCTTTTTGCTTTCGATGTTAGAGATGGTTGTCAACGGTGTCTCTACTCGTAAGGTGACAAAAGTGGTGGAACAGCTCTGCGGAGAAAAAGTTTCTAAATCTATGGTTTCTGAATTGACGAAAAAACTGGACCCGATTGTTCAAGAATGGTCTGAAAGACCACTAAACCAACAGTATTACAACTATGTTTATGTCGATGCGATGTACATTAAAGTCCGGGAATATCACAAAGTAGTATCCAAGGCTGTTTATATCGCTTTGGGTGTTAATAGCCAAGATAAGAGGGAAATCCTAGGGTTCAAGATAACTAGTTCTGAATCTAAAGAGGGGTGGAGTGACTTCTTTGAAACATTAAAAGCTAGAGGGCTTCAATCTCCAAAAATAGTTATATCAGATGCTCACGAAGGTTTAAAAGCAGCGATAAAGGAAAACTTCCTCAACACAAGCTGGCAACGATGTACGGTTCACTTTTTAAGGAATATTATCAAGAACTTTCCGAAGAAGGGATCCAAAGAAGCGAGAGAACATTTAAAAGAAATATTTAAAGCATCGAACCTAACAATCTCCAGGATGTTAAAAAAAGAATTTATGGAGAAATATGAAAGTGAAGCGAAGTACAAAAAAGCTATTGAAACGTTAGATGCGGGCTATGAGGATGCCATACAGTTTTATTCAGAGGATAGAGATGCTCATGTCCATGTTCGAACGTCGAATGTATTAGAGCGACTGAATTCCGAAGTTAGAAGAAGAGAAAGCGTGATAAGAGTCTTCCCTAATGTCAACTCGGCATTTCGACTGATCGGTGCCGTCCTAATGGATTGTGAAGAATCTATGGATATCGGGGGCAAAAAGTTCTTTTATCGTAGTAAAAATAGATAGTACAAGGAAATGTATGCCGAAAAATTTTATTTGGTAGGGAGGGGTACCCCTCCCTACCAAATAAAATTCAATATAATAAAACCATAGTTGATAACTTGTATCTATAAATTACACAATACTATGGACTTGACTATGGTTGGTTTGGTGCTCTACTTTGGGTTTGGGGCGGGGTGGCGCCACTTTTAGAGGTTAATACGCCTCTTTCCCATCCATCCTGAAGCGCACCGCTTTTCCCTTCTATCGATCTGTTTCTTTAAATGTAATCGATGCAACTTCTTCTGTTTTGGGGTCAAATTCAATATTTACAAATACACCAAATTCCTTATTGTCCTGTTTAAGCCATAACTTAAAGATTTCTACCTTTTTATTGCCTTTTTTCTTACTGCCTTCGTGAAGATAATCAATAATATCAGCTTGGGGGTATTTTGCTTTGGTTTCTTTCATCGCAAGCTTTCCCCATTTTGCATAATCTGGAGTTTGTACTTCTGAAGGATTGAGCTCTTCTGCATTGGCGATAGGTGGCAAAACTATACCAGTAAAAGTAATCAGGCTTAGACTAATTGCCATAACGTAGTTTTTCATTATCGTACACATCCTTTTAGCTGTAGGTTGTGAAATTAGTACGAATTTATTCATCTAATTGCCCGCAGACACTACGAAATCTGTTATTATTTTTATAACATTCTTAATTAAATAGGGGGATATGTCATGACAACGATTTGTCTTATTAGGCATGGAGAAACGGACTGGAACTTAAAAGGGCAATTACAGGGGAGTACAGATATTCCACTAAACGACACAGGAGTGCGCCAGGCGGAAGAAAGTGCTGCCTATCTGAACGCAGAAGACTATGATGTGCTTATCGCAAGTCCTATGAAGCGAGCAAAACGTACTGCAGAGATTATCAATTCTTCTCTAAACCTTCCGTTTGAGGAAATGGAGGATTTTGCTGAACGTTCTTTTGGTGATGCAGAAGGTCTGACTATGGAGGAACGAACTTCCCAATATCCTGATAAACAATATCCAAACCAAGAAGAGCCAGAGGACTTCATTAAACGCGTAATGAATGGCGTTGATAAAGTGATTGAAAAATATCCGGACAAGCGAGTGCTGTTAGTGGCGCATGGTGCGGTGATTAATGCAATTCTTACCACGGTCTCTGGTGGAGAAATCGGTGCTGGAAAAACTAGATTAATGAATGCTTGTATTAGTAATATCCATTATAAGCAGGAGAAATGGAAAGTAGTGGATTACAATCAAGTTGGTCATTTAAGTGATGGTGCATAAGCAAAGGATTTGCACCATCTAGCTGTTCGTGCTGCCATAGAATTCCAAAAGGGTGATAACATGCTTACATTTGAGGAAATAAATTTAACAAAGCATCGTGATATAGTTATTGCTTTTCGTAAAGACTCTTTCAACGTTAGTTTTGGTGACATTTCAGGCTTTGGAGACGAAGGAGAGTACGTACGCTGGTTAGAAGAAAAGAAGCGAGCATACCCCAAAGGATTTATGTTAGTTATGGAGGATGGAGAATATATAGGACAGCTCGAATTATCTTGTAAAGATTATGAAGGAATGCATATTGGCTACATCCATTTATTTTATCTCCGACCAGAAAAACGTGGAGAGGGCAGGGGCCTTGAATTATACCATTATGCAAAACAATTTTTTCTACAAAAGGGCATAAAGAATTACCAACTTCGGGTTTCACCATCCAACACAGCTGCGATAAAGTTTTACCAGAAAATTGGTATGGAACCGATAAAAACAGAGTTGGACGGGAAAGTAGTTAGGATGAGTGGGACGCTGTGAGGTTAAACAAGATATTTTTAAAAAATTAGGAGAACCACCAATGACAACAGATAATTTAGAAGAATATCAAAATCCCCTCCAATACGATAAGGAACACGTTCATTATCATGAGGATATTACGTATTTAACAAACTGGGCGAAAAAATCTAAAGGCCCAATTATTGATCTAGCTTGCGGAACCGGGAGGGCAAGCCTTCCACTAGCAAGAACTGGCCGTAGATTGCTTGGTGTGGATTTACATAGCGGCATGCTGGAGAGAGCAAAAGAAAAGGCATTAGCTGAGAATCTTGATATATCTTTTCTTGAGCAGGATTGCACCATGCTTGACCTCGGCGTGAAAAGCGACTTTATATTTATGGTCGGAAATTCTTTTCAACATTTTCTAACGAATGAAGCTCAGGATAATCTATTGAATGCAGTTCAGCGCCATCTTGTTCCCGGTGGTCAGTTTCTTTTTAATACTCGTTTTCCAAGCGAAGATGAATTACTCTCTACAAATAGTGAAGAGCCAGGGTTTACGTATAAAGATGGAAGCCTTTCTGTTCACGTTTCTTATATCAGTCAATATGATGCTCTCAGCCAAGTCCAACATAATATTACAATCAGAAAATATTTTAGTGACGCAGGCGATTTAGTAGAGGAAAAACGCTCTACCATTGATCTACGCTTTGTCTTTCCTTTGGAAATGGAAAGGCTTTTGGAAAAGCATGGTTTAACTATAGAAGGGGTTTACCAGGATTGGAAGGAAACGCCTTTAACAGCAAATGCTTCAAGCATGATCTATCTATGTAAGTTATCTTGTTCTTAAGCAGTTTCTTTTTTGAAAAAGGGGGCAATTTTATGTGGCAAAAAGAATTCATTCACACCAACCGCGGTACTTTTGAATGCTTTGTAAAAGGGAATGGCGAGCCCATTTGTATTACCCATTTATACAGCCAGTTTAATGAAAAAGGTTACTATTTTGCAGATCCCTTCACGGAGCACTTTCAAGTATATTTGGCTAATCTGAAAAACGCTGGGAATTCTAGCAAAGCTACTTCTTCTGAAGAATGGAGCATGCTGGAAAGTGTAAAGGATTTAGAAGCCATCCGAGAAAAGCTTAATTTTGAAAAGTGGGCTTTCGGTGGCCATTCCACCGGCGGCATGATGGCCTTAGTGTACGCCATTCATTTTCCAAATTCCTTAACAAAAGTAATCGCAGGGGGAGCTGCCGCATCGTATGAATATATGAACCATAAAGACAGTATTTATTGTCGTAAAAATCCCCATAATCAACGGTTGAAAGAAATTTTGTCCATTCTTAAAACCTCTCAAGATAAGCAAGAGCGTAAAGCTGTATCCAGAGAGTGGTCGGAAATGTCGCTCTACAGGCCGGAGAATTTTGATTATTACTTTTCAACACCCAGCAGTGGAAGTGTGGTGAAAGAACGTCTGGACTATTACTCTTATGAAGAGCTACCAGAATATGACGTAAGAGACGCGTTAAGGTTTGTTTCTACTCCTTTCATGGTTTATTGCGGAGAACATGATGCCCAGTGCCCTTTTGTCTTTTCCGAGGAAATTCATCAGCTATTACAACAATCTACGCTTATACGTTTTCCTGAGAGCAATCATTCTCCATTTCTTGAGGAGGCAAGAGCTTTTTCTGGAATGGTGGAGGGATTTAAAAATCTCCGCTAAGTGTTTAGCGGAGATTCCCTATTAGAAAGCAGCAGTCCATCCTGCATCTGCAGTTATCACGGTTCCATTTACAAAACTTGCTTCATCTGATGCTAGGAACAAAGCGACATTTGCGATTTCTTCTGATTTCCCAGCACGTGGCATAACAGCTTGGGTTTTCCCTGCTCTTCCTGCACCAAATTCATTTAGATTCTGCATGCTTGCTGCTATATTTGTTGCGACACCACCTGGAGCGATGGCGTTACAGCGAATGCCTTTTTCTGCGTACATATAACCGGTGTTTTTCGTAAACCCAATTACAGCATGTTTAGAAGCTGTGTATGTCGCACCAGCATGAGCTCCATTTAACCCGCCAGTCGATGCAGTATTAATAATAACGCCTTTTCCCTTTTCAAGGAAAATCGGTAACGCCTTACGTGTTGCACGCATAACAGCAGTCGTATTAATGGCAAAAACCCGCTCCCATTTGTCATCCTCAATATCCCCTGCTGGCTCCATACTGTCCATGATTCCCGCGTTATTAACGAGAATGTCTAGTGTACCAAATTCTTGAACGGTTGAATCAATTAATTGATCAATCTCTTCTCTATCTGCCACATTTGTTCTTATAGCCTTGGCGGAGCCGCCTTTTGCATTTATTTCCTCAGCTACTGACTCGGCGCCTTCTAAGTTAATGTCTGATACGACTACTTTTGCTCCCTCTTCCGCATAGCGGAGAGCAATTGCCTGTCCCATCCCAGAAGCTGCACCAGTTACAATCGCTACTTTTCCTTCTAGTCTCATTTCTATCTCCCCTTAATTTAAAATATAAATCTTGGAAAATGCTTCATAAGATACATTTGAATACGCTAAGTATAATGTACTATACTTAAGGTAGCAATAAGCAAAAGACCACTGAAATGTTGATAAATCAACAATTATAAAGGTTTTGTTCAATCGAATTACGAAAATGAACAGAAGGGTGGTAAAGTGTATATGGTCCAACATGATCGGCGAATCGATAAAACGCAAAGAGCTTTAAAGGCTGCTTTAATAAAGTTAATGGAAGAAAAAGACATCCGTCAAATTACGGTAACGGAAATTGTAAAAGAAGCAGATGTTAATCGAGGTACTTTTTATAAGCATTACGAGGTGAAGGAAGATTTACTGGAAGCGACCATCCAGGACGTGATAGAGAGCCTTATACAAGCATATCGTTATCCTTATTTAAGTAAGGAGGCGTTTACCATGGAAGATCTTTCTGCCTCAAAAATAAAGCTCTTTGAACACGTCGCTACATATTCGGATTTTTATCGAGTGATTATGCTTCACCCAGAGGTCCTTCCTGGTTTTCAAAATAGATTGTGTGATGTATTAAAAAAGCTATCTCTACAAGACTTAGCATTTCTTCAAAAAACGCATAACGTAGATGTAGATTTACAAGCAAGTTACCAATCGCATGCTTTATTTGGCATGATCTTTGAGTGGGTAAAAGGCGGATTTAAGTATACACCAGAACATATGGCAGAACAGTTAATGGAGATTCTATCTAACCAACCTTTTTCCTCTGGCTATCAAACGATACTAAATAAGTGAGACACATGTGAATGTTTCATGTGAAACAAGTGATTTAACGCCAAAAGGCGCCTAAGCTGGTGAGCTTAGGCGCCTTTCCTCTTACCTCATCTGCACTTTATGCAAATGAGCAAATATACCATCGCGTTTTAATAAATCCTCATGACTTCCTTCTTCTTCAATTCCTTCTTTTGTTACCACCATAATCCGATCAGCATTTTTAATGGTTGCCAGTCTATGCGCAATGATCAATGTCGTACGATCCTTGGCAAGCTCTGTTAATGCTTTTTGGATAATGGTTTCCGTTTCTGTATCCAAGGCTGAAGTTGCTTCATCAAGAATAAGGATTGGCGGGTTCTTGAGGAACATGCGCGCGATCGCAATCCGCTGCTTTTGCCCACCTGATAATTTTAATCCGCGTTCTCCTACTTGTGTTTCATAGCCATCAGGCAGCTCCTTAATGAATTCCTCCATATGTGCCTGACGCGCAGCTTGCTCGATTTCTTCATTTGATGCATCAAGCTTTCCATAGGCAATGTTTTCTCTCAATGTTCCCGTAAAGAGGAAAACATCCTGCTGCACAATCCCGATTTGCGCACGTAGGGATTCCTTCGTCATATCGCGAATGTCCAGCCCATCAATACTGATTCCACCTTGGTCCACATCGTAAAATCGTGGGATGAGGGAACAGATAGTCGTTTTACCGGCACCTGATGGCCCAACAAAAGCAATGGTTTCTCCAGCATTAATCGAAAAACTTAAATCATTTAGTACAGGACGCTGGGTTTTTTCATAAGCGAAGGTGACCTTATTAAATGCGATGTTGCCTTTTAAGGTTTCCACTTTTTTCGCATCTGCTTTATCCTCTACATCTGGTTCCATATCCATTAAATCCATAAATCGTTTAAAGCCGGCCATTCCTTTAGGGTAAAGCTCCAGCAATGCCGTAATTTTTTGAATTGGATTAAAGAGCACATTTACAAATAAAACAAAGCTGACAAGCTCTCCGTACTGCAGTTCATTTTGATAAGTTAGCCATGCACCAACTACAAGCACAAGCAATGTAATGAGGCGCATCATCATATAAATGTTGGAGTGCACAAATGCCATTACTTTGTATGCACCTATTTTAGCAATACGGAAGTTGTTATTATCCTTAGAGAAACGCTCCATTTCAAACTTTTCATTCGTGAAAGATTGTACTACGCGTACCCCAGACACAGCATCTTCTACCCGTGCATTTACACCAGCAATTTCCTCATACATTCGCTTCCATGCCTTATTCATTTTTATATTACTGAACGTAATCAAGAAAATAAGAATCGGAACAGCAATTAAAATGATGAGCGCTAGCTTCACATTAATCGTGAACATAATGAGAAAGGCACCAATGAACGTCATGATCGAAATAAAGAAATCCTCTGGCCCATGATGGGCAAGCTCGCCAATGTCGAATAGGTCATTGGTTATTCGACTCATAATATGTCCTGTCTTCGTATTGTCAAAAAAGCGGAATGATTGCCGTTGAACATGGTGGAACAGATCATGGCGCATATCTGTTTCAATATTAATTCCGAGCTTATGTCCTAAGTAAACCACCACAAATTGCATGAGCGTACTTATGATATATACCAATAAAAGCAAAATACTTACGGTCACAATTAAATTCCAATCTCCACCCGGCAATAGGTCATCAATAAATCGTTGCACAGCTACCGGGAAGGCAAGTTCCAGGATGGCAACGAAAAAGGCAGAGGTGAAATCAATTATAAATAACCGACGATGCGGTTTATAGTAGGAGAAAAAACGTCTTAACATTGCTTCACTTCCTTTTTCACAGTCTAAAGGAAATTATAAGGTTAATTCAGGGGCTTGGCAAGGATAGATCACAAGGGTGAGCGCCCTTTTTGGAAGGAAGGACGCCTAGATTTGCTAGGCGGGCAGTCAAGTAGGTGTGGAAATGTGGTTACTCGTTTTGGATAAACAGTTTCATTAACGATATTTGTTTTTAATCAACCAGGTGAGCTGTTCTATCGACCGGGGGTGCTTCCTATCAACCAGGTGGGCTGTTCTATCGACCACGGGCTCTATCCTATCGACCATGAACGCTTTCCTATCAACCATGAGTGCCTCCCTATCAACCACGAGCGCTCTCCTATCAACCACGACCGCTCTCCTATCAACCACGACCGCTCTCCTATCAACCACGACCGCTCTCCTATCAACCACGACCGCTCTCCTATCAACCACCACACCCACCCAATCAACCACACTTTCCATAAAATCCTTAGCAAGGTTGTCCATCTGCTCGCATATAGTTACATATAGGAATGTTTGAAAACTGGAGGTGATTTAATGTGAAGGTTAAATTGTCCATGCAGACATATACATGGATCTGCTATGCAATTGGTTTTGTCTTTATTGTTTCTGGGATTATGAAGCTGATGGTTAGTGATTTCAGAGGAATGTTTGCTAGCATGGGGCTCCCTTTTCCGGAAGCGACTTTATTTCTTGTGGCAATTGTGGAGCTTGGTTGTGGTATTTTAATTGCTGGCAGGCTTTATATTCGTCTTGCTGTGCCACCGTTATTGCTCATTATGTTTGGCGCGTTGTACTTCTCTAAACTTCCTATTTTATTTAACAAAGGAATTTTATCCTTTGCCTTTGAAGCAAGACTAGATATTGTGATGCTCATTCTTTTACTGTTAGTTTGGCAGCATGTTCGGGGGAAAATAGTCGTTTAAGAAAGTTATAAACAGCCTTACACATCATTTCTGTTGAAAAGTGGTGGATAACTAGCCCTTTTTATGTGGAAAACATCAACTTATCCACAAACTTATACACATATGCACAAGTGTTCGTAGTTATTTTGTTGCCGAACAGTTTTTCTATACTATATATAGATTTCCTTCAAAAAATTATCCACGGACTGTGCATAACTTTTAATTTCTGTGGATAATAGGAGGCTGGAACCATAAAAGCTATCCTTTCTTTTAAAAGGATAGCTTTTCTTTCTAGAAAAAAGTTTTAAACAGCCACGTTCAGTTCAACTGCCCTGTCCGCTTTTTTCTACTCCTGCGTTCCTAGCGTTAAAGTCGTTTCATTTCTTTCGCCTTCTCGGTAGTAGGTGACCGTGACTTCCTCGCCAATTTCTTTTTCCTGATACAGAATTTTACGAAGCTCGATCATATTATTTACTGCGGTTCCGTCTAATTCTGTAATGACATCTAATCGTTTTAAGCCTGCTTGATCTGCTGGGGATAACGGCTCTACGCTCCATACATAGACGCCACCCTCTACCTCATTAGGCAAATTGAGTGTATCTCTCCATTCGGCTTGTGGTACTTCGTCTAAGGAATAAATCTCTACTCCTAAGTAAGGTCTGGTTACTTCACCTGTTGTTTCCAGTTCTTCGACAATTGGAAGAGCCGAGTCAATTGGGATAGCAAAGCCAATTCCTTCAACTGCTGCTTGGTTAATTTTCATGGAATTAATTCCAATTAGCTGCCCATTAATATTAATTAACGCTCCGCCACTGTTACCTGGATTAATTGCTGCATCTGTTTGGATAACCTCTGCTTGCCAATCAGCGCGTCCATCCTGGTCAAAATCCTGTGGAATGGTCCGCTCTGTTCCGCTAATAACTCCCTGTGTTACAGAGCTTGAAAACATCAGGCCAAGCGGATTTCCAATGGCAATAGCAGGCTCTCCAACCTTTACACTTTCGGAGGATCCCAGTTCAATCGTCTGTTCCACTTGTTCTCCGCTCATTCTTAATACGGCTAAGTCAGAGAATACATCACTGCCGACTATTTCTGCTTCGATATGTGTCTCATCAGCTAAAACAACTTCGACGCTATCAGCGCCTTCAATAACATGATGGTTGGTCACAACATAGGCTGTTCCGCCTTCGTTTTTATAAATAACACCTGATCCTTCTCCAGCCTGATTTGACTCCTGTTGTTGCCAGAAATCACCTTGCTGCTGAATATTAATCACACCAACTACTGCAGGTGTCACCTGCTCGACTATTTCTGTAATTTGAGTAGAGACATCTACATTTACCGTGTTATTCGTTCCTTGTGTTCCCTCATTTATACTAGCGCCTTCTTGTTGACCTTGTTCTGCAGAATTGCCTGGTAGCACATTGTTCTCCTGTAATGCCGGCAAGGCGACAACCACGAGAAGGATACCAATGATAATCCCAAGTAACACCGGGACAAGCCAACCTTTATTTTTCCGGCGATGAGGGTTTGGTGGGTAATTCTGATCATAATAGCCCATTGAGATATCCCCTTTTATCCGAAAGTCTAATCATTCTAGTATAGTATTCCTTAATGGCAAATATAATAAACAAGAAATTATTTATTCCATATGTAACTTGCAGCCCCAAACTCAAAAGGATATGGGGCTGTCAGCAAATATCTAACTATAATGAGAGTGGTGGGAAATACCTTCCTTACCCTACATCATATAAAGGGGTTGGCATTTTCGGATCAGTATCATGCAAATCAAGGTTTATGCCTCTTTCCTGTAGGACACTATCGACTGACATGCGGGCAAGGTCCTTCATATTGTTGTCGAGACTAAGATGCGCCAAATAGATGCGCTTTGTGCGGTTGCTTATAATATCGGTCAGGGCAAGACCACAATCTTCATTGGAAACATGGCCGGAATCGCCGAGTATCCGCCTTTTTACATTCCAAGGGTAGCGCCCCATCCGCAGCATGCCAACATCGTGATTTGCTTCAAAAATATAAGCATCAGCATCTTCTACGGTTTTCTTTATTCGCTCTGAAACATAACCAAGGTCTGTGACGAGCGCCACTTTCTTGCCTTCATGATGGAACGTATAAAACATCGGCTCTGCAGCATCGTGCGACACACCAAAGGATTCTATATCTAGATCCTGAAAGGTCTTTACTTCTTCCATGTTAAAGGTAAACTTCTGGTCTAACGTAATCTTCCCAATGCTATGCTCCATAGCATTCCATGTCTTTTCATTTGCATAGATTGGCAGGTTATATTTTCTTGCCATAATGCCGAGCCCTTTAATATGATCACTGTGCTCATGTGTAACAAGAATGCCAGTCAGATTAGCTGGATCAATATTAATTTGATCAAAAAGAAGATCCATCTGTTTGCCACTTAACCCTGCATCAACTAGTAATCTTTCTTTATTTGATTCTATATAAAACGCATTTCCTGTGCTTCCAGATGCAAGCACACTGAAACGTAGTGTCATGGTAGTTCACTCCGATTTGTATCTGTTTGTGTCAAGCTTCTTAGCTTGTTAACCATATCATCTTTCCAATCAAGGTCTTGAGTAAGCATCTGTACTTCGCTTAGATTTTTAACGATGACATCCCTAGTAAAATCCTCATCTGTATTGGAGAATACTTGTCCCTCAATTGCATTTACAAAGTAATCACGGGTTTCTCTATCTCCGGCATCACCGTTTACCGTTACCTTATAGGTAGGTGCAAAAACCTGCTTTCCACTTGAAAGAGTTGGAATCCATGTATGGTAACCGAATTGGACATTGTCTACATGGTCCTGGGAATATAATTCGTTATTATCATACAACGTCTCAATTGCCCGAAGTGGTGGAATTAAAGTTCGTCCCTCATGTTTATTCGCTTCCCCAAGGATCGATTGTGTATAATACTCCACCTCATTGTCTTCATTTAGAAAAACAAGCAAAAGGCCCAATTGATTGTAATAGATAGGTTGGTTCTCCTTCTCCTGGAAGAAAAGGAGAGCGTTTAAGTCTTTATCCCAGTGCCAAAATTGGTAATCTCCGAACCGGTAAATATAATTTCCTATTGTGTTGCTAATTTCTTCACTACTGGCCTCTTCTGCTATGGGAATGGGCTCGTCCATATGACCAATAATAAGGTTGTTTGAATTTATTACAGCTTCCTGGTTGTCCAATCCTTCAACTGTCCCTACTTGCTCCTCTGTAAATTCAATTGGTGAAACAATAATAGATGCTTCTTTTTCTATCCCTACGTCAATGTCTCCAAGGGTGATTTCCTCACTTTCCAATTTTTCTTGAATCGTAAGGTCATTATTTCGTGAGTATTGCTCTTGGTCTGCTCTATCCTGCTTATCAATAAATTGCACTAGCAAATAAACATCAAGGATAAGAAAACAGAGGATAAACAGGGTTTTAATTTGACTCCATTGCATCCATGTTCTCCTCCTTTATCGCCCGCCAAGAGCCATTGTGCTTCATAAACCATTTGGCTTTAAGGCCGAGAAAATCGGTACTCGCATTATCATTGTACGTGAGGTCATAGCCAATGCGGATATCCTCAATATTATCTATAGAATAGCCTTCACCATCATTATTCCTTAAATAGGCAATAATTTCTTCGCCACTCGCTAGATCTTTAACCTCCGGGTCGTCAATAACAGAATTTATCCGGAACATCGGACGCTGATAGCTTAAAAGCGTTTGGTTACCGAATTCCTGTTCAATCATTGTTAGACCACTATCAAAAACCGGGTAGTCCTGATAATACATTTGATAACGAACCCTTTCTTCACGTCTATTAATTGAAAATAGCTTATAATCATTGTTCCATCCACCATGGGAGGAAATATTACTCATACTAAGATCAAGCAAATCCAGCTTCTGTGGTGGGATTCCATCATTAGAAATAGGGTTTATAAAATCTGCAACCTGTCCGTTTTGTCGTATTCTTAACTCCCTTACATAGTCTGTATAGACAGTCCCATATGGAGATAGAGACCGACTAACTACCTCTGGGTCCCGGAACAAGGAGTTAACTAACATTTGTGGGTTAATATCTACGATCGACAGCGTATAATTGTGTAAGCCATTTGGTTGACTCGGCACATAAATTTCCTCTGAGCCTTCTGCAAAAAGAATATAAGGGATTAAGCCCTCTTTATCTTCCACTGTTGTCTGAAATAACCCCAAGCTATTTGAATCGTGAATCGTTGCTCTCGCTTGGCGTTGTCGATCTACCGAATCAAAGGTCACACGTAATAAATTGTTCTCTTCTTCATAATCAAACGTCATACGGTCAAAGGACCACGTTGGTGGATTTTCGACAGACTCACTTAAATTAAACAGCCTGCCAACAATAGACATAGGTAATGCATCCGGGAAGTTTATTTCCATATCTGCATCACTTTGATCACTCAGGATTTGGGGAACCTGAAAATTACTCATCGACCACTCTTGTATTTCTCCATAAAAATTACGTTGGTTTGCGGGATTTGGGAACCCATAATGGCTCCCATTATCATGAAAGATAATCGAAGAGGGCTCGACGATGGTCTTTAACGACTCCTCTGTACCGCCAAGGTTCCCCTCCGTATAATTGCCTTCACCGGTCAACGATGCATCACCTTCTGATGGCTGATGCGTCCAAAGGCCAAATGTCAGTAGTAAACTCATCCCAATAAGCACAACCAAAACGAACGATTTGGTCGTTTCAAGTTTCATCGGTCACCCCTCCACTTCTTATTCATAAGCGGTAGTGTAAAGAAAATAGTCGTCCCTTTCCCTTCCATACTTTTCGCCCAGATTTTTCCGTGGTGTACTTCAACAAGCTCCTTGGCTATGGCTAAACCTAACCCTGTACCACCAAGCTTTCGTGTCCGTGCTTTGTCCGCTCGATAAAAACGTTCAAAAATTCTTTCCAGTTTATCATAGGCTATTCCCATTCCTTGGTCTTGAATACTGACTAGGAGGTGGTGCCGGTTGCTTTCCACCTTCAACTGAATGGTTCCACCCTCTGGTGAATACTTGATCGCATTGGAAATAATATTATCAAGCACCTGGGTCATTTTATCTTTATCAAGCCAAACTAAATATTTCCCTCGTGGCAAATCACGCTGCAACGTTATATGCTCTGGAATATTCATTTCAAAACGGTCAATGATTTGGTGGAAGTAGCTAACAAACTCTGTCCGTTCCTTCTGCAAAGGATATTCCTTGGCATCCATTTTGGACAGCTGTAAGAGGTCATTCACCATACGAATCATACGATCTGTTTCATTTTGGGCCACATCAAGGAATCTTGGTGCAATTTCTTTGTCCTTCCAAGCACCATCATTTAATGCTTCTATATAACTTCGCATCGTCGTAAGTGGTGTCCGGAGCTCATGCGATACATTGGAAACAAACTCTCTGCGTTCCTGTTCCACTTTTTCCTGCTCAGTTACATCACTAATTACAGTGATAAAACCAGTCACTTCCTCCTCGTCATCCACGACGGTAGAGAAATTTGCTCTAACGAGGAATTCTTCTTCCTCAGTACTAAAATCAATGATCATCGAGCCACTTTCCTGTAGCTCTGTAATATCTACAATTTTATCCTCCAGCTGCATGACATCAATTAGTAATTCCCCAATAATATCATCGGGGTCATGGCTAATTAACCTACCAGCAGCTTCATTCATTAACGTAATAGCACCCGTATTGTCCGTTGCAATAACCCCATCTGACATATTGGAGAGGACAGAGCTAAGCTTTCTTCGCTCCTCTTCAATCGTTGCATAGGAATGCTTAAGCCGGCTATTTAAGTCATTAAACGTTTCCGCTAGATGACCGATCTCATCTCGCCCATATACGTTTACCTTTTGGGTGAAATCTCCTCTGGCCATCAATTGAGCCTGACGACGCATTTCCATAATAGGCTTTGTAATCGTTCGTGCTACTAAAATACCGATGAAGGCGGAAACCACAATAGCCAGTATGGAACCTTTAAGAAAGATATCGTTTATGCTCTGAAGTTGGTTATAAACAGTTTCCATGTTAGCTATAATGTACAACACTCCTGCGGCCACACCTTCCTCCTTATAAAGAGGCTGCGCAATTACATATAATTGATCCTGAGTTTGTCTATCCTCCATCTCCTTTTTAATAACGGAGCTTTCGGGAGGGAGTGCCTGCTGGACACGTTCATCAAATATTTTTTTTCCAACATCGTTTTGATTCTGGATATTGTTCGTTGCGATCACTCTGCTTTGTTCGTTAATAACCTGTAGACTCATATCCCCTGAACCTACTTCTGCAACGATCCCGCGAATCTCTTCCTCAAGCGTTACTTCGTCCTCTCCATCGCCGCGTTCTCTGGCAAAAGCCTGTTCCAAATTATGGGTAAGCAAATTAACGCGTTCATTAATGGAGCTTTTATACGAGTCCACCAACTCAGTCTCCAGCTCTGTTGTAAAGAAAGAACCGATCACCTGAATAGCAACTAAAAGCAATAAAATATAAATTATAATGAACTTTATCTGAATCGAACGAAAGAAACCGACTTTATTCATTCTACATTACTCCTGCTCAGGATTACGTAGATAATAACCAACACCTCTTCGGGTGACAATCCAAGTCGGGTTACTTGGATTTTCTTCAATTTTTTCACGAAGGCGACGAACTGTTACGTCGACTGTGCGCACATCACCAAAATAGTCATAGCCCCATACAGTCTCAAGTAAATGCTCTCTTGTCATTACCTGCCCAATATGGCGGGCTAAATAGTGAAGCAACTCAAACTCACGATGGGTCAGTTCGATCTGTTCTCCATCTCTTGAAACGACATAAGCATCTGGGTGGATAACAAGGCTTCCAATAACAATATCCTTGGTTGCTTTTACCGTGTCATCTGGAGCTGCTTGTTGTCTCCGTAAGTTTGCTTTTACTCGGGCGATGACTTCGCGATTACTGAATGGCTTTGTCACATAGTCATCTGCTCCTAATTCTAAGCCTAGCACCTTATCAATTTCTGCATCTTTTGCGGTCAACATAATAATCGGCATCATTTGTGTTTTACGAATTTCACGGCAAACTTCATTACCATCCTTATTTGGCAGCATTATATCTAGTAAAATTAAATCAGGCTTCTCTGCTTCTGCTACTTGAATGGCTTCATCCCCATCATGTGCAAGCACGACCTCATAGCCTTCTTTCTCAAGGTTGAATTTTAATATATCTGCAATTGGCTGTTCATCATCAACGACTAATATCTTTTGACTCATTTTTGCCACATCCTTTTTCTACATACTTACTACAAGAGGATTTAAAACATCGCCTGATCGGCAAATTAGGCTGATAGTAGTCCATTTTACTACTTTAAGCCTACTTCTCCTCATTTTAAAACACTTACCTCTATTCTATCGTACTTTTGGGCAAATGTCTTTACCTGCCCATTACTCTTTAAAAAGCAATTTTACTGATTTTGGGAAAACGTAGTTCTCGCGGATGGGGAAGTAAGGGAAGAAAAAATCAGCCGTAATGGAAAGCCTTATTCGATAAGACTTTCTATATGGCTGATTCTTTAACATGCAGATTAACTGCTATATACACTACGTACTACATTTGTTTGACTACGGTCAGGACCAACGGAGAAAACAGAAAGCGGGATTTCTGTTAGTTGGGAAATTCGTTCTAAATAATGGCGGGCATTTGCCGGTAGTTCATGCAAGCTTTTAACCCCTGTAATATCCTCTGTCCAGCCAGGCATTTCTTCATAAACTGGCTCACATTCAGCTAGTGCAGAAAGGCTTGCAGGGAATTCATTGATAACTTCCCCTTTATAGCGATACGCTACACAGATCTTCAATGTTTCAATTCCTGTCAGAACATCAATCGAGTTTAGCGACAGGTCTGTAATCCCACTAACACGACGTGCATGGCGAACTACCACACTATCAAACCAGCCAACACGACGTGGTCTACCAGTTGTCGTCCCATACTCACGGCCTACTTCTCTAATTTGGTCGGCAACTTCGTCATGTAACTCTGTCGGGAACGGGCCATCTCCAACACGTGTTGTATACGCTTTTGATACACCAACAACATGGTTGATTTTGGTCGGACCAACACCAGAACCAATCGTAACGCCTCCAGCAATCGGGTTAGAGGAGGTAACAAATGGATAGGTTCCTTGGTCAATGTCGAGCATAACACCTTGAGCACCTTCAAATAGAACTCTGCGCCCTTCATCAAGTGCATCGTTAAGTACTACGGAAGTATCACAAACGTATTTTGCCATTTGCTGTCCGTATTCATAGTACTCATCGAGAATTTCTTCCACTTGGATTGGATCTACTTCATACACCTTTTCAAATAGGCGGTTCTTTTCTTTTAGGTTTTGCTCGAGCTTGTCACGGAAGACATCCTTATCCATAAGGTCAGCAATTCGGATACCCATACGGGCTGCTTTATCCATATAAGCTGGGCCAATTCCTTTTTTGGTTGTCCCAATTTTATTAATTCCTTTTTCTTCTTCTTGTAAAATATCTAGTTTTAAATGATATGGCAGGATAACATGTGCGCGATTGCTAATTCGCAAATTATCTGTTGATACATTGCGTTCATGCAGGTAAGCAATCTCCTCGACAAACGCTTTCGGATCAATAACCATTCCATTTCCAAGTACGCAAATTTTATCTTCAAAGAAAATTCCGGATGGTATCAAATGTAATTTATACGTAACATCATCAAATTTAATGGTATGTCCAGCATTGTTACCACCTTGATATCTGGCAACCACTTCGGCATTTTGCGATAAGAAGTCGGTAATCTTTCCTTTCCCTTCATCGCCCCATTGTGTTCCAACTACTACTACTGAGGACATAGCGCACCTCCACAAAAATTTTATATTATATGTTATTTCTTTAAATACCATCGTAATTTTATCAATATTTTTGCTTGCAGTCAATGTGAAATACGAACAATTATATTAATATGCGGATTATTGTTCGTGATAGTTATCTATCTTTTATTTACTTTGTGCTAAATCAATACATTCCATACCTTTTTCGTAGTATGGGGTTTGTTAGTGTGGATTGGATGGGTGGGGGTGACATTGTAGGATGGGGCGCTACTTTTTGGAGTTGGTGCGCGACTCTGCAGGGTGGCGATCGCCTTCTCAGGGCTGGCGCGCGACTCAGTACGGTTGACGATCGGCTTCCCAGTCTTAATGTGCGACTCAACACGATTTACGCGCGACTTCCAATTCCACACATACGGAGTAACTATCCGCCCGTAAAACGGGCGGTTTTAGTTTCGCCCTATAAGGGCACTTTACCAACGAGGCCCCTAAAGGGGCTTCGAAATTGACCGTCAACCGTTTATATTCCTATCTATTTTTTAAATGGATCGACGTATTCACGTTTACTCATGTTGTCTCGTAGTCTATCCTCAGATTCCTGTTCACGAATGTACTTTGCCACCGTTTTTTGATTGAGCCCCACTGTACTGACATAGTAACCTTTTGCCCAAAATGTGCGGTTCCCATGGTTGTACTTTAGGTTTGCATGTCTGTCGTGAATCATTAAAGAGCTTTTACCTTTTAAGTAACCCATAAAGTAAGATACTGACATCTTTGGTGGTATTTTCACCAGCATATGGTTGTGGTCGGGCATGGCATGAGCCTCGATAATTTCTACATCTTTCATCTCACATAAACGCCTTAAGATCACCCCGATGTCTCTTCTTAATTTGCCATAAATTACTTTCCTTCTATACTTGGGTATAAAGACTATGTGATACTTACAATTCCATCGGGTGTGTGATAAACTATTGTCACTCGACATGAGTAGATCTCCTTTCTGTATATAGAGTCGGTTTGACGGCCAACTCTATTATACCGAAAGGAGTTTTTTCTGTTACAACTCTACAAGTTGAATTCTCACACAGGCAGAGCCTGTGGTTTTAAAACCAGTAATAAAAAAGGGTTCTAAGTCAAATGTTGGGGTGAGCTAACGCTCACTCCTTCTTTATGCGACTCGCCCATTTATATTTTTATATTGATGATGTAATAATACTCTCATTCTAAACCGATCAAAACGACGGTATCCAAAAGCATTCCTCTTTATTACTTTCGTTTGGTTGTTAATCCCCTCCACATACCCATTATGTAAATTAAAGGCAAAGCTATTCATAATCTCTTTTTGCCAATTTTGAAAGGTTTCCATGGCCTTTTTAAATTCCTCAATTCCAGACGCTTTTACCAAGTCGTAAAACTCATACAAACGTTCTTTGACTGCCGTTAAATTAGAAGGCCCTAGGGCCTTTGCTTCTTCAAACCAAAGCCGAAAAGCTTCTTTTAATTGGTATGCTGTCCGCAAGGTATCAGACATTTTCAAGTAACGTTCCAGATACCAGCGTTGTTTCTCCGTTAAATCTTCATGCTTCTTATTAAACACATGTTTCATCCGCTTACACTTTTTACGATCGTAGTCGCTAAATTGCTTTTGTTCTTTTCTCCTTACACGCTCAAGTGCCCAATAAATATGCCGACAGAAATGAAAACGGTCAGCTACTACAATAGGTTTCCCTAATGCTTGGTCCACAGCTGCTTTGAAGGAATGGCTCATGTCCATTACAACTTTTTCTACTTTCTGACCATGCTCTCTTAGATAAGCCTCTACCGTTTCTTTTTTCCTATCCGGCAATATCTCGAGGGGCTTCCGATCCACCGGATCGGCAATAATGGTTTGGTATTTTTCTCCGTCTGAATCTCCCTTATATTCATCAATAGCGATTACAGAAGGTAACTCCCGTGTTTCCTCCAAAAAGCTAGATCCCACTTTATCAAACCTACGCATTACAGTAGTTGCGGAAGTGTTAAATCGAGAGGCAATTGCTTTAAAGTTTTTTCCATGAATTAGCTCTAACGCAATAGCTTGCTTTAGTTCTTTGGACTGCCGTTGATAGCGTTCTACCAATGAGTTATTTTCATAAAAACGCCTTTTACATTGTGGGTGTTCACATTTATAGCGACGTTTACGGTAAAAAATTAGCGTCTCTCTCATAAACAGTTTTGAGTGCTGTATCTTTTGAGTGCGGTAATCGTGCACCTTTTGTGTTAGGGTATTACACGTTGGACAACGATGGGGCTTGGCATCCAGTTCCACATGCAGCTGAAAAACTCCACCATTTTCAATCGTTTTTTTAATACGAAACTCTTCTAAACCTGGGAAAGAAATGTTAAAATTCACTTACACGCAACTCCTTTTGTTATTGTTTTGTGGTTAAAACAAGTCTAACAAAATTCGGAGTTTGCGTGTTTTATTTAGCTGAATTTTCTCTGTACCCCAACATATATTATAGAGCCTAAAAAAGCAGCCCCTCCAATGGAAGGGCTGCTCATCGCATTATCGTTATACTGGAACCGGTGGAACGTCGCTTTCGGAGTAGCGGTGATCCAGGTCCACGAACTTATTATATTCTTTTACGAATGCCAGCTCCACGTTACCGACTGGACCATTACGTTGTTTGGAAATGATGATTTCAATAATGTTCTGTTTCTCTGATTCTGTATCATAATAATCATCACGGTAAAGGAAGCCAACGATATCGGCATCCTGCTCAATACTCCCTGATTCACGAAGGTCGGACATCATCGGACGTTTATCCTGTCTTGATTCCACACCACGGGATAACTGGGAAAGGGCGATAAGTGGAACATTTAACTCACGGGCAAGCCCTTTTAAGGAACGGGAAATTTCCGATACTTCCTGTTGTCGGTTTTCCTTGGAATTCGCGCTCCCCTGGATAAGCTGCAGGTAATCAATTAAAATCATCCCAAGGCCGTGCTCCTGTTTTAAACGACGGCATTTCGAACGGATATCGGCTACACGGATACCAGGAGTATCATCAATATAAATACCGGCATTGGAGAGACTCCCCATCGCCATGGTGAGCTTACTCCAGTCGTCCGCCTGTAATTGACCATTACGCATCCGCTGTGCATCAATATTTCCCTCTGCACAGAGCATACGCTGTACGAGCTGGTCTGCTCCCATCTCCAAACTGAAAATCGCTACATTTTCATCCGTATTTACGGCTACGTTCTGTGCTACGTTTAGCGCAAAGGCTGTTTTACCAACTGACGGACGGGCAGCAACGATAATCAAATCATTTCGTTGGAACCCTGACGTAATTCTATCTAAATCGCGGAAGCCCGTCGGTATACCTGTAACGTCAGCACTTTGATGGTGCAATTGTTCAATATTGTCATAGACATCAATTAGCACATCTTTTATGGCTTTAAAGGCACCGGAGTTTTTGCGGCCAGAAACCTCTAAGATCGTTTTCTCTGCCTCATTTAAAACATCTTCTACTTCATCCTCACGCTCAAACCCAGAAGTTACGATATCTGTCGCAGAACGTATTAAACGGCGAAGTATGGCTTTTTCATCAACAATTTTACAATAGTAGCCGATATTGGCGGAGGTAGGGACACTTTCAGCCACCTCGGAAAGATAGGTTACACCGCCTGCTTCCTCTAGCTGCTTGGCATTGTGTAAGTAGGTGGTAACTGTCACTACATCAATCGGTTCGCCTCTGTCAGCAAGCTTCATCATCGCAGCAAAAATACGCTGGTGAGCCGCTCTGTAGAAATCCTCTGGCATTAACAGCTCAGAAGCTGTGGAAAACGCCTCTGGATCTAAAAAAATGGCACCAATAATCGATTGTTCTGCTTCAATATTATGTGGTGGTCTACGATCACTCCATGTGTCACTCATAGTACCCCGCCTCCTTTCCTTAGTGATTTCATGATAGAAGGCCCACCTTTTACAAGTGAGCCCTCCTTAAAACCAGATACAAAGACAGCATTTCTCGTTAATAAGCTTTTCATCACGAGTGTTGCTTACTTTTCTGCAACATGTACTTTAATTGATCCGGATACCTCTGGGTGTAGTTTAACCGGTACGGTCGTATAACCAAGTGCGCGGATCGGCTCGTCGAGTTCAATCTTACGCTTATCAATTTTATAGCCATGCTCTTTTTGTAAGGTTTCGGCAATTTGCTTGCTCGTAATGGAACCGAAAAGCCTACCATTATCGCCGGATTTCGCTTTTAGTTCAACTGTAAGATCCGCGAGTGTATCTTTTAGGTCCATTGCTTCTTCTTTTTCTTGTTGTTCTAGTTGCTCATTCTTTTTCTGTTTCGCCTCTAAAGCTTTTAAATTAGCATTCGTAGCTTCCTCAGCCAGATTATTTTTCAAAAGGTAGTTCCGAGCATAACCATCGGAAACATTTTTTACTTCACCTTTTTTGCCTTTACCTTTTACGTCTTTTAGTAAAATTACTTTCATTCAGCTTCTCTCCCCTCATAATACTCTTCTAAAATATCTTTAAGCAGCTTTTCTGCTTCATCTATCGTTGTGTCCTCTATTTGCGTAGCGGCATTGGTTAAGTGACCGCCACCATTCATTTTTTCCATGATTACCTGTACATTTACTTCACCCAATGAACGAGCGCTAATTCCTATTCTACCATCTTTTCGCTCGGAAATGACAAATGATGCGTTAATTCCACTCATTGTCAATAATGTGTCAGCAGCCTGAGCAATTAACACTGGGCCGTAAGACTTGCCTGCATCAGCTTTTGATATCGCAATATGCTTCCGGTACACCTCAGCTCGTTCAATTAACTTACTGCGCTCAATGTATAAATCTAGATCTTCCTTAAGAAATTGTTGGACAAGCACAGTATCCGCACCTTTAGCTCTCAAATAAGAGGCTGCATCAAAGGTTCTGGAGCCTGTTCGTAAGGTAAAGCTCTTCGTATCTACAATAATTCCTGCAAGCAGTGCAGTGGCTTCGAGCATTTTTAACTTCAACTTTTTCGGCTGATATTCTAATAACTCTGTAACCAACTCGGCAGTAGAAGAGGCATATGGTTCCATATAGACAAGGGTTGGATTGTCGATAAACTCTTCTGCTCTTCGGTGATGGTCAATGACAACCTTATATTCTGTTTGGTGAAGCAGGTCTTCGCTGGCAACCATGGATGGTTTATGTGTATCCACCACCACTACTAAACTTCTGTTGCCTGTAAGGGACTCTGCTTCTTCTGGTTCGATAAAATGCTGCCAGACACTTTCTTCCTCTTTTATAGCATCCACTAAACGATATACACCCGTATCTATGTCATCTGGGTCAAAGACAATATAGCCCTCTACATCATTAGACTTGGCAATATTTAAAATACCAATTGCGGCACCGAGTGAATCCATATCTGGAGATTTATGTCCCATAATGATTACATTGTCACTTGCCCGCACTAACTCTTTCAAGGCATGGGAGATAACGCGCGCTCTTACCCTTGTTCGTTTTTCCATCGGGTTCGTTTTTCCGCCATAAAATCTTACTTTACCGGAGTCATCTTTAATTGCCACCTGGTCGCCACCACGTCCAAGGGCTAAATCAAGGCTCGATTGAGCAAGTTCGCCTAAGGTGGGCAGATCAACATCTCCTTGGCCAACGCCGATACTAAGGGTAATTGGGTTGTTTTGTTCACCACTTATTTCTCGAACCTCGTCCAGAATATCGAATTTCACCTTTTCAAGCTGCTGCAGTATATCCTTTGTGCCAACTGCCAGGAATCGTTCCTGTGACGTACGCTTTAGATAAAGTCCATAAGAATTGGACCATTTATTTAGTACCTCTGTTACTCTTGAATTTAGCTGACTCTTACTCGTGTCATCCATGTTTTGGGTGATTTCTTCATAGTTATCTAAGAAGATAAAAGCTAATACGGTTTGATCATCGTGATAGAGCTGCTGTAATTCAGCCTGCTTCGTTCGATCAAACAGGTATAGCAACCGTTCGTCCTTTTTCACCGTAGTTTGGAACTCATATCCTTCCAGGTGAAACCATATACTTTCTTTATTCTCTTTAATCATAGGAATAAGATCTTCAGATAATTGCTGAAGTGAATCACCAACAAGGGTATCCTCTGCGAATTGATTCATATAAGGATTGGCCCATTCGATGGTATAGTCCTCGTTGTATAAGATAATTCCAAACGGCATCTCAAGCAGAGCCTCTTCACCGACTCGCTTAATTCGGTAGGATAGTGTTGTAATATACTGTTCTGCTTCATCCTGCAGTGTTCTCTCCGTCCGAATGCTGTAATAAAAGGACGCCCCCAATAGCAATGTCATAATAAGACCAAGCACCCATTGGAAATACCATATTACAACAAGTAATACGATGGATAACAAGTAAATAATCCACAAATGACTGCTTAGCAAGGGGTTCTTCTTTCCATCTGGCATTTTCATCAGCTCCTACTGCTTAAAACCATTTTTTGAGATTATTCATCTTTTTTGGCAAGGCGGTCTCTCATCCCAAACCCTAAATCGATAATCCCTATGAATCGCACAAGAAACAGTAAAAGTGTTGGGAAAAGAAGGGTGAGTACGACACTGAAAACAGGAATTGCTTTAGACATTTTCTTATGATGCGCATAAAAGAATATGAAGGAAAATCCCTGTAGAGTCATTAGTAGCCCTGTTAAAACAAGTATGTTCTGGGCTCCAGTATATAAGAAACTGTTCGTGTCACCAACTAAAAACGACCCTATTAATGCAAAGAAATATACCCAAATTAGGGATGTCGGAAAACGTAACGTTCTAAACGGTGGAAACCGTAGCTCTCTTTTATCAAGTCGATTAATCATCTTATAACTGAGCCATTGGCTGATAAAGGCCATTATCACCGCACCGCCTACAAGCATAACAGGTAATAAGCTTACAATTTGATCAATTGTTTGCCCCATCATCTCTTCTGCCTGTTGCTGATCGGATAATCCGAAATCACCAAGCGTTTCAAAGGTAGCATCCATTGAAGCATTCATTTGCTGTTCAATTTCTTGCGCCCAATTCACATCAAACACCATTTGTGTAAAAACAAAGGCAAATAGCAAACCGAAGATAAATCCAAAGGTCCCTCTCGCCCATGTTTCATGTGCCGAAAGCTTGCGGAATATCGCTGCACCGATCATGATGCCACCAGCTCCCATTAGAACCGTGACAGGCAAACCTAAAACAGTTGCAATAAGTATGGAAATAACAGTGGCTCCCAGCCACATTACGATAGCAGGCTTCCACCCGTGCCTTGCCGTAAAAACAACAAAAGGTATAGGCAGGAGTACCATTGCGATAATTGATATAACAGGAGCAAATACTCCGATAAGCAATAATATGGCATATATTGCAATCATCATTGCTCCATCTACTATAATTTTAGATTGATTCATTTTGCACCCCATCTAATTTTAAACAATTATTCTTCCACTTTAACATATATCCCCCCACCTTATTGCTCGGCAAGATGTAAGCAGTAAAGTAGGGGGAAGCTTCATTCGCCTAATGCTAAATCAAAGCGGACAAAAAGATTACCTTGCTATTATGATAACACGTTTTTAATTGAAAGGCTTGTCGAAAACAGTAGAAAATATTATTTCCCGGGGAATATTCTGTTGCAACTTGTAGTGCTTCATACGCTATTTATTACATTGTTAGGAAAAAGTCATGCTTTTTCATTTATGTCGCTTTATTTTCCTTTATAATAGAAGGTAGACTATAAAATAAGGATGAATGTTATGAAATTCCGCCATGTTTTTCTGCAAAGCCTTAAACTCCCAAGTAAGAAAGCTACTTTCCAGCTAAATCGCGTTGGTATGGACATTGCGATCCTTTATATGTTTATTCTATTAATACTTGTCTCCATTCCTGCTTTTATAAATCGACTCGCAGGGAATAGTGGTATATCAGCAGACATGAATATCGTCTTCCTCATTATCTACTTTTTTATATTTTACTACTTGCCCTTGGTAATTTTCGTCTGTATCGGATTATCTGTCATTTCTTATATAGGAGTAGGTATTGCAAAACTAATGGACCGGAAGCTGCAATTTCCCTTGCTATGGAAAATGAGTGTATTTATCGCAACGATTCCGTTTATTCTATATATGATTATTGCTTTACTCATTCCAGTAGATGATGTTCTATTAGGTGTTTTTTTCTTGTACATTTTTATCATGCTATATATAATCATTCGTATTTATCCGAAACGAAGGAAGTAGGAACAAAAACATTTTAGTTAGGAGCAGGATTATTTCTTATGAGGCTTTTTTTAATCTTATTAATAGGCTTAGTCAGTTTAACCGCTTGCTCGAACGACCCCAATGATTCATTTATAAAATCAACTGAAGAAACGCACTTATTACTAGCAGCGACCTCCAGCATGTCTCACGTTTTACCAGATGTAATAGAGGCATTTGAAGAGGAAAACCCCTATATTACCATTACGGTCGATTACGGGCCCTCGGGAGAGCTTGCTCAGCAAATTCAACAAGGGGCACCTGTAGATTTATTCATTTCAGGTAACCAGGAATGGATGGATATGTTAGCGGACCAATCGATGATTGTCGCAGATTCGAGAACAAATTTTGCTACTAACCAATTGGTGTTCGCTGGAACAGCTGGAGAAGATGTAAGCATATCATCACTAGAAGCGTTACAGCAGGGGACCTTTGATAAAATTGTACTTGGACAGCCCGAGACCTCTCCTGTCGGTACTTATGCAAAACAGGCCTTACAATCCGCTAATCTTTGGGAACCTTTATCTGATTCCTTCTTATACGCAAAAGACCTTGCCCAGGTAGTAACATTTATCGAATCAGGAAAAGTGGATGCTGGGTTTGTCTATTATTCCGATGTAATAGAAACGGACCGTGTTGAGATGATCTTCCCAGTCGATTCCGAGCTCCACAATCCTATCGAGTTCCCAGCAGCAATTACAACCATTAGTACGAATCATGCAGATTCAGATAGGTTCATTACGTATTTAAAAAGTGATGAAGCTGCAACTATTTTAGAAGAGCACGGATTTAACAGGGAATAGCAAAAAAACCTCCAGACCCTTAAACGGAATCTGGAGGTTTTTTATAACATTACTCTGCTACGAATGGTAACAATGCCATTGTACGAGCACGTTTAATTGCTACAGTCAATTTACGTTGGTATTTTGCAGAAGTTCCAGTTACACGACGAGGAAGAATTTTTCCGCGTTCAGAAATGAAACGTCTTAGCAAATCTACATCTTTGTAATCGATGTGTGTAATTCCATTAGCTGTGAAGTAACACACTTTACGACGCTTTGCGCGTCCGCGACGAGCTGCCATTGATAACCCTCCTTTTTACATTCTAGAATGGTAAATCATCGTCTGATATATCGATAGGCTCCCCATTATTTCGGAATGGGTCGTCCTGATTTTGATTCTGGTTTTGGTTCTGATTAGGCTGATACTGATTTTGGTTCCGGTTTTGTTGTTGGAAACCTGGATTGTCTTGCCCTCTGTTCTGGGAAGAACCTTTTGTTTCCAAGAATTGAACACTATCTGCAACAATTTCTGTTACAAATACTGTTTTACCATCCTGGCCGTCAAAAGTACGTGTTTGCACACGACCATCAACACCAATCATGCTTCCTTTTTTCATAAAGTTCGCAAGGTTTTCCGCAGGTCTTCTCCAAACGACACAGTTAATGAAATCAGCTTCACGATTGCCTTGCTGATTGGAAAATGGACGATTAACTGCAATCGTAAAATTGGCTACAGCCACTCCGTTGGGTGTATAACGTAAATCAGGATCCTTCGTTAACCTGCCAACTAGTACGACACGATTTAACATCAGAACCACTCCCTATTATTGATCATCTTCTCGAACTGCAATATGACGAATAATATCATCAGAGAATTTCGCAAGGCGATCAAATTCATTTACTGCATTTTCATCACCGCTGAAATTAATGACTACATAATATCCATCACGATAGTCTTTGATTTCATAAGCAAGACGTTTCTTGCCTTTTTCATCAACTTTTTCAATCTCCGCGCCATTATCTGTAAGAATACCATTGAAACGCTCAATCAAAGCTGTTTGAGCTTCCTCTTCCATGTCTGGGCGGATGATGTACATGATTTCGTATTTTCTCATCCGTTACACCTCCTTTTGGTCTTAGCGGCCCTTATTTTTTGTCCGACCTGAAGCCAGTCTCACTAAGGGCAAGGAGTAATCGTAATAATAATTACTCACAATAGTGTATTATACCAAATCTTAAATGAAATAACAAGGTTTCGAGAGATCCTTTTTTCGTTATACGGTTTTATTAAACATTGAAACGGAAATGGATCACATCGCCGTCCTTTACGATGTACTCCTTACCTTCCAAGCGAACTTTCCCATTTTCTTTTGCTTGCCCCATTGTACCAGCTGCCACAAGATCTTCATATGAAACGGTCTCCGCACGGATAAAGCCTCTTTCAAAGTCTGTATGAATGATACCTGCTGCCTGAGGTGCTTTCATGCCTTCACGGAATGTCCAAGCACGCACTTCCTGCTCCCCTGCAGTAAAATAAGTAGCTAATCCTAATAAGTGATAGGATGCTTTAATAAGCTTATCAAGACCTGATTCGGTAATGCCGAGTTCTTCTAAGAACATTTCTTTTTCTTCCTGGTCGAGCTCTGAAATCTCTTCTTCAATTTTAGCACAAATGACAATCACTTCTGCATTTTCCGCTGCTGCAAATTCCCTTACCTTCTGAACATTTTCATTGCTGTCCGGATCTGCAACTTCTTCCTCACTAACATTCGCCACATAAAGCGTTGGCTTTGCTGTTAATAAATGAAGACCTTTGACAATTTTCCAATGGTCTTCAGAGAATTCTAAGGCACGGGCAGGCTTTTCCTCTTCCAAACCGTCTTTTAGCTTCGCTAGTACTTCCTGTTCTGCGACAGCATCCTTGTCCTTCTGTCTTGCCAGCTTTTCCACGCGCTGAAGACGTTTGTTTACGGTTTCGAGATCCGCTAAAATGAGCTCTAAGTTAATGATCTCAATGTCATCTATTGGATCTATTTTTCCGGAAACATGCGTGATGTTATCATCCTGGAAACAGCGAACTACCTGACAAATTGCATCCACCTGGCGGATATGGGAAAGGAATTGGTTTCCCAGTCCTTCTCCTTTGCTAGCACCTTTTACAATACCTGCAATATCTGTAAATTCAAATGCAGTAGGGACCGTTTTCTTCGGGTTTACTAATTCTGTTAATTTATTTAAGCGCTCATCGGGTACTTCCACAATTCCTACATTGGGATCAATTGTTGCAAACGGGTAGTTGGCAGCTTCTGCTCCCGCTTGTGTAATTGCATTAAACAACGTAGATTTTCCGACATTCGGAAGTCCGACAATTCCTGCTGTTAAAGCCATACAACCTTCACTCCTTAAGGATTCCATTCATATGAACGTGTTAGTCATCCTAATTATAGATAGTAGATAATCAATTGACAAGCCGGCAAAAAACAAAAATAGGCATTTTAGGATGCCTATTTTCGTATTAAACCCTATTATTTTATACAACACTATCTTTTTCTACTACCATCATACCACTTTTTAAGAAGAATCGTCCATTTTACACGTTTTAAAACTTTTTCCGTATAAAGGGGGTTCAATTACTCCTCTGCTCTCTCCAATACCTTTTTCATTTTCTTTGTAAAATCTCTTCTTGGTATCATGACGCTGTGATCACATCCAAGGCATTTAATTCGGATATCCATTCCCATACGTATGATTTTCCAACGATTTTCTCCACATGGATGAGGTTTTTTCATTTCCACGACATCATGTAGATTAAAATCTTTCTCCGCCATTCCCTGTTCTCCTTTTTAAAAAGATAGCTTGCTTGTCCTCATTTCATTCATTCTCTCATACAGCTACTATCTCTATTATACTGAAAAATTACTCGCCACGCTCACGATTTTCCAGTAATCCTTGCTTCTCATCTCCGGAGTACATAACAATGCGTGGAGCAGGTATCTCGATTCCTTCCTTATACAGCTTATCTTGGAGTTCTTTTCGGATATTTCGTTCGCCAGCCCATTGGAAGCCTGGCAGAGTATCCGCGATAACTCTAATCGAGAAGTGTGAGACATCGAGATTTTGCACGCCGATAATTTCCGGCACACCCACGATAAAGTCGTATTTATCGGGAAGGGTTGCAACTATTTCATTGATCGCTTTTTCCGCATCATTCACATTGCTTTCATATGGTATGTTCACATCCACAATAGAGAGACCATTATGAACAGAATAGTTAATAACCTGTGTCACATTTCCATTTGGCAACACATGCAGTTCGCCCGTCCAGCTAAGTACTTTTGTCGTACGAAGGCCTATTTCTTCTACCGTACCCTCAATACCAGCGACACCGACATAATCTCCTACTGAAAATTGATCTTCAAATATAATAAAGAAACCGGAAATAATATCTCGAACTAGATTTTGGGCACCGAATCCAATGGCTAGTCCAGCCACGCCTGCGCCTGCTAGTAATGCTCCCACATTAAATCCTAGAACATTATCTAAGACCATAATAATGGCGATAAAATAAACGATGTACGCTACTACGTTTTTTATTAATTTCTTTAACGTGTTTTCTCTTCGTTCTGTAATTCGAATGGGTCCACTTTCTCTTCTCTTAAAGAGACGGTCAACAAGATTTCGGGTAACCCTGACAATAATAAGGGCTAAGATAATAATTAATACAATTCGCAGGACACCTTCTCCAATTGTAATCCATAAACCTGGACCCGTTAGGTATTCCCAAGAATTTTGTAGTCTTTCTTCGATATTCACTGCATCTCCTCCTATTCTAGCTGTTTTACCTGAGTATTTCTATGTTTGTTTGTACCACAAAGGAAAGAGCAACAATCTGGTCAGCACGTATAAATTCAACACACCATAAATGGGGTACAAGTAACTAACCAATGTACTAAATCCTAATGCTGTTAATGGAATCATTGTAACCAAGGTGACCAGGACAATCAACCATAATGGTTTATTTAAGTAGCTTTGTATACGTGTTACAATCCCGAGTATTCCAGAGGCGGCGGTAGTAAAAATTGCTAGCCATAGTAAGATGCTAATAAAAATAATCATTTGTACAGGGTAATGCTGGAGAATGGCAAATAAAGGAATTTCGTAGAGGAGCAGCTCGTCTGCAATTTGAATCAGACTATTGTTATAAAGGTAAGAAATACTACCAAGCAAAATCCCACTACCAATACAGGCCACCCATATTTCTTTTATTGATTTTACCTTATTACCAACTGCACCTAAAACTGCAATTAACGGTAAAATGTTTAGCGCAGTAAACGGGAAAGCTGCAGTCCAATTTCTTTGCTCCCGCCAGTGAGAAAACAGTTGGAGCTCTTGATCTATCGTAAACAAAAGCAATACAAATACTAAACCACCCAGTAATGGTGGGAGAATGACCTGGTTAATGGATAGTAGTCCATTAATATCCTTCATAAATAGGGCAATTAATGCCATTAACATAATCCCTATACCCCACCAATAAGGAAAGTTAAACGCTTGGCCAGTAGCACCGCTTCCTGCAATCATGACAACCGTGGTTGTAAAAAGGTAAAGAAAAATCATGACATCATATATTCCAGACATTCGCTTTCCAACGATGATTCGTAGTACCGGCAAATAATGTGTTGACTTGTTTTTAAAACTAAGGTTCATAATTACCCAACATGATAGGGAGAAAAATACTGCAAACAGTAAAATAGCTAGTCCACTTTCATGGCCAAAAAATTGCCATAGCTCTCTTCCTGAAGCATAGCCTGCTCCAATTGTCGTCCCAATTATTAAAAACATCCACTTTATACCTGCTCGCATGTTTTATCCCCCATATATCCATAATGTATGTATAGATTTCTTAAATTTTCCGTATACTATACCAATATGTATTTGGAGGATAAGCTATGAATCTAAAAAATCGGATCAGCCCTAATAAAGAAAATTTTCGCATGCATCACACAGACCCAGAATTATATTCGGTTATGAGTGAAAAGATTATTTCATGGCTCCCAGTAATCCCGCGAGATTACGTTCTTGTATGTATTGGGACAGATCGCTCCACGGGAGATTCGCTTGGACCTCTTATCGGCACCCTGTTTTCTGAAAAGAGGCCAAAACATATGACGGTATATGGAACCCTTCACGATCCAGTTCATGCGACTAACCTTCAAGAGTATATTGAACATATTAACACCCGGCATTTGAACCCCTTTATAATCGCCGTAGACGCCTGTCTGGGGAAGAATACTTCTGTTGGTCACATTATCTCAGGGACAGGTCCTATTAAGCCAGGAGCTGCTTTAAATAAGCCTCTGCCAGACATTGGACATGTACATATAACAGGTGTTGTGAATGTGAGTGGTTTTATGGAGCATTCCGTCTTACAAAACACTCGATTATCAGTTGTTATGGACATGGCAACAAAAGTAGCTGGTGTACTGGATCATATTGATCAGCGCATGGCATTCAACCAACAACGTCCATCTGTTGTTTTGCGGTTTAACAAAGATCTAAACAGCTCCGCACCGACAAATTAATTATTTTAGAAAGAATGCATAAAGTTGAACTAACATGTGGTGGGGTCCCTTTTGTCCCCCACTTAGAATTCCTTGATTTCTTACCACATTCTTGAAGTGTGTCTTCCTGCCAGTTAAGACGGAATAAAAAAACAACGAGTTTTCCGCTCGTTGTTTTCTTGCACGTTAAAACCCTTTTTAAGGATCACCAATTTGTATTTAAAAAAGATAATAAACAGAATAGATTAGTCCTACCGTCACGATAGCAGGGAGGAGGTTTCCAATTCGAATGTTTATTATTTTTAGGAGGTTTAAACCGATCGCAACGATCAATAAACCGCCAACCGCAGTCAACTCGATAATGAGACCATTAAGAAAAGCCTCTGGCAGCCACTTTTCTATTTGAGTGGCAAGTAAAGCAATTGCCCCTTGGTAAAGCACTACAGGGATAGCAGAAAGGATAACTCCAAATCCGAGCGTGGTCGTTAGCACTAGTGCCACAAATCCATCAAGTATTCCCTTGGTTATAAGGACTTCATGGTCGCCACGTATTCCACTATCCAATGCACCAAGTATCGACATTGCACCAATTACAAAAATAAGCGAAGCTGTCACAAAGCCTTGTGCTACACTTATGTCCTCATTTTTGGTTGTAAACTTACTGCCAATCCAGTTACCAAGACGATTTAAGAATTCTTCCAGTCTTAAAAATTCACCTATAATGGCACCTGATAGTAGACTTAATAGCACAATTATAATCACTTCTGTCGAAAAAGCCATCTGTAAACCGATGAGTAAAACAGCTAACCCAATGCCATGCATAACGGTTTCTTTGTATCGCTCGGGAATTTTGGTAAAGAAAAGCCCTAATATACTTCCAATAATGATGAGTGCACCATTTACTAATGTTCCATATAAAACCATTGCTACCTCTCCAGTATGTAATCTCTTTTTGTCATAATTGTTTCACGTGAAACAATGCTCATAGCAAAAGACTGACGGTATAGCACGCCAGTCTTTTCTTTAATCTTCTAATACATCAATAATCCGCTGTAAATCGTCATCTGTATAAAATTCAATCTCAATTTTACCTTTTCTTTTCCCGCGTTGAATCGTTACTGCTGTTCCAAAACGGTCTCGTAAAAAGGATTCTCTCTCCTGAAGGAATACATCCTTTTTAGGTTTTTCAATTTCCTTTTTCACTGGCTTTTCATTTAATTGCATAATAAGCTGTTCCACTTGTCGAACATTCAATTTTTCATTGCGTACTTTATTTACAAGGGGAACAACTTTTGTTTTATCCTTTAAGCCAAGCAAAGCTCTTCCATGTCCCATCGAAATTTCACCATTGTTAATGTACGCTATTATCGGCTCAGGCAATGAGAGTAATCGAACAATATTTGCGATATGCGATCTGCTTTTCCCTAACCTCTTGGAAAGCTCTTCTTGGGTAATTTTTAATTCTGACATTAAATTTGTATAAGCATGTGCTTCTTCAATTGGCGTTAAATCTTCCCGCTGCAGGTTTTCTAATAATGCCAGCTCCATCATTCTTTCATCAGAAAGCTCTTTAATCACTACTGGAATGGTTTTTAAGCCAGCTTCTTTTGCAGCACGGAATCTTCTTTCCCCTACTACAATTTCGTAGCCTTTTATACTTTTCCGGACAATAAGAGGCTGTATAATCCCATATTCTAAAATAGATTCTTTTAGCTCTTCAATCGCATCTGCGTGAAATGTTTTCCGTGGCTGATATGGATTCGGCCTGCATTCTGTAATAGCAATTTCTTCTACTTTTTCATCAGACTGTTCTTCTATCTCCGGAAAGAAAGCATTTATCCCTTTACCTAACCCTCTCGCCATTGGCCATCACTTCCTTCGCTAATTCAAGATATACTTCAGCACCTCGTGATCTAGGATCATACGTAATAATCGGCTGTCCATGACTTGGAGCTTCTCCTAATCTAACATTTCGTGGAATAACAGTTTGATAGACTTTATCTTGGAAGTATTTCTTCACTTCTTCTATTACTTGAATACCTAAATTTGTCCGCGCATCCAGCATGGTCAATAGCACGCCTTCAATCATAAGATGTTTATTTAAATGCTTCTGAACAAGACGAATTGTGTTTAGTAATTGGCTTAAGCCCTCTAGAGCGTAATATTCACATTGCACCGGAATTAACACTGTATCTGACGACGTTAAGGCATTGAGTGTTAATAAACCTAATGATGGTGGGCAGTCGATCAAAATATAATCATAGGAATCTTTAAGGCTTTCCAATGATTTTTTTAAGCGAATTTCCCGTGAAATCGTCGGAACAAGTTCAATTTCTGCTCCGGCAAGCTGAATTGTTGCAGGTATTATATCTAAGTTGTTTACGCTAGTGGGAATGCAAACTTCTTCAGCAGGCATATCTTCTACTAACACGTTATAGATACAGTGCTTTACATCTGCTTTGTTTACACCTACCCCGCTTGTTGCATTTCCTTGTGGATCTGTATCGACAAGTAACACTCTATTTCCTAAATTAGCAAGGCATGCACTTAAATTAACAGACGAAGTTGTCTTCCCTACGCCACCTTTTTGATTTGCGATGGAGATTATTTTTCCCATGTTGACACCTACCTAACGATATACTTTTTATTTTATCATTAATTCCGAAAAAAGGACGACTTAAATTCATTTTTGTTAAGAATTTGTAATTAGCAGGAGAAGAAAGAGGAGAATATTGTTGAAGAATGTAGCCATCTAATGGAAGGATGATGAGAAAAATACCCATCTCCTTTAAGATGGGTATGCAATGTTTAAAAATAAACCGGAAACTTCAAACCGTTACATAGCTTAAGTTCATCGAATTAAGCAAGGAAGAAAATTATTATTTCTGTTTCGGTATTTTAATTGTTATTTGATAATAGTCATCCATTTCCTGTTCATTAGACTCTACTTCGACTCCTGTATCGGAAACCATATTCAATGATTGCCTAATGGTGTTCATCGCAATCCGAATATCTTTGCTAATGCCTTTTAAAGTTGCTTTTTTCTTAGGCGGCGCTTCCTTTGGTTCATTTATCTTTGCTATCCGCTCTTCTGTTTGCTTCACATTCAATTCGTTCTCAAGAATGTCTTTTAATAGTTGAAGCTGTTTCTCCGGATCTTTTAACTTTATTAATGCCCTCGCATGACGTTCTGTAATCATTTTGTCGAGCAAGGCCTCTTGTACCTCTTCTGGAAGCTTCAGCAAACGAAGTTTATTGGCAATAGTGGATTGGTTTTTTCCTAGGCGTTGTGCTAATGCTTCCTGTGTTAAGGAATGTAGCTCTAGCAGTTGCGCATAAGCTTTTGCTTCTTCTATAACCGTCAATTCCTCACGTTGCAAGTTCTCTATTAATGCAACAGAAGCAGTTTCCGTGTTGGTCATTTCCCGAACTATTGCCGAGACTGTTTCCCATCCTAATGACTGTACCGCCCGCCAACGCCTTTCCCCGGCGATTAACTCGTACTTGCCCTCTTCCTCTTCTAACTTACGCACCACAATCGGTTGGATCATGCCATGTGTATTAATGGTTTGAGCAAGTTCTTTTATTTTCTCTTCTTTAAATATACTTCTTGGTTGATAACGATTGGGCTCAATATCACTAACTGGAAGTTGAACCACTTCATCCGGATGATAGGCTTCTACTTCTGGTTCAGAGCCAGAAGCGGGCTTGTCCCCTAAACCAAAAATTTTATTAAAAGGCTTTACCATCATCAGACACCACCTTTTGTTTACTTGTTTGAAAAACGGTAAGAGTCCATCTACGTTTCTCTTTATCTGGAACTATCAAAATCTATGTACAAAAGCGCACACATATTCAGGCGCTGGAGCTGGGCGTGGCCGTTTCTGTCTGTCTACATACATTATAGAATCAATGTTTCACGTGAAACATTTTGAATGTCACAACTTGTCCCTAGTAAGTAGAGCATCAGTTAATTACGAGCAAAGGACTAGAAAGTGTTCCAATTCGTTAGTAAGGCTCCTCCTTCTATTTTACCATAATAAAGACCGATAAAGTAAACAATTGTATCCATAACAGTCTTATTCTATGGAATTTTAAATTTACTCAATAGGCTCCTTATTCGGTGTACCTGGTTTTCTCGGATACTTCTTCGGTGTCTTCCTTACTTTGTCCACGATAACAATGGAGCGTTCACTTTCTTCTTTCGGAAGTGTAAAGGTAAACGTGTCCGAAGTTTTCCCGCCCATTAACTCGATAGCAGCAATCCCATTAGAAAGTTCATCTTTAACCTGGGATCCCTTCATCGCAATAAAGACGCCACCCTTTTTCACTAGCGGCAGACACAGTTCACTTAACACAGACATTCTCGCAACTGCTCTAGCTGTAACAATATCAAAACTTTCGCGGAATTTACTATTTTTTCCAAAAGTTTCGGCCCTGTCATGGTAGAATGCTACATCACGAAGTTCAAGCTGTGTTGCTAAATGGTTTAAAAATCCAATACGTTTTTGTAAAGAGTCAACGATCGTTACTTTTAACTCTGGGAAACAGATCTTTAAAGGGATGCTTGGAAAACCTGCACCTGCACCTATATCACACACATGCAAAGGACCCTTGAAATCGAAATAAAAAGCAGCAGAAATGGAATCGTAAAAATGCTTTAAATAAACATCGGTTTCCGCTGTCAGCGCTGTCAAATTTATTTTTTCATTCCATTCCGTTAAAGTCTTGAAATAGGTAGCAAACTGCTCACGTTGGTATGCAGTAAGCTCTATTCCCTTTTCCTCCAAGGCATGTGCAAATTCTTCTGGAATCATATGGTGGAATCTCCTTTATTTCGTTTTACGGTTATGTAAAAGGATGCGGGAAAAGGCATGGTTATAAGCCTTATTCCCGCTATCATATAAGAGCGCTATGGTGAGCGCCCAATTATTTTTTAAAAGATAGCTTAAGCCATTCTCGCAATATTTCCTTGCTCAATGTAAACAAGTAAGATCGAAACATCTGCTGGGTTTACACCAGAGATTCGCGATGCCTGACCAACTGATAATGGACGGACCTTTTTAAGCTTTTCTTTCGCTTCTGTTGCAATTCCGCCAATATCATCGTAATCAATGTCAGCAGGGATCTTTTTATCTTCCATTTTCAGCATTCTGGCAACTTGCTCATACGCCTTTTTAATATACCCTTCATACTTAATTTGAATCGCAACCTGTTCTTTTACCTCTTCGGAAAGATCCGGGTTAGAATCTATCATTTGTTCAAGGATATTGTAAGAAAGCTCTGGTCTTTTTAGTAAGTCATATGCTTTTACCGCTTCTTTTAATGGTGTCGCCCCTGCATCTTCCATTACTTGATTAACAGCTTCAATTGGTTTAATGATCAGCTTATTCAAGCGTTTCTTTTCTTCCTCGACCAATCTCTTTTTGTCTTGGAATTTTTGGTAACGCGCTTCAGAGATCATTCCAAGTTCATACCCAATATCAGTCAAACGAAGATCTGCATTATCATGACGAAGCAAGAGACGATATTCCGCACGAGAGGTTAGCAGACGATATGGTTCGTTTGTTCCTTTTGTTACAAGATCATCAATAAGGACGCCGATATAAGCTTGAGAACGATCTAAAATAACCGGTTCTTTACCAAGTACTTTTGCAGCAGCGTTAATTCCTGCCATGATACCTTGAGCAGCAGCTTCTTCATAACCGGAAGTACCGTTAATTTGTCCTGCTGTATAAAGTCCAGGGATTTTTTTTGTTTCCAATGTTGGCCATAGCTGTGTTGGAACAACTGCATCATATTCAATGGCATATCCTGCACGCATAATTTCTGCATTTTCCAGCCCTTTTACACTTCGTACCATGTCGTGTTGAATGGATTCAGGTAGTGATGTGGACAATCCTTGCACGTAAACCTCTTCTGTATCTCTACCTTCTGGCTCTAAGAAAATTTGATGACGTGGTTTATCATTGAAACGGACAATTTTATCTTCAATGGACGGACAGTATCTTGGTCCTGTACCACGTTTCATACCTGAATACATAGCAGATAGCGAGAGATTCTCGTTAATGATTTCATGTGTGAATTCATTGGTATAGGTTAACCAGCACGGGATTTGATCTGTAATATACTCGGTTGTTTCATAAGAAAAGCTTTGTGGCTTCTCATCCCCTGGTTGAATTTCTGTTTGCGAATAGTCAATTGTATGACTGTTCACACGTGGAGGCGTTCCTGTTTTGAAACGGGTCAGCTCAAAGCCCAGCTCTTCCAAATGCTCGGAAAGCTTAACAGATACTCGTTGGTTGTTTGGACCACTTTCATATTCCAAATCTCCCATGAGTACTTTTCCGCGCATAAACGTACCTGTCGTAATAATTACCGTTTCAGCGCTATAAGCTGCTTTAGATTCGGTAATTACTCCTTTACATACCCCGTCTTCAACAATTAATTCATTTACCATACCTTGTCTTAGCGTAAGGTTTTCTTGATTTTCGATAATGCCTTTCATATCTTTTATATATAATGGTTTATCGGCTTGTGCTCGTAACGCTTGAACAGCAGGGCCTTTCCCTGTATTCAGCATACGCATTTGGATATGGTTTTTATCGATAACCTTCCCCATTACACCGCCAAGGGCATCTATCTCACGTACGACAATCCCTTTGGCCGGACCACCGATGGATGGGTTACACGGCATAAACGCGATCATATCCAAATTAAGTGTCAGCATAAGTGTTTTCGCGCCCATTCGCGCTGAAGCTAATCCTGCTTCCACACCAGCATGCCCCGCACCAATTACGATTACATCATAATGCCCAGCATCGTATGTCATTGTTTTTCATCCTTCCTATTATTTAACGTACTTATTTTAAAAAACTTGAGCGTTTTATTTTCCTAAACAGAACTGTGAAAATAACTGATCAATTAAGCTATCGCTAGCCGTATCCCCAATAATTTCACCTAAAAATTCCCACGTCCTCGTGACATCTATTTGTACAATATCAAGCGGCATCTCCATTTCCAAGCCCTGCATGGCATCTTCTAATGCTTCCTTTGCCTGTTTCAAAAGCTGGATATGGCGGATATTCGATACATAGGTTAAATCACCAGTATCAATTTCACCGGAAAAGAACGTTTCTGCAATAGCTTGTTCAAGCTTGTCAATTCCTGCTTCCTCCAGCAAAGAGGTAGTTACAATGGGATTACCTTCCGCGAGCTCTTTTACTCTATCGAGGTCTAAGTTTTGCTCCAGATCGGTTTTATTGATAATAACAATATATTCAAGTCCTTGAATTGCTTCAAAAAGCTTTTCGTCTTCTTCGGACAGTTTTTCATTATGGTTTAAAACAAATAAGATAAGGTCAGACTCTTTTAAAACTTTTCGAGATCGCTCTACCCCTATCTTCTCTACAATATCTTCTGTTTCCCTGATCCCTGCTGTATCAACAAGACGCAAAGGAACGCCGCGTACATTCACATATTCCTCTATAATATCTCTTGTGGTTCCAGGGATTTCGGTCACAATCGCCTTATTTTCCTGTACCAATGCATTCATTAACGAAGACTTCCCAACATTAGGTCGGCCTATTATCGCGGTCGCCAGCCCTTCTCGTAATATCTTACCTTGCTGGGCAACCTGTAAGAGGCTCTCAATTTCCCGATGCACCTCTTTCGTTTTCTCACGCATCACACCATGAGACATTTCCTCTACATCATCATACTCTGGATAGTCGATGTTCACTTCCACATGTGCGACTGTTTCCAGTAAATCCTGACGCAATGTTTGGATCAATCCAGACAGTCTTCCATCCATCTGTTTCAACGCGACCGACATCGCTTTGTCTGTCTTCGCTCTAATAAGATCCATTACTGCTTCTGCCTGGGAAAGATCAATGCGGCCATTTAAAAAGGCACGTTTAGTAAACTCTCCAGGCTCTGCAAGACGAGCGCCTTTACTTAAGATGATTTCCAGCACACGGTTTACTGCGACCATACCACCATGGCAGTTAATCTCGACTACATCTTCTCGCGTAAAGGTCTTTGGCCCTCGCATTAAGGTTACCATTACTTCTTCTGCAACCTCATTTGTTTGCGGGTCCAGAATCTTTCCATAGTGTATCGTATGGGAATCTGCCTCGTTTAAGCTTTTCCCTTTATATATTTGCTCCGTAATGGAGATTGCCTCAGGACCGCTTAGCCTGACAATGGCAATCGCCCCTTCGCCAATAGGTGTGGATATTGCTGTAATTGTATCTGTCTCCACTACATGTCACCTCCAGAAACATACTTTTATCTATATTAATAACGAATTATATTTTTATCGCCACTAACTTAATAGAATAACACACCTTCATTCAAAAATAAAGTTATCCACAGTAGTTTTTTATCTCACCTAACGATCGTTTTATCCACATGTGTATAATGTATAAAAATATTTCGTTACTGCAGTAGGTTTGTGGATAAAGGTAGAGAACATAAAAAAATCCGCTTGGCTCTCATTTTGAAAACCAAGCGGATTCTTCTATATTTTTAATACACTGCTGTTGATCATGAAACGGCGTTATTATCATGCTGTTTTTAAGGCTTGATCACGATGTGGCGATGTGGTTCTACCCCATCTGAGTAGGTGGAGATTCCCTTATTATTCTGTAGAGCGCTATGAATAATTTTACGTTCAAAGGCCGGCATCGGCTCTAGTGCTACTTTTTTATTTAAACGCACTGCCTTATCGGCCATTTTTGTGGCAAGCGATTCTAATGTGTCTTTTCTGCGCTGGCGGTATCCCTCTGCATCAAGGGATACTGTATAAAACTGCTCACCATCTTTATTTATTGCCAGGTGGAGCAGATATTGTAGGGCATTTAAAGTTTGGCCACGTTTGCCGATTAATACCGCAATGTTTTCACCGCTCAATTCAAAATTAACGTGATTCCCCACGACATCCATCGTAACGTCCGCTTCTACGTTCATGTTTTTAATCACTTGTTTAAGATATACTTTTGTTTCTTCCACTTTGTTTTTTGCTAACGTTACTTTTACGAAAGCACGTTTCGATCCAAACAGACCAAGCAAACCTTTTTTGCCTTCATCTATTATTTCAATATTTACTTGATCCTTTGTGGTGTTTAACTGCTCTAATGCTGACTGGACCGCTTCTTCAACTGTTTGTCCACTCGCAGTTATTTCTCTCACTTTTTGTCTCCTCCAACTACATCTTTCATCATTGGTTTACGGATAAAAATAGTTTGAACAACCATAAAGATATTCCCTACAACCCAGTATAATGCTAGTGCTGCTGGGAAGAAAATAGCAAACACACCAATCATAATCGGCATTACATATAGCATAACCGTCATTTGTGGGTTATTTGCTGCAGGGCTTCCAGCCATCATAAGCTTTTGCTGGATAAATGTTGCGCCACCTGCAATTAATGGTAATAAGAAGATCGGATCCGGAGAACCTAGCTCAAACCATAAGAAACTGTGTGAACTAATCTCTTCTGTACGCATAATCGCATGGTACATGGCAAGCAAAATCGGCATTTGAATAAAAATAGGCAAACACCCGGCAAGCGGATTAACGCCATGCTTTTGAAATAATGCCATCGTTTCTTGTTGCAATTGTTGTTGCGTATTCGCATCCTTAGAGCTGTACTTCTTCTGTATTTCTTTAAGCTCTGGCTGAATATCTTGCATCGCCTTTGAGCTTTTTAACTGTTTTACGTTTAATGGTACAAGAATTAATCGTGCTAAAATTGTTACGATCACGATAGAAAGGCCGTAGTTCTCGTTGAATAACTCAGCAAAATAGACAATAACCTGGGATAATGGATAAACGAAATAACTATTCCAAAACCCTTCACTTTCAGGTGTGATTGGTTGATTAACCTCTGTACAACCCGAAAGAATTGCCAGCAACATTACTAGTGTCACAAGCAGTAAATATTTTTTCCGCAAAATGTTTCCTCCTAACTATATGAAAAGCAAACGCTTAACATAAGCCTTATACAGTTTATCCTATATGTATTCTATCTAAAAATCATATTGGAATCTATATAGTTACGTTATTTTTTTAGAAGTTGTTCTTTATACAACAAATGATTCAAGCTTTTCTTTATTTCTTCATAGGTCATTTGTTTTGTTTGTTGTCGTGCAATAATTACAATATCATGCGGATATTTAATCCGATGCTCCATCTCCTGGAAAGCTTGGCGTAAATAGCGCTTAATACGATTTCTCGTAACGGCATTGCCTATTTTCTTTCCTACTGAAAGACCTACACGATAATGCTCTTGATCCTTTTTTTCTAGATAATAGATGACAAGCTGTCTATTTGCAAAGGACTTTCCACGCTTAAATGTTTCTTGGAATTCTTCATTCTTTTTAATACGATACTCTTTTTTCATTCATGATCACCTTTATAACACTACATATCCAGCTTGTCCTTCATATTCTATGTAACGGACCCCCTGGCTAAACACCATTGGATCCTTCCTAACTTTTCACCAATCTAGCATATTCCCATACTTTCTTGATGTGAAAAAAGACCACTGACTTTTCAGCGGCCTATGCAGATAATACTTTTCTTCCTTTACGACGACGACGAGCTAGAACTTTACGTCCGTTTTTAGTACTCATACGCGTACGAAAGCCATGTACCTTTTTGCGTTTACGGTTATTTGGTTGAAACGTTCTTTTCATTTATAATGCACCTCCCCAAGGGATGAAATATCCTGTTTAAAAAATCTATTCATAGACAGTCTTTGTAATTATAAGTAATAACCATCCCTTCTGTCAACTTCCTTTTTCGTGAGAACCACTTTCTCTTTTTCTTAAAGGGATCTTTACTTTATAAAAATCACCTACATTTTTAGTAATAGAATAAACATTTATTCCAACTTGCCTCTTCAAAACTAGAGCTTCGACACAATTCTTTTTCCACCTTTATATTCGTTCGCTAAACTATCCACAGTCTATTGTTTACGTAAATCTGACAAAAAAATACTATCCACAACACATATCGACAGGAAAACCACAAAATATAGCGATGTGGACAAAGATTGTCTACAAGGTTTGGGACTTGTGGATAAATGTCGAAATAACATTGCACAGCAAGTCTTTTTTTGATATTATAATTGTGTTTAACTTGTGTAAATCGTTTTGAGCCTTCAAAGTTATTCACAAAGTGTGGATAACTTGTGGATATTCATTCACACCCTTCTTTACAACGTTATCCACAGAAATGTTAATAACGTTTATAAATATTTTTTATTCATTTATATACTGTGCTAAACTATCCACAAGCTACTTTCTATAATGCTTTCTACAGCATGCCTAATCAAAGCCGATTAAAAGGTTTTTTTATGAATGAATGCCTGTCCATCTTTATGATTGAGAGAGGCTTTTTCTGTCATGATATAAATCCAGGAAGGAGTGAATAACCACT